>JAGAUY010000081.1 GCA_017620525.1 Oscillospiraceae bacterium | reverse complement strand
TATGAAAGAGTCTGCTGTGGTAGCTAATTTTACCAACGAAATTATGGCTACCCGTTTTTCTGAGGTTATGTGGCTCATGGAGCAGATCATGTGGAAAAGCTTTGATAAAAGGCTGGCAGGATTTCTGCTGGAGGAATGCAGCTTAGAGGGAACAAACATCCTCAAGATTACCCATGAAACCATTGCGGGCCACATGGGTACCGCCCGTGAGGTAGTTACTCGAATGCTTCGCTATTTCCAGAACGAGGGTATGGTCAAGCTGACTCGTGGAACAGTAGAGGTTACAGACAAAGCCGCATTGGAGGAACTGCAAAATGCCTAAGCAACAGCTAATCCTTTCGGAGCTCTTTTTCAGTTTTATGAAAGTCGGACTGTTTACCTTTGGCGGCGGATACGCTATGATCTCCGTGATCACCGATACCTGCGTGGAAAAAAAGCAGTGGCTGACGCAGGATGAGATGATGGATTTGACCGTGGTGGCCGAATCCACGCCCGGTCCGATCGCCATCAACTGTGCCACCTATGTGGGCTACAAGATAGCTGGCATGACAGGTGCCGTTCTGGCAACTCTGGGTATCGTGCTTCCTTCTTTTGTGATCCTTTATATCATCTCCATGTTCCTGGAGCATTTTCTGGAATATCCGGTAATCGCTGCAGCGTGCAGAGGCATTAAAATAGGAGTAAGCCTGCTGATTTTAGATGCCGGGTTGATGATGCTGAAAAAGATGAAGAAAAAGCCGCAGCCTCGTATAATCGCAGGCTGTGCTTTCATAATCATGTTACTGAGCAACATTTTCTCCCTGCGGATTTCCTCTGTGGTTCTGATGCTGGCAGCGGGAATCATCAGTCTTTTCGTTTTTGCCGTAAAGCGTGTATTGGCACAGAGAGGTGGTGAGGGGCAATGATCTATCTGGAACTGCTTTTGGGCTTTTTGAAAGTAGGCAGCTTTACCTTTGGCGGTGCATATAGCGCCATCCCTCTCATCCGGGATGTGGTGCTGTCCTACGGCTGGCTAAGCGATGCAGAATTGAGCTATATGATTGCCGTCAGCGAGAGCACACCTGGTCCCATTATGGTGAATCTGGCTACCTATGTGGGCAGCAGTCAAGCCGGATTTTTGGGTGCAGTCCTCGCTACACTGGCGGTGGTACTGCCATCCTTCTTTGTGATTTTGCTGGTCATGAACCTGCTGGGGAGCATTCTGAAAAGTAGGTATGCGCAGGCTGTTCTGCAAGGACTGAAGCCTTGTATGATTGGCATCATCCTGGCTACCGGTCTTTATATGACGCTGCACAATTGCTTTCCTTTGGTACAAGGTGCCAATGTGGACTTCCGGGCGCTGCTGATGACGGCGGTACTGACTGCCTGCATACCCATCTATCGCTATCTGAAAAAAGAAAAACCATCGCCAATCCTGCTGATCATTGCCTCGGCTGTGCTTGGAATTATCATTTACTAAAGGATAACCCCTTCTCATTTCTTGCGGAATCTGAGAAGGGGTTATTGTTATTTGTCCATACCGCAGGCGGTGGCGGATTCAATAAGGCAGCGATCATTGGTCACCGCATCGTAGAACCGGAAGCCGCCGGAGAAGTTATAGCAGTCAAAGCCGTTTCCAGCCAGGATACGACAGGCAATGTAGCTCCGCAGGCCGCTCTGGCAGATGACATAAATAGGCTTGTTCTTGTCCAGTTCATCCAACCTCTCCCGCAGCTCGTCCACTGGGATATTAAAGAAGCCGTCAATGTGTCCGTGTGCGAATTCTTCCACAGTGCGGGTGTCCAACAGAGTTACGCTTCCATCACGAGGAAGCTTATCTGCATCTTCCAGATGCCACTGTTTCAGAACACCTTTTGCGATATTCTCAATCATAAAGCCCGCCATGTTTACCGGGTCTTTGGCGGAGGAATAAGGCGGTGCGTAGGCCAGATCCAGATCCTTCAGCTCTGGGGCTTTCATTCCTGCACGAATAGCGGTAGCCAGTACATCGATGCGCTTATCCACACCTTCGTAACCTACGATCTGAGCGCCCAGCAGGCGATAAGTTTCTTTTTCAAAAACCACTTTCATAGTCATGACCTTCCCACCGGGGTAGTAGCCCGCATGGCTCATAGGCGACAGGATAACCGTATCAACATCCAGCCCTGCTTTTCTGGCGTTGGTCTCATTCACACCGGTGGTGGCGGCGGTCATGTCAAAGACCTTGATGACACTGCTGCCCTGAGAGCCGGTATACCGGCTGTCTCCGCCGCAGATGTTGTCCGCAGCAATTCGTCCCTGTTTATTGGCAGGGCCTGCCAGAGAAATCAGAGCATCCTGCCCGGTGACGAAGTGCTTCACCTGCACCGCATCGCCCACGGCATAGATGTCGGAAACGGAAGTTTCCATCCGGTCATTGACCACAATACTTCCTTTAATGCCCAGCTCTAACCCGGCATCTTTTGCAAGGGTGGTTTCGGGAGAAACACCAATGGCCAGGATTACCATATCAGCATGAAGGGGAGCTTCGTCTTTCAGCAGTACATCCACGCCGCCGTCCTTTTCCTCAAACCCTTCCACAGTATGACCAAGTGCCAGCTTGACACCGTGCCTGCGCATTTCATTGTGGATGAAAGAAGCCATATCGGCATCAAAGGGATTCATAAGCTGTTTCGGACGCTGGACGATGGTAACATCCATCCCCAGCTCCCGCAGATTCTCCGCCAGTTCCAATCCAATGAAGCCACCGCCTGCCAGTACAGCGGATTTGGGATTGTTTTTGTTAATGTAGTCTTTGATGCGGAAGGTGTCCTCCACGGTGCGCAGGGTAAACAGCTTACTGAGGCCCACACCGGGGAGCCGGGGCTGGGTGGGTTTCGCACCGGGAGAGAGCAGCAGCTTGTCGTAGCATTCCTCGAATACTTCCCCGGTTTCCAGATTCCGCACGGACACGGTTTTCCGATCCGGGTGGATTGCCGTGACCTCATGGCGAATCTTCATGGTCACCCGGAAGCGGGAGTAAAAGCTCTCCGGTGTCTGGAGGGTCAGATCTTCCGGATCGGTAATTACATCTCCGATATAGTAAGGCAGACCGCAGTTGGCATAGGAAATAAACTTTGACCGCTCAAAAACCACAATTTCTGCCTGCTCATTTAGTCTGCGAATACGGGCGGCAGCGGTAGCACCGCCTGCCACACCGCCTACAATTACAACCTTCATATCAGCGTTCCACCTTTCCTGCATAAGCGGAGATTCCGCCTATGTTTTTCACATTGGTATAACCCATCTGCTGCAAAACAGCAGCTGCCTGTCGGCTTCTTGCGCCGCTGAGACAATGCACGAAGATGGGGGTAGCTTTACCCTCAATCATACCAGCCACTTTGTCAATAGACTGCAAGGGGACATTTTTGCAGCCAGGGATATGTCCCTGCCGGTATTCGTCAGGGGTACGAACATCCAGCAGGACTGCGCCATCCGTAGTGCTATATTCTTTGACACCCTGATTGATGTCAGGGCCCTTCAGGAAATCGAAGAATCTCATCTTTGCACCTCCTCACAGCATGGCGAGAATCTGAGCCTTGGGTCTGGCACCGGTGAC
>JAGAUY010000080.1 GCA_017620525.1 Oscillospiraceae bacterium | reverse complement strand
CTCCGGCTGCGAGCATACCGGCAAGACGCCTTTCCACACCGTGCTGATTCACGGTCTGGTCCGAGACAATCAGGGCCGCAAAATGTCCAAGTCCTTGGGTAACGGCATCGATCCTCTGGAGATGATCGAAAAGTACGGATGCGACGCACTGCGTATGAACATGGTCACCGGCAACTCTCCCGGAAACGACATGCGTTTCTATGTGGAGCGCTGCGAGGCCATGCGTAACTTCGCCAATAAGCTGTGGAACGCTTCCCGCTATGTTCTGATGAATCTGTCTGAGGATGCCAGAAATGAGCTGCCCGAGACTTCCAAGCTGGAGATCGCTGATAAGTGGGTCCTCAGCAAGCTGAATACCCTGATTGCTGAAGTTACTGAAAACATGGATAAGTATGAGCTGGGTGTCGCCATTCAGAAGATCTACGACTTTATCTGGGACACCTACTGCGACTGGTATATCGAGCTGACCAAGGCCCGTCTGTACTCCGAGGATATTGACCGCAAGCAGACCGCCATCCAGGTTCTGGTCTATGTTCTGGATCAGATCCTTCGCCTGCTGCATCCTTTCATGCCCTTCATTACTGAGGAAATCTGGCAGTCCATTCCCCACGAGGGTGATGCACTGATCGTTGCAAAGTGGCCTGAGTACAGCGCTGATCTGGCATTCAAGGCTGAGGAATCTCAGATGGAGTCCGTTATGAATGCGATCCGTGCGATCCGTGCCCGCCGTACCGAGATGAACGTTCCTCCCAGCAAGAAGGCTGCGCTGTACGTTCTGACCTCCAAGCCTCAGATCTTTACTGAGGGTGAGGGCTTCATTCAGAGACTGGCTTATGCCGATGCTGTGTCCATTCTGGAAAATGAGCCTGAAAACCTGGACGGCATGGTTACCTGCGCTACTCCCGATGCCAAGCTGTATATCCCCATGGGTCAGCTGGTGGATGTTGCGAAGGAAGTGGAGCGGATCTCTAAGGAACTGGAGAAGAACCGCAAGTTCCTGTCCGGTCTGGAAGGCAAGCTGAGCAACGAGAAGTTTGTTGCCCGTGCGCCTGAGGCTGTTGTCGCCGCCGAGCGCGAAAAGGCCGCCAAGACCCGTGACCTGATCGCCCAGCTGGAACAGAGCCTGGAATCCATGCAGAAGCTGTAAACCTTATATTTCTAAAGAGGTGCAAACCAATGGTTTGCACCTCTTTTTCTTTTTTGCCCCTTTCTTCCGACGGCAAAAGTGAACACACTCTTTTATACTGGAAACGGACATTTTACCAAGGAGGAGATATCATGCATTTTACCAGCTTTTTGGAAAATGGAAGGCTGACGGTCGCACTGACCGGAGAGATCGACCATCATTGCGCTAAAAGCTATATTCAGGCCATTGCGGCCAAAATTGAAGCGTACACCCCAGAATTGTGTGTTCTGGATTTTGCGGAGGTCACCTTTGTGGACTCATCTGGTATTGCGGTTGTGATCAACGCGCTGCGGTATATGACTCAGATCGAGGGGCAGTTAATTCTCACGGGGATCGGAAATCAACCGATGCGTGTATTCCGCGCATCCGGGATTGACAAACTGGTGCAAATGAAGGAGGCAGTATCATGAAATTCGGGAATTATATGATTTTGGAATTTCCAAGCAAGTCGACAAATGAAGCATTTGCCCGTTCGGCTGTGGCATGTTTTGCAGCGCAGATGGATCCGACGATGGAAGAACTGGGTGATATCCGCACAGCGGTGTCCGAAGCGGTAACAAATTGCATTGTCCATGCCTATCCGGAAGATTTGGGCAATATCACCCTGCGCTGCCGCATTCTGAAGGACAATACGCTGGATATCGTCATAAAAGACAAGGGTGTTGGAATACCGGATCTGGAGCAGGCGAGAAGGCCCACATATACAACCGGTGGTGCTGACCGAAGCGGTATGGGATTTACCATCATGGAAAGCTTTATGACCAGTTTTGAGGTGACATCTCAGCCGGGGAAGGGCACCAGTGTTCATATGCGGCGGAAGATCCGTCAGCGCCAATGACCCGGACAGAAGAGCTGATTGCCCTGCGTCAGGCGGGAGATGAGGCAGCAGGGGAGGCCCTGGTGATGGAGAACTCCGGACTGATCTGGTCCGTGGCCAGGCGCTTTATGGGGCGAGGAACAGAAGCAGACGATCTGTACCAGCTGGGCTGCCTGGGATTTCTGAAAGCAGTTGAGGGGTTTGATCTGGAATACGGTACACAGTTTTCAACTTATGCAGTACCGAAGATTGCCGGAGAGATCAGACGCTTTCTCCGGGATGACGGTGCGGTGAAAGTATCAAGAGGACTGAAAGAACAGTCGGCGACAATTAAGATCGCACGAAATCATCTGACGTCAGCCTTTGGCAGGGAACCGACGGTACAGGAGATCTCCCGGCAGACAGGACTGACACCCGAAGAGATCGCCATGGCTGAGACGGCAACAGCTGCAACTGAGTCGATCCAGAAGGAAACGGGCGATGAAGGATTCAGTCTGGAAGACGTACTGACCGATACGGAATCCGAGGAAAAGATGGTAGAACGTATTGCCCTGCGTCAGGCGATCGAACGGCTTCCGGAACGTGAGAATATGGTCATCAAACTGCGCTACTATCATTGCCTGACACAGGATCGTGTTGCTAAGGTACTATCTGTCAGTCAGGTTCAGGTTTCCAGGATCGAAAAAAAGGCGCTGGTACATCTGCGGGAACTGCTGTCGTAAAAATACCCTTTACCTTTTCTGCAAAATGCGTTAAAATAGGAGCATCTTATTATGGACAGGTGTGCCTATGAACGAACAATTCGAAGCCCGCTTTCTGACTGCCCGACGGCAGTATATTGCGGGTCAATTTTCCAATTTGAATAATATGCAGCAGGAAGCTGTCCTGACAACGGACGGTCCGCTGCTGCTGCTCGCAGGTGCAGGAAGCGGAAAGACCACAGTCCTGATTAACAGGATTGCCAATTTGATGCGCTTCGGCTGCGCGGCTGACAGCTATGAGATCCCAGATACGGTTACCGAAGAAGATGTTCTCTTCCTTGAAAATCTGCCGGAAGATTGCTCTGAATATGACCGCCAGCGGGCAGAATACCTCTGTGCGCTGCGGCCTGCCGCACCGTGGAGTATTATCGCCATTACCTTTACAAATAAAGCTGCAAATGAATTGAAAGAGCGCCTTTCTGTGCTGCTGGGACCGGAAGCGCAGGATATCTGGGCCATGACCTTCCATTCTGCCTGCTGCCGGATACTGCGCCGGGAGATTGAACGGATGGGTTATGACAGAAGTTTTACCATTTACGATTCTTCCGATTCCGAGCGGGTGATGAAGGACATCATAAAGGACATGGGTCTTGATGATAAGACATTCCCCGCAAGAGTTGTGCTGTGTGCCATCAGTAAAGAAAAAGACAAAATGACTACCCCCGATGAGCTGCTGGAACGCGCGGAAACGACCAACGATCTGAGAATGCTCCACATAGCCAGAGCCTACCAGAAATATCAGACCCGCCTGAAGGAAAATAACGCCCTGGATTTTGATGATATCATCTGCGTTACGGTCAGACTGCTTCAGGAACATGAGGATGTACGGCGGTATTACCAGAGAAAATTCCATTATGTCCTTGTTGATGAGTATCAGGATACAAACCATATGCAGTACCTGCTGACCAGTCTCCTGGCCGGCGGTTATGAGAATATCTGCGTTGTGGGCGATGATGATCAGAGTATCTACCGCTTCCGCGGTGCTACCATTGAAAACATTCTGAGCTTCGAACAGCAGTACCGCGGTGCCCGGGTGATCCGGCTGGAACAGAATTACCGCTCCACCCAGTCTATCCTGAATGCTGCAAATGCGGTTATCTCACATAATCTGGGCCGTAAAGGAAAGCGGCTGTGGACCGCCAACGGAAGCGGCGATCCCATCACAATCTATGAGGCTTTTGACGAAGGTGCGGAGGGTAATTTTGTCGCAGGACAGATTATTGCAGGTTCCAAGGGTAAGAATTTCAAGGATTATGCGATCCTTTACCGCACCAATGCTCAGTCCAACGCGCTGGAATTTGCGCTGAAGCGCAATGGTATTCCATACCGCGTCATTGGTGGAATGCGCTTCTTTGACCGGGCAGAGATCAAGGATATGCTCAGCTATCTATGTGTGATCAACAACCGATCCGATGATTTACGGCTGAAGCGGATCATCAATAATCCGCCCAGAGGCATCGGTGCAAAGACAGTCGAAACTGCCGAGCGTCTCTCGCAGGCAGAGGGAAAGCATCTTTACAGCGTTGTATCGGATCCTTATTCCTACGGCCCGCTGGAAAAGCCTGCCATGAAGCTGATGCAGTTTACCGCTCTGATCGAAGGCATGGCGGAACTGCTGGAAGGCGGCATGAGTCTGCCAGACTTCTATGATGAACTGCTTGAACGCAGCGGTTATGTGGAAATGCTTCAGAATAAACCCACAGAGGAGAACAAAACCAAACTAGAAAACGTGCGCGAACTGAAATCCAGCATTAATTCCTATGTGGAAAATGCTGATGTCCCCACACTGGCGGGGTTCCTGGAGGAAATCGCACTGTATACCGACCTGGAACAGTATAACGAAAGCGATGATGCAGTTGTCATGATGACGATGCACTCTGCCAAGGGTCTGGAATTTCCCCATGTGTTCCTGGTTGGATTTGAAGATGGTCTGTTCCCCGGAATGCGCGCCATCGGCGATATGGAGGAGATGGAGGAGGAGCGTCGTCTTTGCTATGTTGCCATCACGCGTGCAAAAAAGACGCTGACCATCAGCCATGCAAAGCAGCGTATGCTCTATGGCCGGACCAGCTCTGCGTTAAAGTCACGTTTTCTGGGAGAGATTCCTGAGGAGTGTGTCGTCCGCAAGGGCGGATACAAGCCGAAGCCCGAGACAGGCAGCTACGGCGCCTATGGCAGTGCTTACGGTTCTTCCTACGCTGCATATCCCCGCAGAGCAACGGCACAGGACCTGGCCCGTAAGGATCAGACCAAGCGCAGCGAGAATTCTGTGTTTACTGCACAGAGTCAGAAAGCAGCTTATCTGGAACTGAACAAGGGCGATATGGTACTTCATGCAGCCTTCGGACGCGGCATGGTGCTGTCCGTTATGAAAATGGGCGGAGATGCGCTGTTGGAGATTGCGTTCGATGACATCGGCACTAAGAAGCTCATGGCAAAGACTGCCTCTGTCCATATGAAAAAGTTGTAATTTCCGGCATCTGTCTGCATATTCTCCGACCGGGGGGATGTGTTATGGTGCGCTGGATTCAAAACCTGCTGCGCTTTGCAGTCATTGTGCTGGTGGTCCTGCTGGTAGCATTTGCGCTGCTGCGCAGCAAATACCGTCTCGTGATCGAAGATCTTGCGCAGACGCAGGTGAAGAATACCACCTCAGATCTGACCAATGATGCCATCGCTAAACAGATCGCGGCAGGAGATATCCAGTATGACCGCATTGTCTATTTTGAAAAAGATCTGAATGGCCGGATCACCGCTCTGAAAACCAATATGAGCGAGGTCAACCGCCTGAAAACCGATATTTTGAACATCATCAATGATGAGATTCTGGCGTTGGACACTTCGGACATCGGAATTCCACTTGGAAGTCTGTTTCTTCCGGAATTCCTGTCCGGCAAAGGACCGACGATCCCTGTCCATATCCTTTCGATACGCAACAGTGATGCTGTCTTTGTCAGCCATTTTTCGGAAGCTGGGATCAATCAGACGATGCACCAGCTGATCATGGATGTCAGCGTGGATGTCGCGGTACTGGTGCTGGGACATACTTCCAGTTTCACCATAACAAGCGAAGTCGTGGTGGCGGAGACTGTCATCATCGGTGATGTACCCCAAACATTTTTACAAACCGGAGGATAACATGGAAGCGAAAGAGAGAATCGCGGAACTGTCTCAGATTCTGACCGAAGCAAATTACCGCTATTATGTTCTTGATAACCCCACCATGCCTGATTTTGAGTATGACCGTCTTCTAAGGGAACTGGAGGTTCTTGAAAAAGACCATCCGGAACTGGTAACCCCCGATTCACCCACCCAGCGCGTGGGGGGGGAGGTCGTCAGCGCGTTTGAGAAGTATGCCCACCCTGTGGCTCTGATGAGTCTGCAGGATGTATTCTCTCTGGAAGAGCTGAATGAATTCCTGAACAAAACCCTGGAAGTGGAGCCTGAGACGGAGTTCTCCATAGAACCCAAGATCGACGGCCTGTCTGTGGCGCTGGAATATGTGGATGGGCATTTTGTACGCGGAGCTACCCGGGGTGATGGAAACGTGGGGGAGGATGTGACCGAAAACCTGAAGACGATCCGCTCAATTCCCATGACCATCGAAGGGGCGCCCTCCAGGCTGATCGTCCGGGGCGAGGTATATATGCCCAAGAAGAGCTTTGAAAAGCTCAATGCCCGCCAGGAAGAGGAAGGAAAGCCGCTTTTTGCAAATCCCAGAAACGCTGCTGCTGGTTCTCTGCGGCAGCTGGATCCGAAAATCGCAGCAAGCCGCGGTCTGGATATCCTGATTTTTAATATTCAGCTTGCGGAAGAGATGAATTTTCAGACTCACGCGCAGTCACTGGATTACCTGAAATCTCTTCGCTTCAAGGTTATTCCCTATCAAAAGCTCAGCGATGTGCAGCAGATCGATGAATATGTTCTATCCATCAATGAAAACAGGGCCTCGTTGGCCTGCGATATCGATGGCGCGGTCATTAAAGTGAACGATCTTCTCCAGCGGGAGCGCATGGGCACTACAGCCAAATTTCCCAAGTGGGCAGTGGCTTACAAGTATCCGCCTGAGATCAAGGAAACAATTGTCGAAGATATCATTATTCAGGTGGGCAGAACCGGTGTTCTGACCCCGAAGGCTGTTGTGCGTCCGGTTCGTCTGGCGGGAACCACCGTTACCAGCGCGACCCTCCACAACCAGGATTTTATTATGGAACGTGATATCCGAATCAGCGATACGGTCCACATCCGCAAGGCAGGCGAGATCATTCCGGAAATTCTGGATGTGGTTATGGAAAAGCGCCCAGCTGACGCACAGCCGTATTATCTGCCGAAAGCCTGTCCTGTCTGCGGCGCAAAGGTGGAGCGGGATGAGGATGGTGCGTTTCTTCGCTGTACGGGCGCAGAATGTCCTGCTCAGCTGAGCCGGAATATAGCCCATTTTGTCAGCCGTGATGCCATGGATATCGATGGCCTTGGCAGTGCCATCGTCGAGGCGCTGATCGAAAAGGGACTCGTGAAATCCCCGGCGGACATATATTATCTGACTTTGGATGAATTGAAGAGTCTCTGGCAGAAGGGCGGTAAAGCCGCTGAAAAGCTTCTGAAGGCAATTCAGGCAAGTAAGGATCAGGATGTCAGCCGCCTTATTTTCGCACTGGGTATCCGTCAGGTGGGCGCCAAGGCCGGCAAAGTCCTTGCGGCGGCTTTCGGAAGTCTGGAAGGCTTGATGAATGCATCGCTTGAAGAGTTGACAGCAGTTGCGGATGTGGGTGAAGTTACGGCCCGCAACATCGCTGAGTGGTTCGCACAACCCCAGTCAAAGCATATGGTGCAGCGGCTGAAGGAAGCAGGTGTGAATTTTGAAAGCAAACGTATCATCACAGATGCACGCTTTGCCGGAAAGACGTTTGTTCTGACAGGCGCTCTGAGCAAGTTTACCCGGGAAGAAGCCACGGAAAAGATCGAATTGCTTGGTGGAAAAGCCTCCGGCTCGGTCTCGAAGAAAACCAGTTTTGTGGTTGTGGGTGAGAATGCGGGTTCCAAAGAACGTAAGGCAAGAGAACTTGGAATTCCGATCCTGACTGAGGATGAATTCCTCGAAATGATTCAATAAGAAAAACCGGGAAGCGATCAGATCGCTTCCCGGTTTGTTATGCAGTAGGTTCGGTTGCTTCGGTTTCGGAACTCCAATTCGGAACTGCAGTTGCAAAATAGACGATGTCGCTGATGCGCCGCTGTTCGCCGCGAAGTGTGGGATTCATCAGCTTGCCATCCATCGCGATGGCACCGGTCTGACCGCCGTCCAGGGTGTATGCCTTCTGAACCTGGAACGTTTCGATCACCGATGCAAAGGTGTGGATGTTGGGACTCTTATAATAAGGACCTTCCCAGTTTGCGGTTACGAGGATGTAATGCAGTTTGTCCTTCTGGCAGATGGCGGCTCTGGGATAGCCGTCGTTGACTTCGCCCAGGGCATAGCTGTCATGCTCACAGCGGACACCGTTATCCACCAGGATGGGGCCGAATGCCAGGCTGAAAGAAATATGATTGTCATCGACATACTTCTGGGCAGCTTCTTTATCCAGGATCTCACCGCGGTAAGTGAAGTGGAAATCGCCGTCATAATCCACATAGCAGGTGTCCACTTGGTTGCCGTAGGAGACCTGGTGAACAGTACCGTCATAAACCACAATGCCGTAGTTTCTTCCGCGATAATAGTCACCGCTCATTGCTGCCACGGCATTGACACTGGATGCCATGGTGGTAGGCGTGTACAGGTAGTCGGAGCCGTAGGTTCCTTCCGCGATGTAGCGGCGTACCTGGGAAGGATGTGCCACCTTGACTTCGCACATGGTGTAAACAAAGTCGTAATATACGGCCTTCCAGGTGACGGCAAAGATGGATTCATCGAGATAATATGTGACTTTGGAACCGGGGTAGATCGCAACATCAGTGCTGAAAGTCAGTTCCTGTCCGTCCAGGATCTGCTGGGCTTCGTCGATCAGCCACTGCAGACTGGTCGGATCTGTGGTTTCGCCATAATTGGCGGCATTGGCAACGGGGGGGAGTTCTGCCTCCTCGTCGATCCAGAAAAGCTTTTTGACGGATTTTGCACCGGCATATGCATCATTCATGGTACCGGAGATAAAGGTATCATAGTTATCCATCAGAGCATATTCAACAGGAGCAGTTGCGACAGGCATTGTGTCAGCGATTGTTTCTGCGGGCTTTTCCTGAACCTGTATTTCGATTGGTTCAAAGAATGTCGACAGCAGGCCCGAAAACAGGACACCAGTCAGCAAAATGCCGATGACAGAAACGGAGATGATCAGCACGACGGCAAAACCGCTGCGCTTTGTGCTTTCATTAGTATTGTTTGTATCCACAGTATACTCCTCTCTTGGTGGAATCGTCTGAGGTCACAGGGAATAATCTTCCTGATCGTATTTGGAAAAATCCAGTGCCTTTGCCCTGGGGGGAATGCGTTTGCAGGGATCATAGCGGAAGCGGAAGCATTTTCCGTCCTGGTTCTGCACTCCCTTTTTGGAGCACAGATATTCTCCACCGTCAAGCGCTGTGCTGAACAGACAATAACTGCAGGATTTTTCAATTTTCTTTCGAAACAGCATGAGCGAACCTCACTTGCGATAATGTATAGATTATACACCAACTGAAAGCGGAATGCTACTGTTTTTTTGATTTTTCCTGAGGAAACCAATCGCAATCAGAGAAGCAATACAGCTGAGCGCAAGAATTAAGGCTCCGTTTTCCATTCTGTGTGCCTCGGGAAAGAATACCTGCGCGCAAATGGACAGCAGAATGCTCAATGCACCCTGCAGCAGTTTTCCAGGATAGTAATACTGCAAAGACAATCCTCTTGTCACAGAACTTGTCTGCAGCGTAACACATAACCCGCCTATGGCCAGTAGAAACGATGCTGCTGTAAAACGGATTCCATCACGATCTATTGCCTGCAGCCGGATACACCCGTTTGATAGTTCCAAAAGACCAGCTGCGAAAATCTGTGCGCCCTGCGGAAGCAACCAGAATAACCACCGGTCCAGATATGCCAATATCATGCGGAACAGGACGACCCAACCGCAAACCTGCGCCATGACGGAGAGGGATTTTTGAAGTGCTTGTGTCAATGTGAATGCCGATTGATGCGCAATGGCTGCTGCTTTTGTACTCGACTTTCCTGTAATTGCCCCGACGATCAGGGCGGAAGTAATGTGAATTCCCCACAACACCCAGGCATATCGGGGGGAATCAAACAGCGGACCGACGATGCCGAAGAGAAACGCAGGTCCTGCATTACTGCAGAAGGCAAGCATTCTTTGCGCATCTTCTGCTGAGATACTGCCTCTCTGGCAGGCAAGCGCCGTATTCTGCGCACCGACCGGATATCCACCCAAAAACCCGGTTATCAGCAAGGATTCTGCCCCCTCAGGAATACCGCAGAACCTGCTGAACGGACGCAGTATCTTCAAATTGCATCCCGTCAAATTTCCGGTCAGCAGGAAGGACAGGATAAAAAACGGGAACAGGGAAGGAATGATCGTTTTCAGACACAGCTCGATTCCGGATTGCATTCCCGCTGCGGCAGTGTGGCTGTCAATGATTAGAAAGAGCATTCCGGCTGCCGGGAAGATCCCCGTCCATGAATTTCGAGCGTTCATGTGCATCACCTCGGAAGAATCTATGCGATTGTCTGCTATAAAATAATCCCGGGATTCATATGTTTGAGCAAAAGGAGGTGCGCTCTTATGCGGAAAAAACAATGGGCCCTTCATTTGGCAGAGAGCATGGATCTTCCCGGCGAAACCATGCCGGGAGAGCCGATTCTGGAGCTTGTGGGGGACAGAAGGGTGTTGATTGAAGGCCATCGCGGGGTCACGGAGTACAGTGAAAAACGGATCTGTGTGAAGATGCGCTATGGTATGCTTTGCATCTGTGGCTGCGGACTGGAACTGACATGTATGGCAAGAGAGCAGCTGATCATCACGGGAAAAATTGATCATGTGCAGCTGACACGGAGGACGCAATAATGTGGAGGTCCCTTGCCGGAATGGTCGATGTCGAACTGACAAGCGCAGATACGGCAGCTGCGCTTGATGAGATCAGTGGCCGCGGGATAACTGTATCATCTGTCCGTGAGTCTGGAGATCTAACCGTTCGGTTCCTGATACACCGCGCGGACCTGCAAAACCTGGAACGTCTTGCGAAAAAGCGGGGATATCGGCTCTGTCTGCGTGAACGCAAAGGGATATACTGGAGCACCAGGAGTCTGCTGCACAGACCTGTGCTGATCATCGGTATGCTGATTTTGCTCAGCGCAGCGCTATCCATACCGAGCCGTGTTTGGTTTGTGCAGGTAGATGGAAATGAGTCGGTTCCCGAAAAGTTGATTCTGGAAGCGGCTGAGGAAAGCGGCATCCGCTTCGGTGCCTCCAGACGAACAGTCCGGAGTGAAAAGGTAAAGAATGAATTGCTGTCGGCGCTGCCGCAGCTAAAGTGGGCCGGTGTCAATACTTACGGCTGTGTTGCTGTGATATCTGTCCGGGAGCGGAGCATACCGCAGGAAGAAGGAGGGCAGAATCAGGTATGCAGCATCGTTGCGGCAAGGGACGGGATTATACAGTCCTGCACGGCGACAAAAGGGAATCTTTTGTGCGCTGCGGGGCAGGCCGTAAAACGCGGCGAAGTATTGATCTCCGGTTATACAGACTGCGGACTGACCATTTGCGCGGCGCAGGCACAGGGGGAGATCATGGCGCAGACCCAGCGTGATTTGGAGGCGGTTTTACCATCAAAGTATCGGTTTCGCGGGAGGGAACGGTCCAAGACGGTAAATTTCAGCCTCATCATCGGAAAAAAACGCATAAATTTCTATAAAGGTAGTGGAATTTGGGATGCCACTTGTGGTAAAATGTATCAAGAATATCATTTGATCCTGCCGGGAGGATTTGAGCTTCCAGTAACACTGGTAAAGGAAGTACAGACCTCCTGTGAACTGTCAGAACGTGTTCAGGAGCAACGTATAGCTGAAAAACAGCTCTGCGGTTTTACTGAAGACTATTTGCGTCAGACCATGGTCGCCGGAGAAATCATCAACGCGGATTGCATGGTCACACATGAGGATGGTGTCAGCATACTGACAGGGGAATACTCCTGTGTCGAGATGATCGGCAGGGTTCGTTATGAGAAGATTGGAGATTATAATGGGAAAACAGATTGAACGTATCGTCAATGCAGACCGGGTTGATGATCTGATTGCGGTATTCGGCTCTTTCGATGAGAATATCAAGCGGATCGAGGATGCGCTGGAAGTGCGGATCATCAACCGCGGAACTGACCTGAAGGTTTCAGGCGATGAGGAAAATGTTGATAAAGCAGTCCGGACATTGGAAGGACTGCTGGCATTATCCGCCAAGGGTGAGACCATTGACGAACAACGTGTCCGCTATCTGATCACTTTGGTCAGAGAGGGCAACGATGATCAGGTAGCTCAGATGGCTAAGGATGTGGTATGCATCACCGCCAAAGGAAAACCCATCAAAGCCAAGACTGTCGGCCAGCAGAAATACATGAAGGCCATTCAGAAGAATACCATTACCATTGGCGTCGGTCCTGCCGGTACAGGCAAAACATATCTGGCTGTCGCCGCTGCCGTGGCAGCTTTCCGGGAGCGTACGGTGAACCGGATCATCCTGACCCGCCCGGCGGTGGAAGCCGGCGAACGGCTTGGTTTCCTTCCCGGCGACCTTCAGAACAAGGTAGATCCCTACCTGCGTCCGCTTTACGATGCACTTTATGATATGCTGGGGGCAGAAACATTTCAGAAATACCAGGAGCGTGGATCCATCGAAGTGGCACCGCTGGCCTATATGCGCGGCCGTACTCTGGACGACAGTTTCATCATTCTCGACGAGGCCCAGAACACGACTCGGGAGCAGATGAAGATGTTCCTGACCCGCCTCGGATTTGGATCCAAGATCGTCATAACCGGCGACGTGACCCAGATCGACCTGCCGGATGACAAGGTTTCCGGTCTGAAGGATGCGGTGCGGGTTCTGGAAGGTGTTCATGATATTGCCATCTGCCGACTCAGCGCTGCGGATGTGGTCCGCCATGCGCTGGTGCAGGAGATCATCAATGCTTACGAAAAGGCCAACAAGAAGCCTGAATATAAAAAGCCCAATGCTGACTTTAAGGGCAGTTATCAGAGGAAGAATTGATATGAATCATAAAATCAACCTGACTTATGACATTTTCACGGTCCAGCAGCCGCTGGTTTCCGGAGTCATCAAAAAATGTATCCATGCCGTACTGGATGCTGAGGGTGTGAATGCCCCCTGCGAGATCAACGTACTGGTCACCAATGACCGGGGCATCCATGCCATTAACAGCGCCAGCCGGAATATCGACCGTCCCACAGATGTACTGAGTTTCCCGATGTTTGATCTGGAAGCCGGCAATCCTCCGCAGGACTGGGAGGATTATCTGGACCCTGAGACGGACCTGTGTCCTCTGGGCGACATGTGCATCAGTCTGGAGCGGGCCATTGCCCAGGCAAAAGAGTTCGGCCATTCCTCCAGACGGGAAGTCGGTTACCTGACTATCCATTCCATGCTTCATCTGCTGGGATATGACCATCTGGATGAAGGTCCACAGAAGCGCCGGATGCGCGCCCGGGAAGAGGCCATTGCCGCGGCGATTCCCGGAATGAGCAGATAATACTGAACTTAGGAGATTACTTATGAATACAAAGACTGCTATGATCACCATTGCCGGCCGTCCCAATGTCGGTAAGTCTACCCTGACCAATTATCTCGTTGGCGAGAAGATTGCCATCGTGTCCAATAAGCCTCAGACTACCCGCAACCGCATCTGCGGCATCGTCACCCGTGACGATACCCAGTTCGTATTCGTAGATACCCCCGGTTTCCACCGCTCCCGTACAAAGCTTGGTGAATACATGGTGAATGTTACCAAGGATTCCATCGCCGATGTGGACGCCACCATCCTGGTCGTGGAGCCTATCGCGTCCATCGGCCCTCAGGAAGAGGGACTGATTGAGCAGATCAAGGGCCGCAAGTGTCCTTCCATTCTGGCCATCAACAAGATCGATACCGTTGAGAAGGAAGGCCTTCTGGAAGTGATCGCCCTGTATTCCCAGACCGGTGTTTTTGATGCCATCATTCCCATCTCCGCCAAGACCGGCGACGGTGTTGACGATCTTCTGAAGACCTGTGAAAAGTATGCCATTGAGTCTCCTTTCCTGTTCCCGGAAGATCTGACCACTGATCAGCCGGAGCGTCAGGTGATGGCGGAGATCATTCGTGAAAAGATCCTGTGGAATCTGGACAAGGAGATTCCTCACGGTACTGCCGTAGAGATCACTCGCTTCTCCGAGCGCGACAGCGGCATTATCGACATCGACGCGACCATTTACTGCGAAAAGGCCAGCCACAAGGGCATTATTATCGGCAAGCGCGGCGATATGCTCAAGAAGATCTCTTCCATGGCAAGATCTGACTGCGAAAAGTTTATGGGTACCAAGGTATTTCTGACCACCTGGGTAAAGGTGAAGGAGAACTGGAGAGATTCCGACTTCCTGGTCCGCAATTTCGGTTACAGCGAATAATTTCCAGTTGTAGAGTCTTCCTGTTCTGCAAATCCTAACAATGGGAGGGATGAGCATGAACGCATCGGATTACTGGCAGTTTTTTATGGAGACCGGCGCACCGGAATACTATCTGATGTACCAGAAGGCAACCAAAATGGAGGCAAACCATGTATCTGACGATCCAGGCCATTGTGCTCAGAGTCACGGATTACAATGACCGGGACGCACTGCTTACAGTACTCAGCCGCAATCACGGCAAACTGACCATCAAAGCCAGAGGACTGAGAAGAAAGAACAGTCCTCTGATTGCGCCGTGCCAGCTGCTGGCTTATGGTGAATTTACGCTTTTTGAATACCGGGGGATGTATACCATTAACGAAGCGCAGTCCATTGAGCTGTTCAGTCCCCTCCGGCGTGACTTGATCAAGCTGAGTTTGGGAACGTATTTTGCCCAGGCGGCTGAGGTGATCTCTCAGGAAGATCTCCCAAATCCGGAGCTTCAGTCGCTGCTGCTCAACTGCCTGTTCGCCCTGTCGAGGCTTAACGAGAGCGAACAGAAAGTCAAAGCGGTATTCGAAATGCGTGCTGCCTGTCTGGCAGGCTATATGCCGGATCTGTTCGGCTGCCATGAGTGCGGCAGCCAGACACCGGACAAATTCGATCTGGCAGAAGGACGGCTGGAATGCACCCGCTGCCGCAGCATGGATTCAAAGGGAATCCGTATGCCCATCAATCCGGCGGTACTGGAAGCCATGCGCTACACCTGCCTGTGTGATCCGAAGAAACTCTTTTCCTTCCAGATCGGAGAAGAGAATCTGACTGTCCTCTCACAGCTGACTGAAGCTTACTTAACGACTCAACTGGAACGAGGGTTTTCAACCCTTGATTTTTATAAATCCCTGCTGATATAGGAGATAAACCATGTCTGAATTATACGAAAAATCCCTTCAGAAACTGGAACTGGACCAGGTTCTGGAACTGCTGGCGCAGTGCGCAGGCAGTTCTGAGGGTAAAGCCGCCTGTCTGCAGCTTCGCCCCAATTCCGACCTTGAGGAAGTCCGGCTGATGCTGGAACAGACCACTGCAGCCGCAGATTTGTGTACCCGCAAGGGTAATCCCGGCTTTTCGGAAGTTCGGGATGTTTCAGCGTCGCTGGAACGTGCGGACCGGGGCGGAAGTCTGCAACCGAAAGAACTGCTGCATATCGCAGCTGTTCTGCGCTGTGCCCGCACCACCAAAGGCTATGTTGCCGATGACGAGAAGGCAACCGTTCTTGACAGCTTGTTCCAGGCACTGACACCCAACAAATATCTGGAGGACAAGATCTTTGGCGCTATCCTTTCCGAGGAAGAGATCGCTGATAACGCTTCCCATGAGCTGGCAGATATCCGCCGCCATATGCGCATCCAGGCGGGAAAAATCCGTGACAGCCTGCAGAAGATCATCTCTTCTCCCGCTTACTCCAAGTTCCTCCGGGATGCCATCATCACAATCCGGGACGGACGCTATGTGGTTCCTGTCAAGGCAGAATGCAAGAACGATGTGCCTGGCCTTGTACATGATGTTTCTTCCAGTGGCTCTACGTATTTTGTTGAACCCATGTCCGCTGTGAATGCAAACAATGCGCTGCGGGAACTGGAACTGAAGGAAAAGAAGGAGATTGAGCGGATTCTGGCGGAACTGTCCAGTGAAGCTGCTTCCCACCGGGAAGATATTGATCTTGATTTCCGGATGCTGGTGCAGCTGGATGTGATTTTCGCCAAGGCAAAGCTTGCATACCGGATGCGCGCCTGGGCACCCATCATGAACGATACCGGCAAGGTAGAATTGCGCAATGCCCGACATCCTCTGATCGATCCGAAGAAGGTCGTGCCCGTATCACTGCGTCTTGGCGGCGATTTTGATACAATGATCATCACCGGTCCCAATACCGGCGGCAAGACAGTTACTCTTAAGACCATCGGCCTGCTGACGCTGATGGCTGAATGCGGTCTGCATATCCCCGCGGGGGACGGCAGCTGTCTGAGTACATTCGATGCGATCTTGGCCGACATCGGTGATGAGCAGTCCATCGCCCAGAGCCTGTCCACGTTCTCCAGCCATATGCGCACCATTGTGGATGTGGTGGCAGAGTGCAATGACCGTACTCTGGTTCTTTTTGACGAGCTTGGCGCCGGCACAGACCCTGCTGAGGGCGCGGCTCTGGCTACCGCGATTATTGAATTCTGCCGTAAGATGGGCAGCCGCGTCGCGGCTACGACCCACTATGCAGAACTGAAGCTCTATGCCATGCGTACGGAAGGCGTCATCAATGCTTCCTGCGAATTTGACGTTGAGACACTGCGGCCCACCTACAAGCTGCTCATCGGTATTCCCGGCAAGTCCAATGCCTTTGCCATTTCCAGAAAGCTGGGACTGTCTGAGGAGATTCTGAAAGAAGCCGATGATCTGGTGGACAAGAGTGACAAGAATTTCGAAGATGTAATTTCTAAACTGGAATCGCAGCGCCAGCAGATGGAATCTGCCCGATTGGAGGCCGAGCGCCTGAAGGCGGAGACCGCAAAGATCAAGCAGCAGAGTGAGGAATACTCCGCCCAGCTTCAGAAGGAAAAAGAAAAGGCAATGGAATCCGCCCGCCGGGAGGCTCAGCGGATCATTGATGATGCACGCACTGCGGCAAATCTGGCATCCGAGGAACTGAAGGCTCTGCGCAAGCAGCTTCAGGACAGCGCCGATGCCTCTGGCATCAACCAGCGCCAGGCGGAAGTCCGCCGCAGCCTGAACGAAATGGAAAGTCAGATCCGTTCCCAGCAGCCCAAGGTGCAGCGCCCCCAGCCCAAACGGGGGGTCATGGTGGGCGATACTGTTGAACTGCTGAAACTGGGAACCAAGGCAAGCGTCATTTCCATCAATAAAGATGGCACCTATCAGCTTCAGGCCGGTATTCTGAAGCTGACGGTCAAGCCTGAAGAGGTATATCTGCTGGAGAATGAGAATCCGTATAAGCAGAAGGCTGTCAGACCTGCCCATTCAGGCCGCGAAATGAAATTGGAAGCACAGCCTATGGAGGTAGACCTGCGCGGTATGGACTCTGTTGAGGCCATCTGCGTTCTGGAGCGCTACCTGGACAGCGCCATGCGTTCCGGTCTGAAACAGGTGCGGATTATCCATGGCAAGGGAACAGGTGTCCTCCGTGCAGCGGTGCAGCAGGAACTGCACCGTAACAAGTTCATTAAGAAATTCCGGCTGGGCGCTTATGGCGAGGGCGAAGATGGCGTAACCATCGCGGAATTTGGTTGATTTACAACTTTTTTGACAAAAACGGTTTCCTATATCTGTTAATTTAGCGTGCTAAAGTAATAGTTTGTGAATTTATGCTAAAATTGATTGACTTTTTCGGTAAATTTGCTATGATATAGGCATACTTGTCGCTGCCCTGACCAAGCAGTGCCAAAAAGGAGTGTGTTTTATGTTCAAGAAGGAAGTCCTTGTTCGTTGCGAGTCCGGTCTGCATAATAAGCAGGCTACATACTTCGTTCAGAAGGCCAACGAATTTGAGAGCAGTATCTGGCTGGAATCTGCCAACCGTAAAATGAACGCAAAAAGTCTGCTGGGCATCATGTCCCTGGGCATTGTTACCGGCGCAACCGTAACGCTGTCCGCGCAGGGATCTGACGCGGAGGCGGCAGTGAACGCTCTGGAAGCTCTGCTTCAGCGGGATGTTTATTGATATTTTGTGAAACGACCGCCTCAATGGAAGCTTTGGCAACATTGAGGCGGTATTCTTTTGGAGAATCCTATGACCTTTGATGAATTGAAGGAAAAAGCGCTGAGTCTGCCCTATGCACCGGGTGTCTACATCATGCGCAACAAAGACGACAAAGTAATTTATGTCGGCAAGGCCAAGAAACTGAAAAATCGTGTCAGTCAGTATTTTCAGAATACGGCTTCCCATACCCCCAAGACACGGCTTATGGTCAGCAGAATCGATCATTTTGATGTCATTGTTGCCGCTTCAGAATTTGAGGCGCTGGTGCTGGAGTGCAGCTTGATTAAGCGCTATATGCCAAAATACAATATCCTTCTGAAAGATGACAAGGGATACCCTTATCTTCGTCTGAACATGAAGGATGTCTATCCCAGGATCACAATGGTCAGCAGAATCTCCGAGGATGGAGCAGGTTACTATGGACCATACGGCAGCCGGGGGGTGACCCAGGATGTGATGGAGGCCATCCGCCTGACGCTGAAACTGCCCGGATGCAAACGGGAATTCCCAAGGGACATCGGCAAAGACAGACCCTGCCTCAATTACCACATGAATCAGTGCGGCGGTTGGTGCATGGAGGGAAAAAGCTGTGTGGAGTACCGGGCTCTAATGGAGCAGGCGCGGCAACTGCTGCTTGGAAACTATAAGACGGTTGCTTCCGAGATCCGGGAACAGATGCTTACCGCTGCTGATAATCTGGAATTTGAACTGGCTGCGAGCCTGCGTGACAGACTCCAGGCTGTGGAATCCCTGGGGCAGAAGCAACTTGTGACAGCCGGCACACTGGCAGATACGGATGTGATTGGATATGCTGAGACTGAAGCAAAAGCCTGTTTTGCAGTGTTGCATTTCAGCGGGGGCAATCTGCTTGATAAAGACTATGAGGTGTTTTCTGTTCCGGACGACAGGGAATCTGCCGTATCCAGCCTGATGAAGCAGTATTATCTCAGCCGCGGTTTGGCGCCCAGGCGGGTGCTGCTGCCCTTTGAGATTGAAGATGCGGAATTATTTGCGCAGTTGCTGGAGCAGCAATACGGACGCAAACCACACCTGCGTGTCCCTCAGCGGGGAGATAACGTCCGGTTGGTGGAATTGGCCTGTAAAAATGCCTTTAAGGAGGCTGAGCGGGTCACAAGCCGGGAAGAAAAGAATCATGGCACACTGATGCTGCTCGGGAAAATGCTGGCTCTGGAGCCTCCCAGGCGCATTGAGTCCTACGATATTTCCAATATCTCCGGAACGGACATTGTTGCCAGCATGGTGGTGTTTGAAGATGGAAAACCGAGAAAAAAAGACTACAGGCGCTTTAAGATCGAGGCGCTGACCAACCAGGATGACTACGCATCCATGGCGCAGGTTGTGCGCCGGCGGTTTTCTCATTACAAGGCAGGGGATGAAGGATTTGATCAGGCACCGGATCTTCTGCTGATTGATGGCGGCATCGCCCATGCCAGGGTGGCTGTGGAAGCGCTGGAACAGCTCGGACTGCGTATGAATGTATTCGGTATGGTCAAGGACGATCGGCACCGGACCCGGGCACTGGTGACACCGGAGGGTCATGAAATCGGCATTGACAGCAATCAGGCGGTATTCTCCTTCATCGGAACCATTCAGGAGGAGACCCATCGATTTGCCATCACCTATCACCGGCAGCTCAGAGGTAAGCGGCTGCGCTATTCTGAGCTGGATTCCATTCCCGGGATCGGCCCCAAGCGCAAACAGGATCTGCTGAAAACATTCAAATCTATTGCCGCTATTTCCAGAGCATCCATTTCGGAACTGGAGCGTCTGCTTCCGCGGGATGCCGCTGCGGCTGTGTATCATCACTTTCACCGGCCTGAGGAGGAATCATAAATGCGAGTAATTACGGGAAAGGCACGGGGTATCCAGTTGAAGACCCCGGACGGTATGCTGACTCGTCCAACCACGGACCGGGTCAAGGAAGCGTTATTCAGCATCATTAATTTTGATATCCCTATGGCGGATGTGCTGGACCTGTTCGGCGGCACCGGACAGCTGGGCATCGAAGCGCTGAGCCGCGGCGCGAAAAGCGCAGTATTTGTAGATCAGCGGGACGATGCCTGTAGACTGATTCGTGAAAACTTGCGCAGAACAAAACTGGAGCAGGATGCCAAGGTTGTCCGATCTGATTATCTTGACTATCTGAAGCGGTGCCGTGAGAAATTCGGAATCATCTTTCTGGATCCTCCATATGCGGAAGTTTTTCTGGAAAATGCCCTGAAATGTATCACGGAAATTGACATTTTGCAATCTGGTGGTATAATAGTCACAGAGCGCCCGTTAGGGAAGGAACTTCCATGGGAATTCGAGGGATACACCCGCTCGAAGGACTATAAATATGGCAAGGTCCTACTGACGATTTACCGAAAAGATTGAGCAAAGAAGGCGACTGTGATGAAAGTTGCGATCTACCCTGGCAGTTTTGATCCGATTACCAGCGGCCACTTGAATATCATCCGGCGTGCCGCGAATATATTTGATAAATTGATCGTGTGTGTGATGGTTAATGCAGGCAAGAGTCCCATGTTCAACCTGGAAGAGCGTGTGGATCTGATCAAACGTGTTACAGCGGATATTCCCAATGTAGAGGTTGACAGCTCTAATGAGCTTCTGGCAGAGTATGCCAAGCGCAAGGGAAGCTGTGTTATTGTGAAGGGACTTCGGGCCGGCTCGGACTTTGAAAATGAATTCCAGATGGCACTGATCAATCACAATATCAATCCCAATCTGGATACGATGTTCCTGACCGCGGAGCATCAGTATATGTACCTCAGTTCCAGCACCGTTAAAGAACTGGGGCGTTATGGTGTTGTATTGCCGGAGTTTTTACCGGAAGCGATTATTCCGGATTTCCAGGAAAGAATAAAGTCAAACCTTCAAGGAGGAAAATGAAAATGAGCGATCGTAATACTGAAGATATTATTGGCGCACTGTATGATATGGTGCAGGATGCACGAACTGTGCCCCTGGCTGCTGATAAGTGCATGCTGGAACGTGACAGAGTTCTGGATATGCTTGATGAGATCATCGCCCAGCTGCCCAGTGAACTGAAGCAGTCCCGGACCATTGTGGAATCCCGCAACGAACTGATCAGCCAGGCCCGCCGCGAAGCTGAAGTGATCATCCGCCAGGCTCAGGAACAGGCAAAGCAGATGGTCACCAAGGAGGCTATCTATATTGAGGCAAAGCGTCGCAGCGAAGAACTGGTACAGCAAACTCAGAACCGCATTGAGGAACTGAAGAAGGTCAGCAACGAGTACATGGATGACGCTCTGCGTCGGACGGAGGAAGTCATTGCGCAGTCTCTGAACAATGTTCGCGATACCCGCGTGAAATTTCGCGCCCTGACCGAAGCACAGAAGCAGCGTGCTGCGCAGTCTCCAAAAACTGAAGCTTGATAACTAACCCGATACCGGGACAGATCTTTTGATCTGTCCCGGTTCTTTTTTTCGGTCAATACGAATAGCTTGTATCGAAAGGGGAGGGGAGTATGGTAGTTAACAGGAAAGTAACCGGTACAGCGACTTCTATGACGATGGGGCTTTTGATCGCAGGTGCCATGAGCCTTGCAGTCACCATTGCCGGAGCAGGAGTCTGTGGGTACCTGATATCGAAAGAAATATTGACGGAAAATGCTATAGGGTATTGCGTAATGATCATCATACTGCTGTCTGCGGCAACTGGCTCCGCTGTTGCTGTGAACAGAATCAAAAGAAGGAGAGTTTTTGTTTGCGGGATATCGGGATTGATCTATTTTGTAACTCTATTGAGTATGACAGCATTGTTCTTCGGAGGGCAGTATCAGGGGATCGGTGTATCCGGCTTGCTTGTAGCGGCGGGCTCTGGAGCTGTAGCAATATTGGGGCTGCGCCGTGAAAAAGCACAGCATAAACGCCGACGCAAACTGACCAATCGATAAGTTGTACAAAATGCACAGGCAGGTAAATTACGCTTACCTCAATATCAATATTGCAGCAAAACTTGCAGAGTCAATATTTAGTGATTCAGAATAAGCAAAAACCCAAGATATTGAGCTATAGTCGAAAATGATAAAACTAATCCAGCCGGCAGTTACGCAGGTTGACATAATGATGTTGACATAAAAATCAGCATAATTTACAAAAAATGCAAAAGCACCGAATTATGCTTGAAATTGAGTTGTTTTTGGAGTATAGTATGGTTGTAATTAAGACATAGGGAAGAACAATACCTGTGCCATTCACAAGCGAACCTGCAATGCTTCAAATGCATCCATTTACAAATCAGCAGGAGGTTTGATGACATGGGCAGGTATTTCAATCTTAAATTGCCGTTTACTTTACGCAAGAATGGTCACTTGTTTCTTGCTTTATCCTGGTCTCTCGGACTTTTGACAGGTATTTTGTTTTCTCTATCAGCAGGTAATCCTCTTGTTTCTTTGATGCGCACGGCGGCATTTGGTCGTGTGTCGATCCTCGGCCTGCTGACGGCAATCTTATTACCCTTCCTGTTATCCGCGCTTGCGGTCTGTTTACAGCTTCCGTGGCTGTTTTTCCCGATTTCTTTCGGTAAAGCATTTCTGGCTGCTTTTTTGGGTTGTGCTTTGGTTTCTGCCTACGGCACCGCCGGAATATTGGTTCGGTTTCTACTGATGTTCAGTGAATGTTTCAGTCTGCCGTTTCTCTTCTGGTACTGGATCAGATACATCTCCCTACGAAATCGACCATCTGCTCTTGCCGCACCGATTGTATTGCTGTTTTTGGTATTGATCGGTATTTTCGACTTTTATTTCGTTTCGCCTTTTTTGGCGGCAGTTATATCATAACAGAAGGGTTTAAGGTACGCTGACTCATGTTGGATCTGATCAATGCCTATGAGAACTACCTGACAAAGGTAAAGCAAGCATCGGCCAATACCGTATTCTCCTATATGCGGGACATCCGGCAGTTTTCCGGATGGCTGCAGCAGACGCAGAATATTGATGTGGTGGATGCTTCCCAACTGAATATCAGCGGCTATCTTGCGCATTTGCAGGAGGAAGGACGTTCCGGAGCAACAGTTTCCAGGAGTCTGGCAAGTCTGAAGAACTTCTATGCCTATGTTGTTTCCTCTGGTTTTCTGGAACAATCTCCTGTTCCGACCGATATCCGCGTTGAACGGGGCGAGAAGAAGATGCCCCAGATTCTGACGGGCAAAGAGGTCGAGTTGCTGCTTGCGCAGCCTGTATGCATGGATGCCAAGGGTTTTCGCGACAAAGCTATGCTGGAAGTGATGTATGCAACCGGTATCCGGGTTACGGAATTGATCGATCTGAATGTCGATGACGTAAATCTGGATCTGGGTATCATCAAGTGCAGCAGCGCCAAGAAATCCAGAGCAATTCCTCTGTATCCAGGTGCGCTGAAAGCGCTGTCGATCTATTTGAAGGACATCCGGACTGCGATGATCGCAAATCCGGCCGAGAAAGCGTTGTTTGTCAATGTTGGAGGTGCACGGATGAGCCGCCAGGGCTTCTGGAAGATCCTGAAGCATTATCAGGCTACTGCACACATCGAAAAAGATATCACCCCGCATACGCTGCGCCACAGCTTCGCAGTGCATTTACTGGAAAATGGTGCTGATTTGGGATCCGTGCAGGAGCTGATGGGACACAGTGATATTTCCTCTACTCAGATGTATGCCCATATGATCAACAACAAGCTGAAATCTGTTTACGAAAAATGTCATCCGAAAGCGTAAAAGGTCTGCCATATGGCAGACCTTTTTTTACGAAAAAATCCGCTGTGCATAGCACAGCGGATTTTTATTCTTACTTGTCGATCAGGCCGGTCATAGCAGTCAGAACATCAACCTCCATCTGCTGAATACTCTTCTTCATATTCAGAGCTTCGTCGATATCCACATCGGTAAAACCACCATCATGAGTGCAAACAATGCGGTTATTCTTTCCGGCAAGAAGCAGTTCAACAGCCAGATAACCCATTTTGGTTGCATTGACACGGTCTCGTCCAGTGGGGGAGCCACCGCGCTGGATATGACCCAGAACAGTGACACGGGGTTCCATATCAATGGCCTTGTGGATCTGTTCCGCAATCTCAGTTGCTTTGCCTGCGCCTTCTGCAACAACAATCATGTAGTGGGTAAAGCCTCTGAAACGGGCCTGACGAATCTTTTCAATCACATCCCGCTCAAAATCGATGGGTTTCTCAGGTACCAGAATCGCAGTTGCGCCGACTGCAAGTCCGACATACATCGCCAGATAACCGGCGTTTCTGCCCATAACCTCAACCACAGAGCAACGCTCATGAGACTGCATGGTGTCGCGCAGACGGTCGATGCATTCGATAGCAGTATTGGCAGCCGTGTCGAAACCGATGCAATAATTGGTGCAGCTGATATCATTGTCGATAGTGCCGGGAATACCGATCACATTGATGCCATGTTTGGAAAGGGCACGGGCACCCCGGAAAGTACCGTCGCCGCCGATGGCAATGATACTGTCAAGCCCCAGGAATTTGCAGGTGGAGACAGCTTTTCGCTGGCCGGCTTCGGTCATAAACTCTTCGCTGCGGGCTGTGTAGAGAATTGTACCGCCGCGGTTAATGGTATGGGCGATCTTATTCTCATCCATCTTGATCACATCGCCATTGATCAGACCATTCCAGCCGCGGCGAATGCCGTAACACTCGATATCGTGATACAGGCAGGTACGGACAACGGAACGAACAGCTGCGTTCATACCGGGGGCATCGCCGCCGCTGGTCAGAACACCAATTCTTTTAACGCTCATAATGAATTCCTCCTGTTGGAAATTCCCAATATTCTATCTGATTGTATTTTACCTTCTATTGAGCAGATTGTAAAGTCGTTTTTTACAAAAAAACACAAAACCTCTAAAAAGGAAAGCAGTATGAAAACCACCTGATCGATCGGTACCGGATCAGGTGGTTGTGAAATACATACTTATTTAGACTGCTTGTTTTCTCTCTTCTTCTCCCAGGCATCCACACAGATCGCGCAGGAAGCATCACCTGTAATATTAACAACAGTACGGCCCATGTCCAGAATCCGGTCAATACCGGCGACCAGGGCGATACCCTCCAGAGGCAGACCAACGCTCTGCAGAACCATTGCCAACATGATCATACCTGAGCCGGGGACACCGGCGGTACCAATGGAGGCTAAAGTTGCGGTAAGAATAATCGTGATCTGCTGAGTCAAGGTCAGGTCGATACCAAAAATCTGAGCAATAAAGATGGCACAGACACCCTGATAGATTGCGGTGCCATCCATATTGATGGTTGCGCCGAGAGGAAGGACAAAGCTGGAAATCTCCTTGCGTACACCGAGCTTTTCGGTGGTTTCCAGATTGAAGGGCAGGGTACCGACGCTGCTGGCACTGGAGAAGGCAAACAGCATGGGACGACTCATTTCCTTAAAGAAAGTTACAGGACTCATTTCGGCAACGAACTTGACGGAGAGCGAATAGGTAATCAGCATGTGAACACAGTAGCCGGTATAAGCCACAAGAATAACTTTCAGCAGCGGTAGAAGAACTGCAGGACCGTTCTGGGCAACAACAGGACAGATCAGGGCAAAAACACCAATAGCAGACAGCTGAATGATCATATCCATGATACGGAATGCAACCTCAGCAAAGCTGTCAACCACCTTGACAGCAGTGGTCCCCTTTTCTCCGGCCAGAATGATACCAAAACCCAGAAAGAGTGCCAGAACGATCACCTGGAGCATTGTTGCCTCAACCAGAGGAGTAAACGCATTGGAAGGGAAGATGTTAACGATCGTATCAATGAAGCTGGGAGCTTCAGAAGCCTGATAGCTCAGTTCTCCGGAAGGAAGCACATAACCGGCACCGACATTCAGAATATTGGCAAAAAGCAGACCAATCGTAACAGCGAGGGCAGTTGTCACAACATAATATGCAACGGTGCGCAGACCGATCGAACCGACTTTCCTGATATCCTGCAGCGAGACAATGCCCTGCGTAATAGAAAGCAGGACGACCGGGACAACGATCATCTTGATCAGATTCAGGTAAATTGTGCCAAGAGGCTTAATATACTGGACCGCAAAATCAGAATGCTTCTGCAGCGCGATACCTGCCAGGATACCAAGCAACAGGCTGATCGAGATTTTAACAGTCAGCGACAGTTTTTTTCCGGACTTCTTCATATAATATAATCCTCCTATATATTTTCCTCTACAATATCATAGAAAATGAAATTTGGCAATCTAAAAATTTCATTTTGATGGAAGCTTACGGTAAAATCAGTAATAATTTCCAGCCTCTTCAATGGTTATTTAACGCAAATTGCCCATGCCGGTCAGATGAAAAAGAAGACATCCGCAGATGTCTTCTTTTAATATATCAGAACTTGGACTCAGACAGAAGCATCTCGGGTTCGGAGATCTGTGTGCCAATTTTGGAGATCGCGTATTCAAGCATCAGATATAGCACTTCCAGGACAATCATCTCACTTAAATGGGAAGATTGGGGAAGATGATGCTTTCCGGCTTTGCCAGAGGAGGACAGCAAAAGATGATCAGCAATCCGTGAGACAGGGGAGTACTGGTATCCGGTAACTGCGACAGTCTTTAATCCTTTTTCCTTTGCCAAATGGAGTGCTTTTACAACATAACGGGAGGTGCCTGAGCCGGAGATCGAGAGTACAACTTCGTTTTTTCTAGCAAGATTGATGTGACCCAGATAATGCTCCGGCAGCATATTATAGGTGCAGCGAATTCCGAGACGTTCCAGTCGGGGGCCGAATCCCATACACAGATTGGTGGTATTGCCGGCAGCGACAAGATGCACCATATCACAGTTCAGAATAAGCTCGACGACTTCCTTAAGGACAGTTTCATTGATCGTTCCTGCCGTGGCCAGGGAGCTTTCGGCAATGATCTTGAACAGGTTTTGTACGGATGTCTCGGATGCATTTGGAACTTCGCTGGTGGAAGCAATGCGGCCAATATCTCTGGAAAGGCACAGACGCATCTGGTAGTAACCATCGTAGCCGAGATGCTTGCATAATCTGATGACTGTTGCATCACTGACTCCGCTGTGATTGGCAAGTTCAGAGACATTTGAATTCACCGCAACATCAGGATTGGCCAGAATAAAGTCCGCAACCTTCTTTTCTGCCTGAAATATTTTATCGTACATATAGGTAATTGTGTCCAAAACGGTTCTTTCCGCACTGTTTTCCGCCATAGAGTCTCCTCCTGATCTGCTCAATTAACATGATTTTAATTATCATATCATACTTTTTTGTTTTCGTACAGATATGATGTAAACATTTTCACAGAATTTTTTAAGAGGATAATGGAGAAAACAGAAAGGGAAAGATACCTGAAAGTTACAGATATCTTTCCCTTGAGTATTAAACTGCAATCAGAAATGGCACAGAGTTCTCAGACGCTCTTCGACGTAGGGCTGCAGCTTTTCCTGAACGTATGCAGGCATATTGATGATCTTGACAGGGTCAGGATTCTCAGCATTTTCAGCAACGAATTCGGAAATCGCATTAAAGTATCTGCGCAGATAATCGGTGCCCAGATTGAACTTGTTAATGCCCTTGGAGAAAGCAATCAGCAGCTGATCATCAGGGATACCGCTGCCACCGTGCAGAACCAGAGGCACATCGGGAACAGCAGCGTGGATCTGATCCAGACGCTCCATGTCCAGATGAGGAGTATCCTTGTATTCGCCGTGGGCGTTGCCGATGGAAACAGCCAGAGAGTCAACGCCGGTCTCCTTGCAGAACTTTGCTGCAGCATCAGGCTTGGTATACAGGTCTTCCTTATCGTTATCGACGTTGGAAGCCGCGCCGACATGGCCGATCTCGCCTTCAACACATACACCCATCTCGTGCAGCTTGTCGACCACTTCCTTGGTCATGGCGATGTTGGTATCCAGATCATGCATGGAACCATCCATCATCACAGACTCAAAACCGTTCTGAACGGTATTTAGAACTGCGTTGTAGCTGAAGTCATGATCGCAGTGCAGGCCGATGGGAACCTTGACCTCGTTGGCAAGCTCCTTGACCATAGCGGCATACTTGGCAAAGCCGGTGGTATGCTGAACGGTTACGTGTTCGGGATACAGCATGATCAGAGCGGGGGTATTGGTTGCTTCTGCAGCATATACTACCGTTCTTGCCATGACATAGTCCATGCAGACAAAACCGATGACAGCGGTGTTGCTTTCCTTTGCCATCTTCAGAATGTTGCTAACTTTTTCGTACATAAAAAATCTCCTTACTAATTATCCGCGGTTTTCCTTCAGCAGACCGGGAAGCAGGCCACCGGCAAAAGAGTCGCCAAGGCCTACAACAGTGGGATTGGACACATGGCTCAGATCCTTGCAGGGGATGATGCAGATTTTCTCACCCAGGATTTTCTTCATCTTCTCGCAGAAAACGACACTGTCAGCCTTGGGGGCAAGGGTCTTGGTCTGCTCATAGAGTTCAGGGGTGATGTCATCGCCAATACGGAATCGGGTAGCGGCCATAGTCACGCCGCCTTCGAGAGACTGGCGCATCATACCGGCATTCTCACCGTATGCAAGAGCCCAGGCAGCAGAATGCACCAGCAGGATGGGGATGTTGATTCCCCTGTAAACTTCGTCCAGAGCGTTGATAACAGCATCAGGATCCAGAATATTGATCCGCTTGCCGATATACTCCTGCATCTCATCCTCATTCATACTAACGATGTCAGTCACGGATGCGAGAGCCTGATGGGTATAGTTACGGAAGTCCTTCTTAACATAGCAGCCGTCTTCCATGACAACCAGTGCATCATCAGGCAGATAGCTGAACAAATCTCTGGTCTTTGCGAGACGGTCTTCCAGAATATCCCGGTCCAGAACCTGACTGAAGCTGCCCAGTAGAAATACTTCCGCATCGGTGATCAGTTCACCGAATTCCTTGGGGAGTACCGGCATATTCAGACTGTCGATATCTCTGGAGATCAGAATTCTGTTCTCTCTGGGGGTCACAAAATCGATATCATTCGCGTGAATTCTGACACCGCCGGCGCACTGCAGAATCACATGGGGGTAGATCTCATTGTGATCTGCGGGAACACCGGGAAGAGCGCGAATATGTCCGGGAAGCAGGCGCTCCACATGCTTATTGTAGCAGCTGGTCTGCAGAACGGAATCATAGCCCATCTTGTCCAGAACAATTGCAGCACGGGTAGCAGTGCCACCCATGGTGATCTCATATTCAAAATGATCGGCGAAATCCACACAGACCGATGCCTCTTCGGGGATAATCTCACCGCCGATGCCGGCCTGCAGATGTGCCAAGGCGCTGATCCAGAGTGCACGCTCGGAATCCGCTTCAGGGGATATTTTCAGTTCGTCCGCGTGAATGTCAAAAGCGGCGATCTGCTTTTCCACGACTGCTGTATCCCATACCAGTTCATAATCCACACAGGTATGAAAGCCTAACGCAATTTTTTCACCCATGGATGTTTCTCCTTCATGTACCCAGAATTCCGGCGCGATAGAATCGCGCCGGACCGGAAATTAAGATATTAATACAGAGCAGCCTTGCCGTCAGCCTTGAACAGCTCGATCTTCTGGCGGGCAACAACCTTCATTGCCTCCAGGCAGGGGGGCTGGATCTGGTTGGGCTCACGCAGCTTGGGGTTCTGCAGAACTTCACGCATCTTGTTGTAGTAAGCAACCTTGATGTCGGAGGAGATGTTGATCTTGCCAACACCGTGCTCGACGGACTTGCGGATCTCGCTGTCCTCGTTGCCGGAGCCGCCGTGCAGGACCATGGGGATCTCGGGCAGAGCTTCCTTCAGCTCGTCCAGACGCTCGATGTTCAGCTTGGGCTTCATGTTTGCGGGGTACAGGCCGTGGCTGGTGCCGATGGCGATTGCCAGGCAGTCAATGTTGGTTTCGTTGATCATCTGAACGGCGTTGGCGACGTCGGTGTAGATGATGGAGTCAGCGCCGCCCTCAGCGGAGTCGACATTGCCGATGGTACCCAGCTCACCCTCAACGGAGACGCCCACAGCGTGAGCAGCTTCGACGACCTTCTTGCAGATGGCGATGTTCTCGTCCAGAGGCATGTGAGAAGCATCGATCATAACGGAGGTAAAGCCGGTGCGGATAGCCAGCATGATCTGCTCAAAGGTGCTGCCATGGTCCAGATGGACAACAGCAGGAACGGGAGACTTGTGAATTCTCTCGATGATGCCCTTGACCATCTCAGGCTTGGTATGGCTCAGTTCGTCGGGATGAATGGCAATGATGACAGGCGCATTCATTTCCTCAGAAATCTCCATGATACCATTGAACATATTGTAGTCACTGATATTGAATGCGGGAACAGCAAAGCCGTTCTTGTTAGCAACTGCCAGCAGCTCTTTCATATTCATCAGCATAGTAAGTTTTCTCCTTTATAATGAAATATGTAATGTGGATTAGCCCTTAACACCACCGGCGGACATACCGGCGATGAAGTACTTCTGGAAGAAGATAAACAGGATCAGCACGGGAATGGAACCCAGAACACTCATTGCCATCATCTGGCTCCAGTCATTGCCGTGCATGCCCATCAGCAGGTTGATGCCGATTGGAACGGTCTTCATCTCGTTTCTCTGCGTCAGACACAGAGCGAACAGATACTCGTTCCAGGCCTGCATGAAGGTATACATACCGACAGAGACCATGCCGGGGATGGAAATGGGGACGATAACAGACCACAGTGCCTTCCAACGGGAACCACCATCGATCATAACTGCCTCATCAAGTTCCTTGGACAGGGTATTGAAGTAACCGGTCATCATCAGGATACAGTAGGGCAGGGTAGTGACCAGATAGGTTAGAACCAGAGCAAGATAAGTATCGAACAGCTTCATGGCAACGATCATGCTCATGTAGGGGATCAGCAGAACGATGGGGGGAATAGCCTGAACACTGACGATCAGAGAGTTGAGCAGGCTCTTTCCGGGGAAATCAAAACGGCTGAATGCATAACCGGCCAGAATACCGATGAACAGGGTCGCGAGAACGACACATGCGGCAACGATGTAACTGTTGATAAAGAAACGAACCTTGGAAGGATCGGTGAGCACTGCCAGATAGGAATGCAGACCAAAGGTCTCATCGACGAACTGGGGAGGCCAGGAGAAAATGGTGGAGTTGGACTTAAAGGACGAGCAAAGCATCCAGATGATGGGGAAGCCGGCAAAAAGGCCGCCCAAGACCAACAGAATGGAAAGTACGATTTTGACGGATTTCTTGTAACTGCCAACCATGTCTTACTCCCTCACTTTCTTCTGCTGTCTTACATAGAAAATGGCGAAGATCACGCAAACGATCAGCAGAACCGTTGCGGTGGTACTTGCCATACTGTAATCGAGCTTTTGGAATGTCAGCTTATAGATGTAGACACTCAGCATTTCGGAAGAATTGATGGGACCGCCGCCGGTCAGCATCCAGATGACGTTGAAAGACTGCAGTGTCCAGATAAAGTCCAGCATGGCGATGCTGATCAGGATGGGCATCAGCTGGGGAATGGTGATGTGCCAGAAGCTCTTGACGGTAGTAGCGCCATCAATGGCAGCACTCTCGTAAAGATCGCCGGGGACACCCTGCAGACCTGCCAGAATACTGACCATGTAGAAGGGATATCCGCACCAAATGTTGATAAAGCATACGACAGCAAGAGACAGATCACGGTTGCTGAGCCACTCAAACTTATTATTGATCTGCGGCATGAAAGACAGCAGATAGTTGATGATACCGGAGGGCTGCAGCATCAGCTTCCACAGGATTGCAACGACGGATGCGGTGAAGACCCAGGGAAGAATGTAAACGACACGGGCAATGGTCTTAGTACCGGTCTTAAAATACTTGGAGTTCAGCAGCTGTGCGAAAACCATGCCCAGAACAATGTGGGCCACAACGCTGACCAGCACGAATACGATGGTATTGCTTGCGGCATTCCAGAACTTGGAATCCTTGAGCAGTTCAATGTAGTTTGCAAAACCCACGAACTCGGGGGTCTTGGAAACAACGGCTTTGTCAACAAAAGAATAGCTGACGACCATGCAGATGGGAATCACCAGGAAAACCACCATCAGCAGGACGGTGGGAAACAGGTATCTGTAAGGCGTGCTTTTCTTTACGATTCGCTTCAGATTCAATTTTAACCCTCCTACCATAAAGATTGTACGGGAAACATATGGTTCAAATCAATGGACATTTTCCCGCTTTTAAAGAAAAGGGGTCAAAAGACCCCTTTTCCAAAGTTTCAGTTATGGCGGAAATTATGCACCTGCGTTGTCCAGGTAGCCCTGCCAGTTGTTCAGCAGAGTATCAACATCCAGGTCGCCTTCCAGGTACAGGACCAGATCGTTGGTCATGTCGGTCATGACGGAGGAAGCGTTGGGCAGGCCGATGAACTCGTTGATAACGTAGTTCTCCTTGTACAGTTCGTAGAAGGACTGGAACTGTGCGGGAGTAGCGCTGTAGTCGGGGTTAGCAATCTTGGAGTTGGGGAATGCAGTCTGAGTGGAAGCCAGACCAGCGGAGACGGAACCGTCGGTGCCGTCGATGCCGCCCAGCAGGTAGTTCAGCCACTGTGCAGCCTCTGCCTTGTGCTCGGAAGCCTCGGAGATACCAGCAGCCCAGGAAGCGTAGCAGATACCGCTCTGGCCTTCGTAGCCGTCCTTAACGGGAATCAGAGCAGCCTCGAAGTCCAGGTTGGAGAACTCGCCCATGGTAGCAGCGGAAGCAACGGTGAATGCACAGTTGCCAGCAGCAAAGTTGGAGGTCATTTCAGCCTCTTCCAGGGTGGACATACCGGCGTACAGGCAGCCGTTGTCGTACAGGGTCTTGTACAGCTCAGCCAGAGCCTTGATGTCTTCGTTGCCAGCGACGTCATATTCGCCAGCCTCGTTCTTCAGGCCGATGCCGGAAGCCCAGCCAGTGTGCATAAAGACGTTCTGGATGCCGTTGGCATTGGTAACGCCCAGGTTCAGTGCGAATGCGGAGTAGCCAGCGTCAGCGATCTTCTTACAAGCGTCGACCAGCTCGGTCCAGGTAGTGGGGATAGCCTCAACGCCGGAAGCGTTCAGGATGTCCATGTTGACGTACATGGGATAGGTGAAGTTGTTAACGGGAACAACGTGCTTGACACCATTGACGGACCAGACGTCGCCAGCCAGCTCGGTGTTCAGACCAGCAGCTTCCAGGTCAGCCAGCAGGCCCATTTCAGAGAACTCAGCCAGCCATGCGCCGTCGACGGAGATGACGTCAGCGATGGTGCCGTTGGCAGCGCCAGCGGTGATAGCGGTCTTGGTGTCGGACCAGGGAGCGCTGATCAGTTCGACCTTGATGCCGGTTTCAGCTTCGAAGTCGTCAGCGATGCCCTGCAGGTAGCCTTCGGGCAGCTCAACGCCCCACCACTGCTGGAACTTGATGGTGACGCCTTCAGCGGGAGCGGGATCAGCCTCGGGAGCGGGAGCGGGATCAGCCTCGGGAGCGGGAGCAGGATCAGCAGCGGGAGCCTCGGTAGCGGGGGCGGTTTCGCCGCCGCAAGCAACCAGAGACAGGACCATCAGCAGAGCCAGAGCCAGAGCCAGGTACTTCTTCATTGCGTTTTTCATTAGTTGTTTCTCCTCCTGATAATAATTAGCTGATACATATAAAGGACTCCGTATTTGCGCTATGTATTATGCGGTTTCCAAGGAACATATTGCATAACATTGCTCTTTGTATGTTTCAACTATAAATTTATTCTATTACATTTTATAAAAATGTCAATGGTAGCATTGCGGCATTACGCTCTTTTCATCTATTTGCACAAAAAGAAATTAAATTTCACGAAGAAATAAATAATTTTTTGTTGATTTTTAATTTGACCATTTAGAAATACAAATGAATGGGGTAGATCAAGATATGCGCCATGCAATTTATGGTATGCTTCTACTGGAATAAAGCCCAATCCATGTATATCTGATGCAACAAAAATAATCATCTAAGACCTCATGTAGTAATTAGACACATGCCCGTCTGAAATATGGCATACTTGCACAACTGCAATCGCAATCTGAAGCTCCTTCAAAACAATAACCGTTCAGCTGAAATCAGTAAACTAAGTATTCAGTCCAGGATTGTAAATCAGGTTTAATTTGGAAAAAGCTTTCTGTTAGAAGAGGAGCAGAGAAGAGATTTACCTGGAATCAAACCGAGCATAGAAACGAACGCAACAAAATAATCGTTTTGTTGACACATGATCAAACCGTAAATCACAAAAAGGAGTCAGAGAAAACGGTTGATTTCCGCAATTTTTTCGAGTGCTTCGGAATACATGATCCGAAGTGCTGTCAACTGCTCGTTAGTTCGTGTAAGCTGATCTTGAAAAAACTGCATTTTGTTCGCAGTTTCCAGTAGTCGCTCAAGATCTCGGTAGGGAATTAGGACAGAAAAGTTATCAACGCAACAAAAGTCTTTCTTTGGCAAAAGGGATTTCACCTCCAAATCTTGACACATGACACAAACTGAAGAATGTGTCAGATGTGTTGACACATGACACACGAAACGCAATAGTCGTAGTATGCGTTTCGTGTGTCAAACCGTTCCGGCGAGCGTCCCCGCCCGCAAGCGGACAGGGGACCCCGTTGCCCCATCCGCTTGCAGACAGGTACGAGCACCGGAAAGGCATGACACGAGAAAACGGATACATCACTTTCAAAAGCGGCAGATGAACGGAAGCTTGCGCCGGGGGCGCTAGGGCGGCTATTCGCCGCCGTTTGGCATACAAGGGAAAGCTTCGCTTTCGGGGTGTATGCCCCTAACCAGGCTCGGAAAGACCGCGCAGGGGAGGTTGTAGCGTCCTAGGCGGGTTTGTACCGTGCGCTTCCAGCTTCGCTATGGGTAGGGACACGCAGAAGAAGCTTTTGAAGCTTACAGGGGATTGTGGGGGCTGATAAGCCCAGCCCCCGACAACCTCTTTCTGTTATTGGCTTGTGCTACTGGCATAGTACAGGTCTCCCATCGGTGTCCCGAATGGGTAACATTTTGTAACGATTTAATCGTCGGAAGTGAAATCAATGACGATTTTGTTCGGCATTTGCTCATATACTGCGTTGGTTAAGTCCTTTAATGTCCGATAAAGTTCGGATTTAGGGTCGATACAGCCGGTAGGCATATTGTCCAGAAGAACACCAAGTTCAAACAGGACACGAACATCAGTTTTTCCAGCATTGAACACAATCTTTCACCACACTTTGGCACGACAAAAGGAGAGGGGGCGGCCACCGGGCGACTAATCCGGCAGCCGCCCCCATATTCAGTTGTCGAGTAATAAATAACACAGGAGAAGCAGCCCTGTCAAGGGCAGAAGAACGAACGCAACAAAATAAAAATTTTGTTGCGTTCGAGATGCAAATATGCTATCATATAAATAACAAATAATTGGAGGCAGCAAAATGCAGCGTTATACCGATTGTCCGCAGATCCTCAGAGATTTTCTGACATACCATGAAACTATCAAAGGTCAATCCCAGAAAACGATTTCCGAGTATTACCTGGATCTGAGGATGTTTTTGCGTTTCATCAAGCTAATGAGAAATGAGATGCCGATTGACACACGGCTCGATGACATTCCGATTAAGAATGTCGATCTTGATTTCATTCAGGAAATCACAACATCCGAAGTCTTTGATTTCCTTTCCTACCTTGCAAACGACCGTACAGCCAATCCAGACTCTCCGGCACCTGAGTATGGTATTGCCGCCGCAGCAAGAGCCAGAAAGCTCTCCGCGATCAAATCCTTCTTCAAATATCTGACTGTACGGACCAAGCAATTATCCGAAAATCCCGTTGCCGATCTGGAGTATCCGAAGCTCAGAAAAAGCCTTCCCAAATACTTGACTTTGGAGCAGTCTGCTGCTTTGCTGAGATGCGTTTCCGGCGTGAACGAAAAACGTGATTATGCGATCTTGATGCTCTTTTTGAACTGCGGCATCCGCCGCAGCGAGCTGGTTGGATTGAATCTGACCGATGTTTACGAAGACCGGATCCGTGTTGTCGGTAAAGGAAACAAAGAACGTTTTGTCTACTTCGGCACTGCCTGCCGGAAAGCAATTGATGCATATCTGCCTGAACGCAACAAAAAAGTGCTATCTGACAACCGTGCTTTATTTGGCTCCAGAGACAATAACCGGATCAGTGTGACTGCTGTCCATCGGCTGGTCAAGAAAGCACTGCTGCAGGCCGGCCTGGATTCAGACCAGTTCTCAGCTCATAAGCTGCGCCACACAGCCGCAACGATGATGCTCTCGGGCGGCGTTGATGTAAAAACTGTTCAGGAGGTCCTGGGGCACGAAAACCTGAATACAACGCAGATTTATACGCATATCGAGAACACGGAACTGAAAATAGCAGCCGAGGCAAATCCGCTTTCCAAGCTTGACTTTGCCGAAAAAATCGAGTAATATTGCAAATGCAACCAATAGTTGACAATATATCGCAACAATATAGGGGGATCTATGTCGATCGGTGAACGAATCACAATTCTTCGTAAAGAAAGGAATATTTCTCAGCTGCAGTTGGCAAAATTGCTGGAGGTCTCAAGACAGGCTGTGAGCAAGTGGGAAAATGATCAGTCCAGTCCTGATACCATTAAGCTGATTAAGCTTGCTGAGGTCCTGGATACTGAAGTTGAATACCTGGCAACTGGTCAGAAGCCTGTCTATGAGAATCCTCCCATTGTTGTAAATGTGGTGGAAAAAGTCGATAAAGTCGTGGAGAAAATCGTAGAAAAGCCAGTTATCAAGAAGGTTTACAGAACGAAGTACCAGAGAAATCCCATCGAATTTGCTGCTGTTGGATTCACCGGACTGTTATTGGGATTTCTGGTTGGAATATTGATATAGCTTCAAGGGGAGTGTCAAATACGGCACTCCCCTTCCCTTTTGTGTTATATCATAGATTATCCGGATTGTAAGTAATTTCAGCGCGTCCATATGCGGCATTGAATGCTTCTCCAGCCCGGAACTCCTGTGCCATATCGATTTGCCACCCCTGAATAGTTCCCTCGATCAAACCACGAACCAGATCGATCAGATCCGCCAGAAGCCCCATGGACAGCGGATTATCTCCGGGGATCTTTGCAGACTGCCATCGCTGCAGACAGTGGCCGCCCCAGAATTCCGGCGAACTGGTGCGATTCAGCAGCCATTTCATGAAATGGCTCAGACTGATTTCATATTCCGTGAGGCTTGTACTGCCCGGAAGTTGCATCCATACACCGCAACCGCTTCCTATCGCATCTCCTGTGAAGACCAGATTATCCAGTTGATCAAAGACAGCGATGCTTCCGGGGGTATGTCCCGGAACTTTGCAGATCTCAAGTACGCGGTTTCCAAGATCGATTGCGTAATCCGTATCAATGTGGTGCGTTTCGCAGAGTCGATCCGCTTTTCCCATCAGCATCTGATGAAGAAACCATCCTGGCATATGCAGCTCGTCGTGGCACATATAAACAGTTTTGAACTCATCCATATGGAAACTATGGTCATAGTGGACATGGGTAAGAATCAGGATCAAAGGTTTTGGGGTCAGTTCCCGCAGCAGCGGTATAATTCGGGAGCCAAACGCAGCGCCAGTATCAATCACCGCAGCTGTGTCATCCCCTTCAACCAGGTAAAACGTATCTGCTTTTTCGTCCAGAATCCGATACACGCGGTCCCGGATCCGGAGAATGTCAAAATGTTCCATATTGATGCCTTCCTTACATTGCGGTTTCAATCGCTTCGCGCAGATTCCTGACCCGATAAACGGATAAACCTACGGGAATCTCCAGCTTTTCAGAACCGTTTTTGGGAATAATACACTTTTTGAACCCAAGACGGGCGACTTCGCCCAATCGCTGGTTCATATTGGAAACACTGCGGATCTCTCCGGTCAGACCCACTTCGCCGATGGCTACCAGATCATCGGAAATCACCTGATCCCGGTATGAAGAAGCAACCGCCAGAACTACAGGCAGATCCGCTCCCGGTTCATCCAGTCGCAGACCGCCGATGACATTGATATAGGCATCGAATACATTCAGTTTCATACCGCCCCGCTTTTCGGCAACTGCCATCAGCAACACAGCGCGGTTAAAATCAAAACCATCCGCGGCACGTCTCGGAACATTAAAGGTCGTTTTGGTTATCAGTGCCTGGACTTCTGCAAGGACAGGGCGCGTTCCTTCCATCACGCAGGCAACACATGTACCACTGGCTCCTTCCGGCCGGCCGTCCAAAAGCATCTGAGACGGATTGGGTACCTCGATCAGTCCTTTGTCGGCCATTTCGAAAACACCGATCTCGTTGGTGGAACCAAAGCGATTTTTTGCCGCCCGGAGCAGACGGTAGGAAGAATTCGGATCGCCTTCAAAATACAGGACACAGTCCACCATATGCTCCAGAACTTTGGGGCCTGCGATATTGCCGTCTTTGTTGATGTGGCCGACTACGAATACCATGATGCCGTTGGATTTTGATATCTGCATAAGGGCCATGGTGCAGTCCTTGACCTGAGAGACGCTTCCGGGAGAAGAATCATTTTCCTCGTTATAAAGCGTTTGAATGGAGTCGGCAATCAGGATATCCGGCTGCATTTCTTCAACTGCCGCCAAAATATCGCTCAATCTGGTTTCGGACAGAATATACAGTTCCTCCGGAGCCACTCCCAGACGCTGCGCCCTGAGCTTCAGCTGCCGTTCACTTTCCTCACCGGATACATACAGGACCTTTCTTCCGGCGCAAAGACTGTTGCAGATCTGCAGCAGCAGCGTAGACTTGCCGATGCCGGGAGCGCCGCCCACAAGGACAAGAGATCCTGCCACAGCGCCGCCTCCAAGCACCCTGTCCAGTTCTCCCATTCCGGTGGAAAAGCGGATCTCATCGCTGCTGTCGACTTCACGGAGTCTTTGTGGTCTGCGGCTCATTCCGACAGGCGCTGATTTGGCTTTTCCAACAGCAACAGGCTTTTCAATATGCTCCTGCATGGTGTTCCACGCTCCGCAGGCAGGACAGCGCCCCTGCCATTTTGGTGTCTCATTGCCGCAGGAAGTACAGAAAAAGACGGTTTTATTCTTAGCCATAATCGAACCTTCTTTCGTATTTTTGTTATTATATCAAGCTATATCTTCCCGGTCAAGAACTCTGAAATCGTAGTCGCGATTACAGAGCAAAGCTTGCGTTGGTATTCATCGCTTCGAAGTTTACCTTCTTCTTCCGCGTTGGATATAAAACCGCACTCAACCAGAATACCGGGACAATTGATGTGCTGCATCAGATATACATTTTCAGCTTTCTTACAAACCCGATTGCTTTGCGGATTGACTGTGGCGCAGAATGCATCCTGAAGCTTTTTGGCCAGTTCCGCACCATTTCCTTCCGGTCCATAAAATACCTGTGCACCGCTGTATCTGCTGTCAGAAAAAGTATTCTGATGAATGCTGATAAGAAGCGCATTTTCTGTCCCGTTGACCACTGTTACTCTGTTTTTTAAGTCAGAAACCTTCTTGGCTGCGATAGTTTCCCCCTCAGTATATACGGAGCAGTCTGTTGAGCGGATCATTGTGGTGTTGATCCCCAGAAGATGCAATAAATCATCCAGTTTCAGCGCAATTTCCAGATTATACATACTTTCCGGTATTCCGCTGCAGGATATGGCCCCTCCGTCCACACCTCCATGACCGGCATCAATGACAATGGTATGTTCCCGCTCCAGAGGAACCATCTGAGCAATCACGCTGACGGCTTTGCTTCCTCCGTATGTAATCACAGTAAATAATGTCAGGACCAGGAAATATGTTACGATCTGTCCGATAATCATTTTGAGTCTCATCAACAACACCTCACAGTTTTTATGCATTAATGCGGATGGAATGAACTTCGGGAGTGAATAAGGCATAGTATGACGCGGAACGACAGTTCAAGTCCAAATTGACAGGAGGTATAAAAATTGGAACAAAGAATGCGTTCTCAAAATGGTACAGAGGGAAAACTTCCCGCCTCTGCGCCACTGGCAAATCCATTTGTACCCTTTCAGCTTGAAAATCCCCCAAAATACGAAGCCAGAAAAGGCATCGTAAGAGGTACGCTATTCCCCGGGCTGGATCTGCCCTTTATGGGCATGGTCAATCAAAATGAATTGCCGGTCACACCGAAAACAGAACTTCAGGTAATGCACTTTGCCATTCAGGAATTGGCGCTTTATCTGGACACCCATCGGGATGACCGCGAAGCGCTGCAGCTGTATCGCCAATACCAGGACCTGTATCACAAAGGTATGATGGAATACACCAGAAAATGCGGACCTTTGAATCACAGCACACCAGGCCAGAGTGATTCCTATGACTGGCTGGATGATCCGTGGCCATGGGAATACTGCGGCAATAAGGAGGGGTAAGTATATGTTCAGTTATGAAAAGAAGCTTCAGTATCCAGTAAAAATCGCTCATCCCAACCCTCAGCTGGCACGGATCATCATCACCCAATACGGCGGTCCCGATGGAGAACTCGGCGCGAGTCTCCGCTACCTCTCACAGCGCTACTCCATGCCCTTTGACGAGCTCAAAGGTTTACTGACAGATATAGGTACGGAAGGGTCAAAATGACACCCCACACCGCTGCGGTGCCGGATGTCGGCAATGGAATCCAGAACAAAACGCCACTTCTGGGGCAGCAGGTTCAGCTGAAGCTCTGCTCTCCTGTCCGGATACACGGTAATTGTTTCCAACATGGCCTTGCAGAAGTTTTCGTCCACTTCCCTGCTAACCAGATCGCTAATATGCATCTTCACATCAGCTTTCAGAGTTGCTGTTTCATAGGTCAGCCGCTCCCGTTCCGGGCGGCCTGCAGACCGGACTGAAGCTCGGCCATCTGACGGTCGTAGCGCTCGTTCAGAAGAAAGCATCCAGGATGCTCTCCTTCTTCTGTGTTAGCTTCCGGATCTCATATTCCAGCTTTTCAGCGCTGTCGCCGCTTATGATCTCGCTGCGCTGGATTTCCTCTCTGGCGCAGGTGCTTACCAAATCTATAATCCGCTTGGGAGAAGCCAGGACGGCTTCGGAAGCGGTTTTAGAACTTCCATAGCAAAGTCATCCCGGAGCATCAGGCCAATGTCACAGCCCACGGGATTACCCATGGGATCGATGTGGCTTGTGCCCTCGTTGGTGGCGGTAAAGCAGCCCCATTTCTTATTGACGGTGCCGTTCTGGTACCGTTTCTTTCTTGCCACAAAGGCCGCTCCGCACAGGCCGCAGCGAATTTTGCCGGAGAAAACATGATTTGGCTGTTGTTCCATCTGGTGTTACCGGTGAGGGTCTTGTAGCCTGCTTCCCGAAGTTCCCGGGCGACGATGCGTGTCCCCTTCCGCTCCACGCCGTATTTGCGAAAAATCAGCCGAACAAGCTCGGCTCCCTCCGGATTGATGGTCATGGCCCCGTCTTTCAAATCGTAGCCCAGCAAGGAAGGAAAATTCCAATCCGTTGAAAAACCATGTTGCATATGGTAAGATATTAACGTTAATTTTCATACGAGGTATCATTATGAGTGCCAAAATAAAAGATATGACGACCGGCAAACCCTTGCCGCTGATCGTTTCCTTTGCTCTGCCGCTGATGGTGGGCAATATTTTCCAGCAATTATATACCGTTGTGGACACTATGGTGGTGGGCAAGGCTCTGGGCGTGGATGCCCTGGCGGCGCTGGGGGCCACGGACTGGCTGTACTGGATGTGGCTGGGCATGATCCAGGGTGTGACCCAGGGCTTTGGAATTCTGATGGCCCGGGAGTTTGGTGCCAAGCAGTTTGAGAGCCTGCGGAGCGTAGTGGGCAGATCGGTAACACTTTCCACATTGTCCGCTGCGCTGTTTCTGATTTTGGGCCAGGTGGCAGCGGAACCAATTCTGACCCTGCTGAACACGCCGCCGGAGATCATGGACTGGTCGCTGCTGTACCTGCGCATTATGTTTCTGGGAATTCCCATTGTCATGGCCTATAATCTGCTTGCTACTATCCTCCGCTCCCTTGGGGACGGCCAGACACCCCTGCAGGCCATGATTGTGGCGGCGATCTCCAATATCCTTCTCGATCTGCTGTTCGTTCTGGCGTTCCGCTGGGGTATTGCAGGCGCAGCCATTGCCACCCTCATTGCTCAGGTTATTTCCAGCATCTATTGCCTGCTAAAGATCAAAAAGATCGAGTTCCTGACGCTCCATAAATCCCATTTCGCTCTTAAAGCGACTATGGCCGGGCGGCTGCTGGCGCTGGGCTCTCCCATGGCGGCCCAGAATGCCATTATCGCCGTGGGCGGCATGATTATCCAGGGCGTTGTCAACGGCTATGGCGTGGCCTTTATCGGCGGCTTTACAGCGGTAAATAAGCTCTACGGCGTTCTGGAAATCGCCGCAACCTCCTATGGCTACGCCATGATTACCTATGTGAGCCAGAATCTGGGCGCAGGAAAAATCCACCGGATCAGAACCGGCATGAAATGGGCTGTCACTGTTGCTCTGGCAACCTCTGCTCTGATTTCCGCCGTGATGCTGGTTTTCGGAAAAACAATCGTGGGCGCATTCATCTCCGGCACCCCGGTGGAAGCCGCAGCGGCGCTCACGGTAGGTGTAACCTACCTGACCATTATGAGCATCTGCCTGCCCGTCCTCTACATTCTACACGTCACCCGATCGTCAGTCCAGGGCATGGGCAACACGGTGCTTCCCATGGTCTCCGGCATTGCGGAGTTCGTCATGCGCACCAGCGGCGTCCTGCTTTTGCCCACTCTGGTGGGGGAAAACGGCATCTTCATTGCCGAAGTCCTAGCATGGTTTGGTGCAGATCTGATCTTGGTGCCAAGCTATTTCATAATGTTGAAACGAATATCTCGATAAACAAGCAGAGCCGCCCGGGTTGGGCGGCTCTTGTGCGTTATTGGGAAGAAATAATATTCAAATCCAGCCAGGGCGGGCAGGTTTCCACGGTGATATGACCTTCTTCCTGAATCAAAACGATGCCGATATCGACGCAGACCAGCCGTTTCATGTACTTTCCGGCATTTTCTGTCACCAAACCTGTCTTGACGTAGCCGATGGTGACGGTGAGATCAGACCGGATGGCCAGTTCTGCATCGCCGGTATCGCCGTTCATGCCGCTGTTGATGTCCACGCTGATGACAAAGGCACCGGATGTGTTGATCTCCTCGATGGCATCCCGGTAATTTCCACGGGCGGTGCCGGAGAATCCGGTGCCCAGGAGGCAGTCCACTACGGTATCAAAGCCATGTAAGATTCCCGCTTCAAAGGGACGGGCGGGAACACCTGATTCACTCGCCTTTTCGGCGTAATAGGCGCTGTCTGGCGACATCTTCTGACTGACTGTAAACACAGTACAGTCAAAGCCTTTTTGCTTCAGAATCCAGGCCAGTGCGAAGCCGTCGCCGCCGTTGTTGCCGGAGCCCACCACAATGGCGGTGCTGCCGGGCCAGTGGTAAGCCTTGAAAACACCCATGGCCGCCCGGTACATCAGCTCCAGACTCGGCACAAAATTGTCGATAGTATGGGCATCGCTGAGGCGCATATTTTTAACAGAAACAGTAGGAATCATGTCAACTTCCGGTTGCATCACAGATAAATACGAATGTTTCGCTGTTGGAACGATTTGCATCAAAACGGCAATTCAGCCGGTTAAAGGCCTTGATCTGCTCCGGGTCTTCGATCTGGTTTTCCGCCATGTAACGCACCATCTCGCCCCGGGCCATCTTGCACATGGTGCCCTTCTCGATGACCTTATCGTCCTTTTCTTCACCGAATATGCAGGTGATGAACCGCACATTTGCAGGCAGGTATTTGGAAACACAGACGCTGTACTCTTTAGATGCCAGATTGATGATGCAGTCCGTTTCTGCAAAAAGAGTCTTGGCAAGGTTGTCGCCCCAGTAGGCGTACAGATCCTTACACTCCCCTACTCGCAGCTTCGCCTGCATCTCCAAGCGGTAAGGGGTCACGCCGTCAAAGGGCTTCAGGATGCCGTAAAAGCCGGACAGAATCCGCAGATGCTCCTGAACGTAATCGAAGGCCTGCTCCGTGAACACACCGGGAGCCATGTACTGATACTGGATGCCCTCATAGGCTAGTACTGCCGGAGTCAGGCGGCTGTGCAGGTCTATATTCTGAAGCCGCTGGATATTCAGTGCTGCAATGGAATCGTTGCACTTCCAGAGCTTTTTCAGCTCTACATCAGACATTCCCTGTAACTGTGTGCAAAGCTGCTCCGTTTTCGTCAGGAACGCAGGTAGGTCCCGCCAGGGCAGACTGTCCGTGTCTACCTTCATTTTCTTCGCCGGGGAAATAATGATTCTCATAGTTTATTCTCCGAGATATGCCAGAATTTCCGCCGCATTGGTATCGGGCTTGACCTTGAGCATGATCTTTTCGATCTTGCCCTCTTCATCGATGATGAAGGTAGTCCGCACCACACCCATGCTTGTTTTGCCGTAGAGCTTCTTCTCCTGCCAGACACCATAGGTTTGAATGACTTGTAGCTGCGGGTCGGACAGCAGGATGAAGGGCAGGTCATACTTCTGGGCGAATTTCAGGTGAGATGCCACGCTGTCACGACTCACACCGATGACAACCACATCCTTTGCTTTGAAGCCCTCGTAGGCAGCGGCAAAGGCGCAGGCCTGCCGGGTGCAGCCAGGGGTGTTGTCCCTGGGATAAAAATACAGAACCACCTTTTTGCCAAGAAAGTCAGACAGACAAATTGTGTTGCCGTCCTTGTCGCTCAGGGTAAATTCCGGTGCTTTCATGCCAATTTCCAGCATAGTTCATTCTCCTTTGTACAAATAGTTGAAAAGCCTTTCTGTAATAGCTCCATGGCCCTCTTGGGTCAGATGTACTCCGTCATAAGCAAGGGGCACATTCCACTTCCCTGCATCAGTAAAACGGATGCCCAGACACTCAGAAAGGGCCTGATAGTATTTTGCAAAAGCCATGGAATTGTCAACCAGTTTTTGATTTGGTACCCAGGCCCCAATTTCATGGGCGGCGGAGCGATCAGCAGGATCTTTTGCCGATTCAGAGGTTCCAAAAATCGCTCCATCGCCGGAAAATCCACTGCTTTCGCAGGAATTTCCCGGCCATTATCACCCCAATTGAGGACGGTGCAGCCCAGCTTCTCCGCCAGCAGTGCCGGCCAGGGGTGGTCGTACCGTCCGCCGATATATCCTCCGGGATCGTAGCCATAAGTATTGGAGTCGCCAAAGCAGACCACTTTCATTGCAGTTTCCCCTCCTGAATCCGCTGTTTCAGATCCAAAACCTTTTCCTCGATTCGCTGCATGGTATAGAGGAACGCTTCATCCTCTTTTCCGCTGGGATCATCCAAGCCCCAATCTTCACGATATTTGCAGGGCAGGAACGGGCACTGAACATTGCAGCCCATGGTGATGACGATGTCGATTTGGGGAAGCTCGGACAAGAGCTTGCTGTATTGGGTCTGCTCCATATCGATGCCGTGAACCTGCTTCATCAGACGGACTGCATCCTTGTTGATCTGAGGCTTTGTTTCCGTACCGGCTGAGTAGCTTTCAAAGACATCGGCGCAGAGTTTCTTACCCAGTGCCTCCGCCATCTGGCTGCGGCAAGAATTGTGAACGCAGATAAAGGCGACATTTGGCTTTCTGTTCATAGTTTTACCCCAGAATCCATTCCTGAATGATTTTCACAGCTGCATCGGCAGCGCCGCTGGCCTGTTCGCTCAGAATCATGTGCCGGGAACTGGGCAGCAGATGGAAGGTCACGTCCAGTCCTGCCTGCTGCATGGCCTGCATCACCGCTTTGGCGCCATTGCCCATGTTACCTACAGGGTCGCTTTCTCCGCAGATCAGCAGAATGGGCTTTTCCTTATCCCATGTATCGTACGCATCTTTGCTGCCGGTGCGCTTCATGGCAGAGAGCATCTGGTAAAACAGTCCGGCTGAAAAATTATCCCGGCACAGGGGATCGGCAAGAAAATCGTCGATGGTTTCGTTGTCTGAGCAGAGCCAGTCCTTTTCCGTCCGATTGGGCTTGAATTTCTGATTATAGGTGCCGAAAGACAGCTGATGCACCAGGGGGCTGTAGCCGTCAAAGCCTGCCTTTTTGATCTGGCCCTTAACAATGGCCTTCATAATGGACAGCAGCCATCCCGGCTGATTGCCGGTACCCAGGATCATCGCTCCTACACCATCCTCCGGGTAACGGCTCAGATATTCCCGCAGCAGGAAGGAGCCCAGAGAAAAGCCGTGGAGGTAATGGGGCACGCCGGGAAACTGATCTTCCAGAAGATCGTAAAAGCGCTTCATATCGCCAACTGCGGCCTCCCAGCCACCTTCTCCGAAGGAAGCTACCGCCTTGTCGCCGGGATTCCTGCCGTGGCCCCGCAGATCAAAGCCCGCAACAGCGATGCCCTGAGCAGTTATCTCCTGTGCGAAGGCTTCGTAACGGCCAATATGCTCCGTCATGCCGTGGGTGATCTGAAGAAGGGCCTTCGTCTCCCCTTCCGGCTGCCACATCATTGCGGGCAGAATTTTATCGTTGTATCCAGAAAAATCAAATGTTTCAGTTTTCATAAACAATACTTCCTTCGCTTCCTTGGTCTGAGTTTCATTTATAATTTATCACAAGAAACCACATACATCAACAGAAAATGCCGTCCCTGCGAAAGCGGGACGGCTCTTTTATTCGACAAAGTGAAAGACATGGGGCAGCCAGTTCAGCCGCAGCTCCAAGTGGCGATCTTTGAATACGGTGAGGCTTTGAAGCAATGTTTTATAAAACACTTCGCTCTCGGTTTCTCCCTGTAAAATTGCCGTGACTTCCGCCTGAATTTTCGAGCGCAGCGCAGCGGAATCCTGCTTGTTCTCCTTCCGCTTTTGGGCTTCTTCCAGCCGTTTCCGAAGGGCAGTCAGCTGATGCTCGTACTTTGCCGTGAAGGCCACCATATCCTCCTTCGAGATTTCCCGGGAAAAGTAAGCATCCATCACCGCTTCCTTTTTCTGCTGCACCCAGTCCAGCTCCTGCCGGAGCCGGTGGGGATCATCCCGGGCGGTTGTCTGACCCGTCAGAATTGCGTCCAATGCCAAATCCGTCACATTACGGATAACGGCGTCAAAGTCCACGGGAAGGCTCCTGATGGCAGTTTTCAGCATCTGCATGGCGTCATCATCCCGGACCAGCTTTCCTACATTGCATCCCGCCGTGCCCTCATTGGTGGCCGTACCGCAGCTCCAACGGCGGATTTTCGTCCCATCTTTCAGATACTTGAACCGCCCCACAAAGCTGCTGCCGCACTGCCCACACTTGATCTTTCCGGAGAACACATAGCGGTTTGAATGGCCGCTCTCTCCTGATGCGTGCTTGTTGTTTCTGCGAAGCCGCTCCTGAGCCAGATTCCAGACTTCACGGCTGATAATGGGTTCGTGATGATTGGAAATTGTGATCAGCGGCACTGCGCCCTTGTTGCTTTTCTTCTCATGGGTCAGAAAGTCCGGAGTATAGGTTTTCTTTTGCACCAGATCTCCCACATACTTTTCGTTGTTTAGAATCTTGATTACCGTATTGTACTTCCATTTGCTGCTGCCACGGTAAGTGCGGTAGCCCTCCTGGGTCAGAAAACGGGCAATCTCAGAAGTGCCTACCTGCTCCACCGCATATTTGTAAAAGATCAGACGGACAACCTCTGCTCCTTCCGGATTGACGGAAATTATCCCGTCCTTCACATCGTAACCCAGGAGGGACTGACCGAACACCACCCCCTTTTCCATCTGGCGAGTTTGGCCCCAGACCACACGGGCCGAGGTCCGGCGGCTTTCCTCCTGGGACTGGGCCGCAATGTATGACAGGATCATCTCCGACTCCGGCTCCAATGTGTTGATCCGGTCCGTTGCGAAGATGACCCCGATGCCCATGGCCCGCAGCTCCCGGGTGTAGGAGATGGTATCCAGGATGTTTCGGGAAAAACGGCTGACTTCTTTCGTGACGATCATCCGGAATTTACCCTCATAGGCATCGTTCATCATCCGGTTGAACTCCTTGCGCTTCTTGGTGGAAGTGCCGGTGATGCCCTCGTCAGCCGCTGTCAAGTAAGGACTAAATATTTTTGAAAACAAAGGCGCACTCTCTTACCTTTGCGGTTACTGATGATGGAAAAATTCAGCTCAGTGTAATGATAAACTATTTCGATGAGATCGGGGACAAAGACGCTGTGTTCTCGCAGGCGATTGACGGCAACGACG
>JAGAUY010000079.1 GCA_017620525.1 Oscillospiraceae bacterium | reverse complement strand
CTGGGGGAATTCCCGAGTGGCCAAAGGGGACAGACTGTAAATCTGCTGCTTATCGCTTCGGTGGTTCGAATCCACCTTCCCCCACCAAACAAAAAAGACATCCGTAAGGATGTCTTTTTTGTTTGGTAAGGGTATTTGTGGAGGTGGATTCGAACCCTCATAAATACAACAGGTTGTACTTTGCAAAGGATGGTATTTTTCAAAGGCTGCTTGTGGCTATTCTTATTCAGTGGTATATTATTGGCAATGTACACCAATTCGCTTTCTGTGTCCAAGACATTCGAACGGCAATGAGGTATGATTTATGCGACACAGTATAGGAGGGATTCATACATGGATCAAGGAAAAATCGGAAAATTCATATGCACCATGAGAAAGCAGCAAGGCATGACACAGGAACAGCTCGGAGAAAGTTTGGGTGTTACCAATAAAACTGTTTCCCGCTGGGAAACCGGAAAAAATATGCCTGATATTGACAAGCTGCAGGAGCTTTCTGCGATTCTCGGCATCAGTATCAACGAACTGTTAGCCGGAGAGCGAATCGAAGATATTGCTAGCTTTGCGAAGAAGGCAGACGAAAATCTTGTTACAGTATTATCGAGAGATTCCACCTTTGGTTTACAGGACAGAGTAGCATATTTTAAGCGCAAATGGATTAAGGAGCATAAAGCGTTGATTGTGTCCGGGACTGTTCTCTGGTGCATACTGTTTGTTGTTGGGATGTGTATGAAACAACCAATTGTTCTTGCTTTGCTTCCAATATTCGGTTTGGCGATCTATGGATATATCCGGAATCAAATGATGATATATGTTGAAGACCGTGCTTTTGTACATTAAATCTAGTTCCCTAATCAATATTCACATCATAAGAGCGCACTTATTCACCACCGGATTTTGCCGGTGGTGTCGTGCTTTGTTGGACAATTGAGAAAATGCTTCCTTAGTGCGTTGCGACCGGGAAAACGATCCTTTACAAATCCCGTGTCGGTCCGGCGGACCGTTGCTCCGGCACGGCTCGGCGAGCCAGACTCCTTTGCCGCAAAAGATCCAACGCCTTTCGGTGTCGGATCTTTTCGTTTTCTTTCGAATATGATTGCAATTCAGGAATATTCTGTATATAATACCCTCATCAAGAAACATATCCAGGAGGACCCTATGACCGTTTTTAAGAAATGCCTGATCATGTGCCTGTGCTTTGCTGCGATCCTGTCCATGGCAGCCTGCGGCGCGCAGACACCGGACGAAACCGCAGCGCCTGAACGTGCCGAAATCACCTACACCGTCACCGTACGCACCCAGGGAAACATGGCCCTGCACGGCATCGACGTCTATGTCTATGCTGACAATTCCCTAGCCGATCTGAAGCAGTACGGTGAAACGGATGAAAACGGTCAAATTCAGTTTCTTCTGCCCGAAAGCAGCGACTACACTGTGACCCTCTCCGGCACGGCTCCCGGCTACACAGTCGACAGCAGCTATGCCTTCACCGGCACCACCGCCGACATCACGCTCTCCTCCGGTCTGATCTCCGGCGAGAGCCTGTCAGGCGCCACGCTGGGTGTGGGCGATGTGATGTATGATTTCAGCGTCACCACCCCCGCCGGCGAAACCCTCACCCTTTCTGAAATGCTGGAAGAAAAGGATATGGTCCTGCTGAACTTCTGGTATACCACCTGCACCTGGTGCCTCAAGGAATTTCCCTACATGGAAGAGGCATGGCAGGACTACAGCGACAAAGTGGGAATCATCGCCCTGAATCCCATGGAAGAGGATGACGCCATTGCATCCTTCCAAGCCCAGTACGATCTGAGCCTGCCCATGGCCAAATGCCCCGCCGCCTGGTCGTCAGCATTCGGCATTTCCGGCTATCCCACCTCCATCGTGGTGGACCGCTACGGTGTGATCTGCCTGGTGGAAGCCGGCGGCATCACCAGCCTGCGGCCCTTTGTCAGCGTCTTTGAGCATTTCACCGCAGAAGACTATCAGCAGACCCTTTTCGGCGGTCTGGGTGAGCTGGTCACATCCGTCAAGCCCAACGTTTCCATGGATACCTCTGACGCCATCAGCGCCGTACTGGACGGCGGTACGCTGGATGTGACCTACCGTCCCGAAACAGAAGGCGAAAGCGCGGAATATGCCTGGCCGTTCGTCGTCACGGAGAAAAACGGCGAGACTTGCCTGAAAGCCCCCAACCAGGGCATCGAAGATTCCTTCGCAATCCTCTATGCCGATATCTACCTGGAAGAAGGACAGGCCGTCGGCTTTGACTATCTGGCTTCCTCCGAAAAGTCCTGCGATGTGCTGTATGTCATCGTCAATGATGAACCCGCATTGCAGATTTCCGGCTATGCCGAGGAAGAAAGCTGGGAAACCTGCTATCCCTGGGTGGCGCTGGAAAGCGGCTATCACGAAGTCGCCCTGTGCTATCTGAAAGACTCCGACACCAACGAAGGTGACGATACGGTCTATCTGAAGAACCTTCGCGTCGTCAGCAAGGATGAGATTGATGTTGCCACCTACATCCCCCGCACTGCAGCAACAGAAACCGCCGAACTGGAATACACCTATGCGGAAATCTTCCTGAACGAAGCCGACGGATATTACCATGTGGGCAGCGAGGACGGCCCTCTGCTGCTGGCAGACCTGATGAACTACACCATGTTCAGCGAAGAAAAGACCATCTGGGAGCTGGCCTATTACGGCGATATCACCATCAACGGCCACAGCTACTATGATGAGCTGGTGGACTACTGTTCCTATGCTTCCAACTCCTCCCTGAATGGTGTCTGCACCGTCAATGAGGAGCTGGCGCAGCTGCTGAAAGTTGTGGACGACGTGGCCGGTTTCGACAGCGAGGATGATATGGAATGGCTGAAGGCCTGCAAATATTATGCCGCCTACGGCACCGATCAGCAGCTGGCCGACCCCATCAAGGGCCTTTCCACCTTCTGCGCCTATGAAGCCAAACTCGGCAGCAACACCATCTCTTACGACCGCCCCATCATGCCCCGGGGCCTGCTGTCCAGATTCGTTCCCAGCCGCTCCGGTGTCTACCGTATCACCTCCTACAGCGACTCCGAGCAGGGTGTGGACGGATGGATCTTCGGCGAAGGCCGCGAGGAAATGCTCACTTATGAATACGACGAGCGCATGCACATGGACAACAAGAATGTTTCCATGGTCTACTATATGGAAGCCGGAAAGGCCTACTATATCGACATTGCCTACTGGGATATTTACGAGGTGGGCACCATTCCCTACGAGATCGAGTATGTGGCGCCGGAATATGAGCTGTTCCGTCTTGCTTCCCAGGGTTACTTCACCTATGACACCAATGCTACCGGCGAAATGATGTATGCCCTGATCTCCGGCGGCATCGATGTGGTACTGGACGAAGATGGCTTCTACCGGGAAGATCTCGGCCTGGATAAGGATGGCAATCAGATCTACGGCAGCCTGCTCTATGCGGACTTCACCGGCCTTACCTCCATTTTCAGCAAGCCCATCACGGCCACTTACGCCTATGACGAGGACGGCAATGTGATCCGCGGCGCCGACGGCGAGCCTGTGGAAATCAAGGGTATGATCGACCTGGACGGTTTTGATTTCTCCAAGACGGAAAACGACCTGTACATCCTGTCCGTACTGAAAAAGTTCGATAACGATGTGGATGCTGCCGATGCCTATCTGCACGAACAGTGGGGCGAGGATTACGACGCCTATGCCGAGACCTATCAGCTCGATGATGTATATGAAGGCCGCTATCACGGCCGCGGTGAAGATCTGACCGAAGAGATCCGCGGCTATCTGGACGACATCATCACCACCGGTCCCGAGGAGACCCATGGCTGTGTAGTGGTCACAGAACGGCTGGCAGAAATCCTGCAGCTGGTGATGGACAAGTACACCTTCCAGAACGTGGACCACTCCTGGACCAAGCTCTGCTATTACTACGACTATCTGGGACCTGAAGCCTGATGCAGAATTCAAAATCCCCCAAACCGGGACTGCCCGGTTTGGGGGATCTCTTTTATCTGCGCAGATATTTTCCGCCGCGCTTCTTTTTCCGGGGACGCAGCAGAATCAGAAGAAAGACCACCAGCAGCGCGGAAGCAGCACCGATCACAAGGATCATCGTCAGGCTGACAGTCATCTCCTGTTCCTCCGGTTCCCGGACAGTGGCATCCGTCTGCTCAGGCCGGGGCGGCGTCGGCTCCGTCGGAGCCTCAGTCGGTACCGGCTCCAGTTTTTCTTCCACCCGTCGGAACTCCTCCAGACCGCAGGCGCACCGGCCGATGCTCAGGCCCTCCCGCTCTGTGGTGGGTTCCTCCGTCAGGACCCATTCGATGGCTTCGTGCTCCAGGAGGGTGTAATGATCCCGATAACTGTAGCCGCAGGTCTCACAGGTGTAGACCGTATGGCCGTAGGTGGTGCAGTCGGAGGGAACAACCGTTTCCTGATACACAGGCGCCTCACACATTTCCGGCCGCAGCTCTGCGTCATAGGTAAACTGCTCGTTGTTGACAAAATCCTCCGTGTTGTCAGAGACGGTGCGGTAGGAGGTCATATATTCACCAACGAGGCCCTTGCAGTAGGCCCGGCGGTCAGAATTAAACTCGAAGAACGTAATCTTGCCCGTGACGCTGTTTCCGGCAATGGTGCAGGTCCAGTCACCCAGAGGATACCGCATCAGCATACCCACGAGGCCCCCGTTATGGGCATAGCCATACTCGGAAGAATAGCCGTCTATCGCAACTGTGCAGTTCTCGATATCCATAAAGCCTGTGGCCAGGATACCGCCCATAAACTGCTCATCCCGGGATGCAGGATCCGTGTCGGTGCAGACGATGGTAATATCCACATTACAATCCCTGACATAGCCGCTGCCGTAACCCACCAGACCGCCCACACCGAACATCCGGTCATGGGCCCGCAGCTCCAGATAACCCGTTACGGTGCAGCCGGAGATTGTGCTGTTTTCGCAGTAGCCAGCCAGACCCGCCAGGAAGCAGGGGCTGTCGCTTTGGGTCATGCCCCGGACATTCAGAAGCTGCAGATCTTCCACCTGCGCGTCCCGCAGCGTACCGAACAGGCCCACATAACCGGTCTCATAGAGCTTACTGTTGCCGTCGCAGGAATTGGCCGTGGTATCACCCGGCTGCGACAGCTCCAGATTCAAAAGCGCATGGCCGTTTCCGTCGAAACTGCCGCAAAAATCCAGCGGCTTCCACCGGATCCCGGCCAGATCCAGGTCCTCCATCAGGATATAGCTTCCATCAGGCTCCATATTCTGCAGTTCCTCCGCTGTGCGGATCTGCACAGGTTCCTCCGCCGCCATCGCCGGTATTGCCAATACACCCGCCAGCGCGAGGGCAATCAGCCAGATCAGTTTCTTCATATCCCGTCCTCTTTTCATGTTTCTACTGAAATCATAGCACACCGGATTTCATTGTCAAGGACACATTCTCCCCAAAATCCGCATAATTCGCCCTTTTCCATTGACTTCCTCCGCTTCCGGATGGTAGGATATGAGTATTACGGAAAAGAGGAACCCGGGAGGAATCTACATGAAAAACAAACATCCGGAGTACATGACCACTTCAAAAGAACGCTTCTCCTACTGGACTTACTTCATCGGCCAGAATATATATTACAATATTACAGCGGTCTTTATCAGCACCTATCTGATCATGCAGGGCATCAATCCCATCCACAGCGGTCTGGTGCTGCTGATTGTCAAGGTCTGGGATGCCATCAACGATCCCCTCTTCGGCTTTATATTCGATAAGGTTAAATTCAAAAGCCGCCAGAAATGCCTGCCCTGGCTGCGCATCGCCACAGTGCTGATTCCCATCGTGACAATCATTCTGTTCTCCATTCCCTCCGGTCTGTCCGCCGCGGGCAAGCTGATCTGGTTTGGCGTGGCTTATGTGATGTGGGACACCGTTTACACTCTGACCGATGTTCCCGCCTACTCCATGCTGAATACCATGACCGCCAACCTCCAGGAGCGCAACACCCTGCTGTCCGTCAACCGGATCTTCTCCGGCGGCGGTGTGGTGATCTACGGCGTGGTGCTGACCTGGCTGATCAGCTCCGATGTGGGCATGAGTGCTTCCTGGGCTGTAGCAATCCTGTCCGTTTTCAGTGCCCTGACCATGGTCCCTCTGTGCCTGAACTGCAGGGAACATAACTACAAGCCCGAAGAAGAGCCTGACAGCTTCACCTTCCGGGAAATGTTCTCCTATCTCGGAAAGAACAAGTATCTGCTGATCTACTATGCAGGCTACTGCTTTACAGACGCTCTGAAGACCTCCAACGCGGTAACCCTGTTCGTTTCCTTCTATCTGTTCAAAGACGAGATGTTCAACGCGCTGCTGACGGTGCTGAATATGGTGCCCGGTGTTTTCGCAGCCATGGCAATGCCCTACCTGCTGAAACGCTTCGATAAATTTGCCACCCTTTTCTGGTGCAACATCATCAACATCCTTTTGGGTTTCGTCATTTATCTTCTGGGTCCCCAGAAGATCACCATTTTCATCATCCTCACCGTCGTCCGCTGCATCCCCATGAGCGTGGTGGGAATTCTGAACTATATGTTCACCCCTGACTGCGCGGAATACGGCCAGTATAAATCCGGCATCAGCGCCAAGGGCATCACCTTTGCCATCCAGACCTTCTCCGTAAAAATCACCGCAGCCATCTCCTCCTCCCTGGCGCTGGCACTGCTCGGGCTGTTCTCCTGGATCAGCGTGGAGGCTGAGAATTTTGCAGAACTGGAAGCGCTGGGTGTGCAGCAGAGCGCCGGCGCACTGGACGGTTTGTGGTTCGTCTATGCTCTGGTGCCCGTCATTGGCATGGTCATCAGCACCTTCTTCTATCTGTTCTATAAGCTCAATGACAAGGATGTGCAGATCATGGCCAAATGCAACTCCGGCGAGATCTCCCGCGCGGAAGCAGAAAAGCTGCTGTCCAGAAAGTACTGATCCGCAATCGATCCCAATCCGGCACCGACCGGGCACGGCAGCCGCCGTGCCCGGTTTTTCGGACAATACAGCCGCCCATTGGATATTGATTTTTGCGGGGACATCCCCGCAAATTAACCGGCCGCGATTTTCTCATCTTGCTTTATCAGAGCAAAGCGTATATAATAGAAATACATTTATCCGCAGGAGGCGACACAATATGCGTATCGTCATCAAAATCGGCACCAGCACCCTGGCCCACCCCACGGGCCTGCTGAATATTCGGCTGGTCGAAGAACTTTGCAAAACCATCAGCGATATCAAAAATGCCGGCCACGAAGTGATCGTGGTGTCCTCCGGCGCCATCGGCATGGGTGTGGGCAAACTGGGCCTGCTTCAGCGGCCTCAGGATATCCCCACCAAACAGGCCGCCGCTGCCGTCGGCCAGTGCGAGCTGATGTATACATACGACAAGCTCTTCGGTGAATATAATCACACCGTGGCGCAGCTGCTGATCACCGGCGAGGACGTGGAAAACGACACCGTTGCCACCCATGAGATCGTCATCGGCGACAACGACACCCGGGCCGCCATCGTAGCCCAGAGCATCGGCGCGGAAAAGCTGATCCTCCTGTCCGACATCGACGGCCTCTACACCGCCGATCCCCACACCCATCCGGAGGCGCAGCTGATCTCTCTGATCGAGAAGATCGACGACTCTGTCCGGGCGCTGGGCGGCGCCAGCGCCTCCAAGCAGGGCACCGGCGGTATGGTCACCAAGCTCCGGGCAGCGGAGATCTGCACCGGCTGCGGCTGCGACATGGTCATCGCCAACGGCCGCAATCCTTCCAACCTCTATGACATCCTCAGCGGCAAGGCCGTGGGAACCACCTTCAAAGGAGTTACGCTATGATCGAAATGCTGAAAAGAGCCAAAGCTGCAAAGGCAGAAGTCTCCTGCCTGACTTCCCATCAGAAAAATGCCGCGCTGCGGGCCATGGCCACCGCGCTGCTTCGAAATGAAAGCGCCATCCTCCAGGCAAACGCGCAGGACCTGCAAGCCGCACAGGACACCATCCCTCAGGTCATGCTGGACCGTCTGCTTCTGAATGCTTCGCGCATCAAAGCTATGGCTCAGGGTATCCGGGAAGTGGCCGATCTGCCCGATCCTGTGGGGCACATCCTGGATGAGCACGTCCGCGAAGACGGCCTGAAGATCCAGAAGATCTCCGTTCCCATGGGCGTCATCGCCATCATCTACGAAAGCCGCCCCAACGTCACCTCCGATGCCGCGGCATTGGCCCTGAAGAGCGGCAATGTCTGCGTCCTTCGGGGCGGTAAGGAAGCGTTCCGCTCCGCCAAAGCCATCGTGGATGCCCTGCGTCAGGGCCTGAAGGCCGCCGGCATTACGGAAAATGCCATCAACCTGGTGGAGGACACCAGCCGAAACAGCGCCACCGCCCTGATGACCGCCACCGGCTACATCGACCTGCTGATCCCCAGAGGCGGCGCCGGTCTGATCAATGCCTGCGTCCGCAATGCCACCGTCCCCTGCATCGCCACCGGCACCGGCATCTGCCATGTCTATGTGGAGAAAACCGCTGACCTGGATATGGCCCTGGACATCATCGAAAATGCCAAGACCAGCCGCCCCAGCGTCTGCAACGCAGAGGAAGTGCTGCTGGTGGATAAAGCCATCGCCTCCAAGTTCCTGCCCCATCTGTATGACCGGCTGGTGACCATGCGCCAGGCAGCCGGCAAGGATCCCGTGGAGCTGCGGCTGGATGAAACTGCCATCAGCATCATCCCCGGCACGAACGCAGGCCCCGATGATTTCGATACCGAATTCCTGGACTATATCCTAGCTGTCAAATGTGTCAATGGTGTCGAAGAAGCCATTGCTCATATTGCTGCCCACTCCACCGGCCACAGTGAAGCCATCGTCAGCCGAGATGCCGTGTCCCTTGCCCGGTTCTCCTCCGGTGTGGACAGTGCGGCGGTGTACCTGAATGCCTCCACCCGCTTTACCGACGGCGGTGAATTCGGTCTGGGCTGCGAGATGGGCATCTCCACCCAGAAACTCCATGCACGGGGCCCCATGGGGCTGCGGGAACTGACCACCTACAAATACCTGATCCATGGCGACGGCCATGTGCGCTGAGGAGGCTCTCATGAAGTACGGATTCATCGGCTGCGGCAATATGGGCGGCGCCCTTGCCCGTGCCCTGGCCAGACGCACAAAGGATTTCACCATCACGGACCGCAGCGGAAAGGCCATCGGCCTGGCGGCGGAGTTGGCCTGCGGTTATTCCTCCGCAGAAGAGATTGCCGCCGGCTGCGAGCGGATCTTCCTGGGCGTCAAACCCCAGATGATGGCCGGTGTTCTGGAGCGGCTGCGCCCGCAGCTGGCAGAACAGAAACCCGTCCTCATCACCATGGCGGCAGGACTTTCCATGGCGCAGATTGATGCCATGGCCGGCGGCGGCTTCCCCATCATCCGCATCATGCCCAACACCCCCGCGGCTGTGGGCAAGGGACTGGTACTGTACTGCGCCAATGAGCTGGTCAGCGGTGAAGTCCTGGAGTCCTTCCTGAAGGATATGGGGTTTGCGGGCCGTTTTGACCGGATCGAAGAACGGCTGTTTGACGCAGCGGGAACCGTCACCGGCTGCGGTCCGGCCTATGTGTATATGTTCATCGAGGCCATGGCCGATGGCGCCGTTGCATGCGGCGTCCCCAGAGTCCAGGCCATGGAGTATGCCGCATCCACCCTGGCAGGCGCTGCTGAAATGGTCCTCCAGTCCGGGATTCACCCGGGCGCTCTGAAGGATGCCGTCTGTTCCCCCGGCGGCAGCACCATTGCCGGTGTAAGAGCGCTGGAAGATCATGCCTTCCGGGGCACCGTCATGGACTGCATCATGGCAGCCTATCAGCGAAACCAGGAGCTGGGAAAATAAAACATCAAACCGCCGGTTATGACCGGCGGTTTTTTCGCTTGACATACCTAGACTATCAAGGTATTATAAACATAGATAATCTAGGTACAAGGAGGTGCCAAACCGTGTATATGGGGCAATACCAATTCAAGTGCTGGTGTTCCGACGCAGTATCCGGGATCATCTTCCCGCCGGACCGGCAGCAGATATCCGAAGAACTGTACCGCCACATGGAGGACCATTACGACGCTCTGATACAGCAGGGCATCGGCAAAGAGGAGGCCCTTCGGCTGACTGTGGAAGCCATGGGCGATGCCCGGGTCATTGCGCCCCAGCTTGCTGCCATCCATCGGCCCTTCTGGGGGTATTTTCTCCGTGCTACCCGGATCATGCTGGTGCTTCTGCTGATTGTGACCATCATTCCGCTCGGTATCTTTCTCCGCAAAGCCGATTACCGGGAACCCTCTGCCTGGGGATTTGACATCTTTGATCCCGGGGTTCACGCCCAAAACGGACATACACTGCTCTACCACGGAAAGCCGGACTGCTCCGTCACCTCCGGCGGCTACCGCTTTACCGTCACGGATGCCGTGGTATGGACCTACCGCTATACAGACGGCAACGGCAGCAATCTTTCCAGGGATATCCTGTGCCTGCGCATGAGCGAAACCAATTTTCTTCCCTGGGCAGAACACACCGGTGTGGGACAATGGTTCCGGGCAGAGGACAGCCGCGGAATTATTTACGAAAGCACCAACACCCACGATCCGGCATCCGGCACTCCCTGTCTGTGCGCCGCCAGCAGCCGGACCGGTCCTTTTACCGACACTTATCTTCTCTGGATCAACGATTTCGAACTTGCCGATACCCAGTGGATCAAAATCCGCTACGACCGGGACGGGCGGGATCTGGTCTGGTCCATCGACCTGTCAGGAGGTGGAATGCCATGAGAATGCTCTTCAACATCACAAACCGCATCCCCCGGCAGATCCGGACCATCTGCAACGCAGTGCTGATCCTCCTGCTGGCTGTCATCTTCTACACCGCCATCGGCGCACCGCCTGTCACCAGGGAACAGGCGTTCCGGCGGGCGGAAAAGGCAAATCTGACAGGCCCCTCTGCCATCCTGCTCAGCGAGGATCTGGAACACTATGACTATGACCACCTGATCCTTGCCCATTCGCAGTACGGTGTCACCACCTATGTGTCCAGTGAAACCTGGCATCCCATCCTTTGCTACACTGAAAAAAACGGCGATGTCACGGTCATCACCGCCCCCAAGGGCGTATTCAACTGGGGAAGCCATTTCTGGGAAGTACAGCTGCCTGTTTTTGTCGTGGATGATGTTCCGGATGCTGTCCGGGCAGAGCTGGAAATTGACATTACCGGCACCTATGTCCACAATCTCAACGGAGAACAGCTTCAAATTCCCCTTGACCACCATTACGCACTGGAAGCCACCCGGGAACATGATCATTTCTTCCGCTTTTCCATAGGTCTGCCCTCCCTGGGGCAGTACGATGAATCCGGATACGATACAAACGCAGTACACGGCGCTGAAGGGTATGCGCTGGATCTTCTGGCAGAGACCTTCAGCAACCGGGATAACTGGCTTCCCCACAGCAGCGCATCCATCACTGCCGCTGTACGGCTGTACGGCAAATCCGACAACCTGCTCACGGAGCAAACTCTGACGCTCCGGGAAATAAATGAAACTGACTGACGGAGGTAAACAATATGAAAATCGAAAAAAGCCTTCTGTCCGGAAGCACCCCTATGCTGGTGCTGAGTCTGCTGAAGGATGGAGATAAATACGGCTACGAAATGGTTGCGGAGCTGGCAAAACGGTCCGATGACACCTTCCAGCTGCGGGAAGGTACTCTCTATCCGCTGCTGCACACCCTGGAGAAGAACAAATGGGTCAGCTCCTATACCCGGCAGACACCTGCGGGGCGGGAGCGGAAATACTACCGTCTGACCAGCCAGGGCAGGGAACAGCTGGAATACAAGGAACAGGAATGGAAGGTATTCTCTGAAAAGGTCAATGCGGTGCTGAGCTTCACTCCCGCCTGAGGTGCACCCATGGCCAACTACAGATTTGAAACCTGGTGCCGCAATGCCATCGCTCTGATCCGATTTCCCCCGGATCAGAAGGCGGTGCTGAAGGAGCTTTATGATCACATGGAGGACCATTATGATGCCCTCGTTGCCCAGGGACTGGGGCCGGAGGAAGCAGAATCGCAAACCCTGGAAGCCATGGGCAGTGCTGAGGAGATCGCCCCCCAGCTGGCAGCCATCCACCGTCCTTTCTGGGGTTACTTCCTTCGCGTTACCCGCGCCGTGCTGCTGGCTGCTCTCTGCGCCGCCGTCATTCTCGCGGCAGGGCAGCTTCTGCAGACACGATATCATAACTTTGCCGCACATGACCGGCTGGATCCCTTCGGCGATACCGTCACAGGACAGGAAGGCAGCACCTTCAAACGAATTTTTTACGAAGAACCGATGCAGTCCGTCCAGTCTGACGGCTATACCATCACCCTGACCAAAGCGGCAATCTGGCATACCGGCGAACCGGGCGCTGAAAACGATCTCAGCTTCTACTTTCAGATGGAGGTCTTCAATCCCCGGCCCTGGGCTGCGGTTTCGGACACGCCCCGTTGGTTTTGGGCGGTGGACAGTCTGGGAAACGCCTATGACTGCTACTATGAAGGCATCCATAATTTCGCCCCCTACATTGCCGGAAACGGCTACCACACCGGCCCGCTGACCTATACCCACGATATGTGGATCAGCGACTACCGTTCCGAAGATGCGGAATGGATCGAATTCCACTACGACCGGGACGGACGGGATCTGGTGCTGCGCCTCAACCTGGCAGGAGGTGACACAGCATGAAAAAGCTAAACCGGTTCTGGCTGCGTCTTCCCCGGAAATATCGGGCTGCCATCAATCTTCTGGCAACATTCTGGCTGCTCTTCGGCATTTATCTCCTGCTGGAATGCCCCGCCTTTACCCATGAACAGAAATTCCGCCGGATGGAGAAAGCGGAAATGGTAGGTCCTTCTTACATCCTGACCAGTGTGGATCACCGGGCCGCGGGATATGACCATCTCATTCTGGCAGAAACCGCTGCGGGTATTGTAATGTTCCAGTCTTCTGACAGCCCCTGGGATCAGGGAAAGCTGACCTACCGGGAAAAGACCGGCTCCGTCACAGTCGTGACGGTCCCCCATATGGGTTATGACCTCTCCGACGCCCAGGTTATCGATATGCCGGTCTTCGTGCTTCATTCTTATCCCGGCGCCGTCCGGGCGGAGCTGGATCTGGAATTCGGAGAAGGCCTGGATTTCTACACGGAAGTGCACCGGACCTACGGCAATGAAACCCGGATCACCACCTATGAAAAGACCTGGCATCTGGAGTCCGACCGGGAACTGGGCGGGTGGTTCCGCTTCGATCTTCACGCCGAACCGGAGGGAGAAATGATTCGGGATCAGCACTTCGACATCTGGCATCCGCTCACCAGTGAAGGACAGGCTCTGGAAGTTTTCTCCCACCTGATGGAGACTGGGGACTCCTATATTTACGGTTCCATCCCCGCCGTGGTGCGGCTTTATGACGCAGAAGGCGACCTCATCGCCGAAGAACACCGGACCATCCGCTCCGCTGCCGGCGAGCGTTACGCCCGGCAGGAAGGACTGGTTCCATAACCTGTACAAAAAGGCCGCCGGCATTCATGCCGGCGGCCCTGTCATTTATTCGTGTTCCTCTTCCTTGTGGTCAGGCTCTTTCACCAGACCTGCCGCATCGGATACGGGCAGGGAGAAAGCGATGCCCTTTGCCTTCTTGGACATACCCATCTCTTTGTAGATGGCATTGAGGACATCGTCACGGATATCCTTGTCCACGACCATCATCAGAATTTCCTTTTCTGTATGGAACGTAATTCCGAAGAAGGCCGCAGCCTCCTGATTGGCAACACCGCGGGCATTCAGAATCGTGCCGCCCCGAACGCCCTGCTCACGGGCGATCTCCATCACGTCCTCGGCATAGCCGGAGTCCACGATGGCCAGAATCACTTCATGATTGTTCGTCGTCATATCTCATTCCCCTCTCTTCATACGATTGTTGCTCATAAACTGATACAGATTCACACCAATGATACTGCTCAGCGGCACTGCAAAGGAAACACCCTTGCCGTTTCGGACTGTCTCAAACTTCTCTTCCAGGGTGTTCATAATCTCAGGAACCCGATCCTCCCGGGCAACACTGAGGATAACTGCCTTCTCGGGATTCAGGCCCAGCAGGTCCACCAGTTCCGATCTGGCAGTGCCCTGACCAGCCATCAGCATCTGGCAGTTTACCTCGAAGCCGCTGATGACGTCCATATAGAATTCACCCTTGGGACGGTCCACCACGGTGATAATGAGCTTGAGTTTTTTCAGGGCAAGCTTTGTCGGTTTATCATTCTTCGCCATAGCGCGTCCTCCTTTACATAAATCTGATGATCTGCTGATCATCTGCATCCAGGAACCGCTTCATAGCCCGGTGCTCGGCGATCTTCTCGGCCACAATGGCACGGAAGCCCAGCAGCTGAATGGTGATCAGGGGAGTCATGGCAACCATTGCCACAACACCGAAGCCATCGCGCAGCACTGCCTCACTGCCCTGCAGAGTCACGCAGGCGCCCAGCGCCAGGGGCAGAATGAAGCCGGAAGTCATGGGACCGCTGGCGACACCGCCGGAGTCAAAGGCGATGGCAGTATACACAGGGGGCACAAACAGGCTCAGCGCCAGAGAAATGAAATAACCAGGAATTACATAATAAACCAGGTTGAAATCATAAACGATACGGATCATGCTCAGCGCGATGGACGCACCGACACCAATGCACAGACCGGTCATCATGGACTTCTTGCTGATCAGACCGCCGGTGATCTCTTCGACCTGCTTGTTCAGCACATGGATGGCAGGTTCCGCCAGCACCGTCAGCACGCCGGTGAGCAGGCCGAATACGATCAGGAGCCGCTCATCCCAGGCAGCGATGGAGGCACCCAGCTTATAGCCGATGGGCATGAAGCCCACATTGACACCGCTCAGGAAAATCACCAGACCCGCATATGTAAAGGCAACACCCACGGCGATGCGCTTCAGCCGCTTCATGGGCAGCTTCAGGAATGCAACCTGACAGGCCAGGAAGAACACAACGATCATACCCAGAGCAATGGCAACTTCCCTGGCAGTATGGCCGAAGGCATGCATATACGCGCCCAGAATATCAGGATCAACATTGTAGTTGGGGACCTCATAGGTCAGGTCATTGCTGGAGAAAATACCCAGAATCAGCACAGCCATGATGGGACCCACAGAACACATGGCCACCAGACCGAAGCTGTTTTCCTTGCTCTTGCGGTCGCCCAGAATATTGGAGATACCGACACCCAGCGCCATGATAAAGGGCACGGTGATGGGACCGGTGGTGACGCCGCCGGAGTCAAAAGCCATAGGCAGCAGAGGCAGATTGCCGTTAACTGCCAGCAGCAGGGACAGGGCAAACAGCAGCATATAGAAAAGCATCAGAATGTGGGACAGGCTCTTCTTGAAGACGATCTTCAGAATCGAAACCACAAGGAAAGAACCAACACCCAGACCTACAGTGTAAATCAGCAGCGTGCCGTTCATGACGGCGCTGACCTGGTTTGCCAGCACCTGCAGATCAGGCTCCGCCACAGTGATCAGCATACCCAGCACAAAACAGACCGACAGCAGCAGTCCAAGCTTGCGCTGCCGGGACAGACCAGCACCCACCTGTGTGCCCATGGGAGTCATTGCCAGATCAGCACCCAGACTGAACAGTCCAATGCCAAGCACCAGCAGCACGGCACCCACAGTAAACGTAATCAGCTCTGTTACGGAAAAATCGAACAGAGGCGTCAGCGACATGATGTAGACAATCGCCGTGATCGGCAGCGTCGACAGCAGCGCTTCATGAATCTTTTCTTTTAATTCTCGCAATCGATTCACCCTTCCATTTCTCGCTAATGCGCATATTCAAAACTATTATATCAGATACTTCCCCCTTTGCCAAGGGCAAAAAGAACTTTTTCATAAAAAATCGATAAAAAAGTAGCGATTTCGCATTCTGACGCAGCCATTGCTTTTTTCCGCCATGTTTCGTATAATGTTCAAAACACATTTACGAAAGGAGCCCGCCATGAAACTGCTGATCGTGCGCCACGGCGACCCGGATTACTCCATCGATTCTCTGACCGAAACCGGCTGGATTGAAGCCGGGCTTCTTGCCGACCGTCTGACCAAACTGGATATCAAAGCCTTCTATTGTTCCCCTCTGGGCCGGGCAAGAGATACCGCTTCCCCCACCCTGAAGAAGCTGGGGCGGGAAGCTGTCATCTGTCCCTGGCTGCGGGAGTTCGCGCCGAAGGTGTCCAAACCCTGCAATGTGGGCAGCACCGTATCCTGGGACTGGCTTCCCCAGGACTGGGCCATCCGGGACTATTTCTATGACCGGAACCGCTGGATGGATGCACCGGAATTTCAGGCTGCCCAGGTGGGCGAAGCGGCAAAATGGGTCTGGGATAATCTGGACGAGCTGATCGCCCGCCACGGCTATGTCCGCGACGGCAATATCTACCGGGCAGCGCGTCCCAACGAAGATACCATTGTATTTTTCTGCCATTTCGGTCTGGAATGCGTATTGCTTTCCCATCTTCTGGGCATCTCCCCCATGCCCCTGTGGCACGGCATGTGCGCCGCCCCTACTTCTGTCACCACTCTCATCACCGAAGAGCGCCGCTCCGGCATCGCCTCTTTCCGGATGAGCGCCTTCGGCGACATCTCCCATCTGTATGCCGCCGGCCGGGAACCTTCCTTTTCCGCCCGTTTCTGCGAGATGTATACCAACAACCAGGAACGTCACGATTAAGGAGACCGCTCATGAATTATATCATCGGACAGATCTTGGGGCTGTGTTCTACGGTCTGCACCATCATTCTGCCCTTCTTCCGGAAAAAGTGGCAGATCCTGGCGCTGAACATTGCCGTCAACGCATTGCTGACGCTGAACTTTCTCCTCATCGGGCAGTTTGGCTCCGCCGCATTTTTGTGTCTTGTGGCCGTGGGGCAGTCCATCGTCTCCATCGTCCATAATGTTAAGAAAACAAAGGTAACTACCCCCGAAACGATTCTCTTCTTCATCCTGTATGTGGGTTTCGGCTTTTTCGGCATTGTCACCGCGCCCGGCTTCGTGATGGAGCTGAACCGCACCAATCTGCTGGAATTACTCCCCATTATCGGCGCGCTGATGCTGATGATCTCCGTATTTGCCCAGGACGAGCAGACCACCCGAAAATGGCTCCTGGCAAATGCCCTGATCTGGACGGTCTATACTGCCATCGTAGGCTCCACCGCCTTCTTTACCGACCTGGTCGCCGCCATCTCCACCGCCTCTGCGCTGTATAAGTACCGCAAGGAAGCGGAATGATCCCAGTTTGCAAACAAATGCCCCCGGCTCCAAGGAACCGGGGGCTTGCTTATGGGGTCAGAAGAGCTGTCCGGGGAGTTTCAGCGTAAGTTCGTACACTCAAAGCAATTTTTCACTTTTTCCTGTTTTTATTGAGCAATATAAAGCAATTGACTGTTTTCGGTCGTAACAAGCATTACATCATCGCATAAGAATTCATACGTCCAGTAAGAATATGTCGTGAATTCCATTTGAATCGTACTGCCATCATTGATGATTGTATATCTACTGTTGGTTGTTTTTTCTTCCTCAGTGTAATAATCTTTATGCTTGCTGATAAAAGTACCATCTGAATAGAACGTTATATCATATTTCCAATATTGGTAGCTGGGGGAATCGACATACCCCATACTTAACAATTTCCATTGTCCAATAAGCAAATCAGCATTTTGTTCGGATTTATTAACTTTTTTCAAAATAATTTCATCATTTGAGAGAGTTTCCGATAGAGTAAGCGTATCTCCTTCTATTTTCCAATCATAGACAAATAACCAATCACCCTCTGGGTTATATGTTTCTAATTGATTATTTTCTTTCAACGTATAACTTTCTTCTAAGCTTAGAATAGTAGGATTATCGTTATAATTACATTCAATTCTGTAACTCTTCATTTTTCCCGTTTCAGTAAAAATAGTTACTATGCCATCAAAATCACTATACCAAGCACCAACTAATGCATCAGTATCTTTTTCTTCGTTATTGGTTGCTTCGATGCTGTTGTCCCCTGCGGTGCAACCCATCAAAGAAACACATAGTAACAGTACGAGAATAAGAGAGATTACCTTTTGCATAAAAACCCTTCTTTCTTTGACTTCATATTAACCGTTATTGGTTAATATGATTATACACCGTATTCGGTTATTATGTCAAGTAGAGAAGGGGGCTGAACGCTGTGATTTCATACGATAATCTCTGGAATGTTATGAAAGAAAAGGGCATTTCCCAATACGCACTTATCAAGCAGTACAATGTAAGTCCTGGGCAAATCACCCGCTTAAAGAGAAATGAAAGCGTCAGTACTCACACTATAGAAATATTCTGTAAAATTCTTAACTGCGAAGTTGAAGACATAATGAAATATATCCCAGACGAGGAATAGAGCGGAAATATCCACGCTATTCCTCATGTTTTATTTTAAGTGCAATTTATCTTTCACAAATTACACTCTGTCACATTGGATGATTCTCTTCTCCGCCCGGATTCGGATAATACAAAAGGCGAAAACAATTCACATCCCTACGGGATGCGCCTTGTTTTCCCGGGACTCTCCCACGGACTAAAAAGTGTCCACCGGACACTTTTTACCCTCCCTTCGGTCGGGCCGTCCTTTCGAGTCCCGTCAGCGCAAAAAACCGGATACCCCTTGGGGTATCCGGTTTTTTGGTGCCGCTGACGGGACTCGAACCCGTACAGTATCGCTACCGGGGGATTTTAAGTCCCCTGTGTCTACCATTCCACCACAGCGGCGGGTGTCGGTTATTTTACCACACTTTTCAGAAACCGTCAAGTCACAGCTGGTCCAGATTCAGCGTGTAGGCACCCAGACAGTTGTCAAGGAACCAATCCAGCTCCGGCATGGCCATTTCTTTCATTGCTTCCCAGGTCTGCTTTGCTGCAGAGTCGAACTCCGTGTTGCCGGCCTTCTGCTCTTCGAGGCACTTGATGTGGGCCGAAAGCTTGTCAGCGGCCTTGACAATGGGCGTTACCTCCGCATCGTCCTCCAGTACCAGATGCTCATAGCTCTGCCGAAGCTCGGCAGGGATCATGGTCAGCAGCCGCTCTCCCGCGATACGCTCCACCTGCTTGTAGGCACCCTTAATATCCGGGTTGTAATACTTGATGGGGGTCGGCATATCGCCGGTGAGGATCTCGGAGGCATCGTGATACAGCGCCGCCACAGCGCAGCGGTCCGGGTTCGGTCCTTCCAGCTTCAGGATATCCCGGCGGATCAGCGCCAGCGCATGGGCCAGCACCGCCACCTGGTGGGAATGCTCAGAGATATTCTCCGAAAAAGTATTGCGCATCAGACCCCAGCGGGTGATATAGCGCATTCTGCCCATCAGGGCGTAAAACTCATTTGCCATGTTTTCTCTCCCTCAGTGGGCAATCACAAACTGCCAGCGTTCCCCGACATCAGCCGGGCAGGCAGCAAGCAGCTTTTCGTAGGCCGCTGCGATGGCCACAGCGTAATAATCCTTCAGCTCCACCACATAACCCCGTTCGTTTCTGCCAAGACCCACATTGGGGATGTCTTCCAGGAAGGGGAATGCAGCCAGCAGCTGTTTGGCCACAGGCGTCAGACCATCGTCATACTTTTCCCGGTCCAGAAGGCTCTTCATTTCTGCCTCGTAGCCTGCGAACCACTGCCAGAAGAACGCGATTTTTTCCTCGTCCACTGGGACAGTGAAGAACATGGGGTCGGTCCGGTTCAGAATCGCGTCGGTGTTCGTTTTGACCGCCGTATACACGTCTTCCCCCTGGGTCCTCAGGACTTCCAGATGTGCATTTGTTTTTTCTGCGTCACCGCGGACAGCACACAGAACCGCTTCCGCTGCGGCGCGGCCGGGCGCATCGGGACAGAGCGTCCTGGAATTTCCCAGAGCCTCCTCCGCCTCCTCATAGCGGTGCTGCATCGTCAGGCAGGAGGCAAGATTCGTATAAGCAGAACCCAGAATGATCTTATCGGCATCGCCCAGTCCGGCATTGTCGAAGCATTCGATAGCCTTGTGGAAATTGTCTTCCGCTTCCTGGCACATCCGGGCACTGAGATAGAATTTTGCCACTTTGAGATAGGGCAGGTAAAACCGGTGTCCGCACTGGTTTGCATAGGTGTAATAAGCCAGCATCTGCTCCTGACTGCCGGCGGTTTCGCTGTACAGACCGAAGCAGAACAGCAGCGCAGCCTTGTCCGCATCATTGACCACAGCCTTCTGAAGGGCCTTCAGCTTCATGAGTGCCTGGGCCAGATTCTTATTTGCGATGTGGTTCAGCGCCGCGGTCAGATGGATCCGGGCCTGGAAGTTATTCGCAAAAGCCGGCTCCAGAATAGGGCCAAACGCACGCATATGGACATCCCAGCTTTTCCGGACATCAGGCTTGTCAAAGGCTTTTTTTGCCATTTTATCTGCAAAGGTTTCTTTCTTCATGGGACGCTCCTTCATTCATTGATAATCGCTTCGATGGTCTGGACCAACATTCCGGGAGCCTCGCAGAAATGGTCAGCACCGGCCCCGATCAGGACATCCCGGTCCCGGAATCCCCAGAGAACACTCAGGCAGGGTACCTTCGCGTTTTTCGCGGTGGTGATGTCCACCTCACTGTCGCCCACATAGATACAGCTTTCTACCCCGATGGCCTCCATGGCCTGATAAACCATATCCGGCGCAGGCTTGCGGGGGCAGCCGGCAATCTCACCGCGGGCATACAGGCCTGGAAAATACTGGTCGCACAGAGGTTTCACCGCCGAATCCGGCTTGTTGGACACCACGGCCATGGGATATTTCTTCCCCAACTCTGCCAGTGCGTCCAGGATCCCGGGATATGGCCCGGTCTTGTCCCGGCAGTGGACATTATAGTATTCATAAAAGGAATCCAGAACTGCGTCCACATCCGCCCGGCCTTCCACCGCCCGGATGATCAGATTCCGGGCGCCGTTGCCCACAAACTGCCGCACTTCCGCGATGGTGCGTTCCGGCAGGCCATGGGTCCGCAGCGCATGATTCGTGCCGTCCGCCAGATCCTGCAGAGTATCCAGCAGCGTGCCGTCCAGATCCCAGATAATTCCGATTTTCATTTACATCCCCCAGTTCTTTTTCACCCGGATGTCATCACCCAGGAAAGCCACTCTCGTGAAGCTGCCCCGCAGACGGGACGCGATCTGGGGCGAATACCGGCGGCTCAGATCTTCGGTGTTCAGGTTGGTGGAGATGATGATGGCCTTGCCGCCCAGCAGGCGGTCGTTGATCAGGCTGTAAAGCGATGCGGTAACAAACTGACCGGGCATTTCAGTGCCCAGGTCGTCTATGATCAGCAGGTCGCACTCGCTGTATTTTTTGATCTCTTCACGGGCAGCCTCATCGCCGTTAAACTTGGCCCGCTCCAGCTTGGAAAACAAGTGTCCGGCGCTTTCGTAGACCACGCTGTATCCTCTGTCTGCCACAGTCCGCGCAATGCAGGCAGACAGGAATGTCTTGCCCAGGCCCGTATCGCCGGAAAACAGAAGGTTGCCGGACTTCTCGGAGAAGCCATAGGCATATTTCCGGCAGGTTTGATACGTTTTTTCCATTACGGTGCGGACACTGACGCCCCACTTGGCGTCAATGCGGTCGGGATAATAGTCCAGCCGGAACTGCTCGAAGGATTCCCGTCCCACATTCAGGAAGGTCAGCTCCTTTTTCTGCTCCTGGCGGCACAGCTCCGTCAGGCACTCGCACATGCTCGAACCCATATAGCCGCTTCCGCCGCACTTTTCGCAGATGGGACTGTCATCCAGATACCCTTCTTCAAAGTACATCCGGGTCAGAACTTCCCGTTCCTGCTGCAGCGCCAGATTCTTTTCCTTTGCCGCCTCCATTGCCGCACGGACGTCGCCGCCCTGGGAAAAAACCGCCTGGGCAGCCAGTGCCATGGTCAGCCGCAGCTGCCGGTCGATCTCGCGCAGCCGGGGAACCTGTGCATAGGCAGCAAGCAGATGCTGCTGGTTTTCGGACTCACGGTCCGCCTTTGCTTCCGCCAGACGGGCCCTTGCCCGCTGAATTACTTCCGCGCTGTATCCCATGGTTTATCCCTCCTCCAGAATTCTTCGGATGGCCGCCTGCTCGTCCTGGTCCAGCTGGCGCTGACCGCGCTGCGCGCCGGTACCCGGCTTGCGGTCGCCGGTGCGGATGGCTTCTGCCGTCATCAGACCCGCCTCATGCCAGCGGGTCAGAATTGTGTTCATGTAGGCCCAGTTCAGGCCGCCGGTGTTCAGGCATGTCCGCTCATAAGCCATGCCGATGACCTGATCATCAAAGCCCATATCGACCCAGGATGCGGCATAACGCTCTTCTGCTGCGGTCAGCGACCGGCCGCGGATCTGCAGAATACCCATCAGCTTCGACATCCGGCTGTTGCGGACGTTCTGGGTCTGGATGAAAGCTGCTGCCTCTTCCATGGTGTCGATGCCCCGCTCCGCCCAGGTGTAGGCCTCCTTCTCGATGGTCCGCAGGGACGGGTTGCGCAGACTTCCCCGCTGGCGGGCGCGGTCCTTGCAGTAGCACACCAGCACTGAGATCACATCCGCCGGCAGGCCCAGATAGCGCACGAAACCAAGCAGGATCTTCAGTTCTTCCGTGTTCAGACTGCGGCCCAGCAGACGCTGGACTTCGCCGCAGAGGCTTCGGAAGGATGTGTCCGTATCAGCAGCCTCCAGCACATCCCGCTCGGAATAGCTGGGCCGTTCGCCGGTCAGGATGTGGCAGGCCTTGTCGTCGCACCAAAGTCCCAGCTGGCGCAGCGTTGCCATGGCGCAGCTCACCCGGGACTGACTCATATTCAGGGTCTCTTCCGCTTCCCGGGGGTCATTTCCGGACCGAAGATATATGTACAGCAGGGCGCCGTCTCCGCTGGCGGCGCTCAGGAGCTTGCGCACCTCTGCCTTGTCAATGTTCACAGATTCGATATTCATTCCATGCTCCTCACAAGACTCGATAGTTAGGACCATTATAGCACACCTTTCTCCCGGGGACAACGACATTCGACGGCCCAATCGCAGAGAAATTACGGAAGAAATTTTGGCAGGACACAGGATGTTGTGGATAAAACTGCATCCGGGCACCAAAATCGCAGAAGCCCAGGAATCCAGGTGGACACAGCGGCGGGCATTACCCGCGAAACCGGTATGAAATACCATACAAAAAGACACCGCTGCAAAGCGGTGTCTTTTGATATCGGACGTATTGCAAACGCTGCAGCCGGAGTTGCTTTCCCCGCCGCACCGGCATACGATGTAATTACAGTTCTGAAAGCCGGTGCCATTGGAGCCGGCCCACCGGAAACACCGGCGGGAAAACAGCACCAGTAACTGTTATTATACCACGATTCGGCCGGAAATACAACATATTTTTCCATGAGCATCCATTCTTTTCCATCAATATTAGCAGGAGTGTCAAATCCGCAGCGGCAGCCGTTCTGTTTTTCTTGCAAATTATCGGGCAGGAATATTTGTCTGCGCTATTGTAATCCCGGAAGAAAAATGGTATTATACTTAGAAACATTTGTCCTTATACGGGAGACTGGAGGCTGAAATTATGAAGTATATCGTGATCCTTGGAGACGGCATGGCAGACGAACCCCTGGCTGCGCTGGGCGGCCGAACTCCTCTGGAGTGCGCCAAAACCCCCGTCATGGATGAACTGGCCTGTAAGGGCCATATGGGTCTTGTGAAAACAGTGCCCGCTTCCATGAAACCCGGCAGCGATGTTGCCAATCTGGCTGTGCTGGGATATGACCCTGCGGCGAATTATTCCGGACGATCTCCGCTGGAGGCCCTGAGCGTCGGCGTCCCCATGGAGGATACGGATGTGGTGTTCCGCTGCAACATCGTAACGGTTTCGGAAGAGGAGCCTTACGCCGAAAAGACAATCATCGACCACAGCTCCGGCGAGATCGCCACGGAGGATGCGGATGTGCTGATGGACGCGGTCCGGGCGGCCTTCAATTCCGATGAAATCCGTTTCTACACCGGTACCAGCTACCGGCACATCACCATCTGGAAAAACGGCAGGATCCTGAATCTTGCCCAGCCTCATGACCATCTGGGGCAGGTCATCGGTCCGTTCCTGCCGGAAAACAAACTGTTCCGGGAAATGATGGAAAAGAGCTTTGAAGTCCTGAACAACCATCCCCTGAATCTGCAGCGGGCAGCGGAAGGCAGGAACAAGGCCAATTCCCTCTGGTTCTGGGGAGCAGGCACAAAGCCAAGCCTGGGCAGTTTTCGGGAAAAGACCGGCCTGTCCGGTGTGATGATTTCCGCGGTGGATCTGCTCAAGGGCATTGCTGTCGGTGCCGGAATGGATGTGATCCAGGTCCCCGGCGCCACCGGCTCTCTGGAGACCAACTACGAAGGCAAGGCCGACGCAGCCGTGAAGGCCCTGCTGGAAGACGGCAAGGATTTTGCCTACATTCATGTGGAAGGTCCCGACGAGATGGGCCACCAGGGCAGCACCGAGCACAAGATCCTGTCCATCGAGTATCTGGACAGCCGCCTGATCGCACGCGTGAAGAAGGCCATGGATGCCTCCGGTGAGGATTACCGGCTTCTGGTCCTGCCGGATCACCCCACCCCCATCCGCTGCCGGACCCATACGTCCGATCCGGTCCCCTACGTCCTGTACGACTCCACCCGCCAGATGCGCAGGACCGCGCACTACAATGAGAAAGAAGCAGCCGCCACCGGCAATTTCCAGCCGGACGGCTATAAGCTGATGGATGCATTTCTGAAAGCATAAATCCCAATTGGGCGGGCTCCCCGCCCAATCTCAATGAAAGAAACCACAGCAAGGAGGATACGTTATGTCCAGAGTATATAATTTTTCCGCAGGACCTGCTGTCCTGCCTGAGGAAGTTCTGAAAGAGGCAGCCGCCGAGATGCTCGATTACCAGGGCACCGGTATGTCTGTCATGGAAATGAGCCACCGTTCCAAGGCTTACCAGAAGATCATCGACGAAGCCGAAGCGGATCTGCGGGAACTGATGAACATCCCCGACAATTACAAGGTGCTGTTCCTCCAGGGCGGCGCCCACCAGCAGTTCGCCATGGTCCCCATGAACCTGATGAAAAACGGTACAGCAGATTATATCATCACCGGCCAGTGGGCCAAGCGGGCCTGGCAGGAGGCACAGAAATACGGCAGAGCCAATGCCATCGCCAGCTCCGCCGACAAGACCTTCTCCTATATTCCCGACTGCTCGGATCTGCCTGTCAGCGCCGATGCGGACTATGTCTATATCTGTGAAAACAATACCATTTACGGCACCAAATTCCACCAGCTTCCCGACACCAAAGGCAAGACGCTGGTTGCCGATGTATCCAGCTGTTTCCTGTCTGAGCCGGTGGATGTGAGCAAGTACGGTATCATCTACGGCGGTGCCCAGAAGAACATCGGCCCCGCCGGTGTGGTCATCGTGATCATCCGGGAGGATCTGATCACCGAAGACGTCCTGGCCGGCACCCCCACCATGCTCCAGTACAAGACCCATGCAGACAACGGCTCCATGTACAACACACCTCCCGCTTACGGCATCTACATCTGCGGCAAGGTGTTCAAATGGCTGAAAGCCCGGGGCGGCCTTGCTGCCATGAAGGAATATAACGAAAAGAAGGCAAAGATTCTCTATGATTTCCTGGACAGAAGCAAGCTGTTTCAGGGAACCGTCTCGAAAAAAGACCGCTCCCTGATGAATGTCCCCTTTGTCACGGGCGACAAAGAACTGGACGCAAAATTCGTCAAAGAAGCGGAAGCGGCAGGATTTGTGAATCTGAAAGGCCACAGAAGCGTCGGCGGTATGCGCGCCAGTATCTATAACGCCATGCCCATCGAGGGTGTGGAAAAGCTGGTGGCTTTTATGGAAGCATTCGAAAAAGAAAACGGATAAGGAAGTGGATTCCATGTATAACGTTCATTATCTGAATAAAATCTCCCCCAAGGGCACGGATCTGTGGACGGAGGACTATGCAGCTGTAGAAAAGATTGAACAGGCCGACGCGGTGCTGGTGCGCAGCGCATCCATGCACGATATGGTGCTGCCGGAGAAACTGCTGGCAGTGGCCCGGGCCGGTGCCGGCGTCAATAACATTCCCCTGACCAGCTGCGCCGATCAGGGCATCGTGGTCTTCAACACCCCCGGCGCCAATGCCAACGGCGTGATGGAGCTGGCGCTGTGCGGTATGTTCCTGGGTTGCCGGGACATCGTGGGCGGCATCAACTGGGTCCAGAACATCAAGGGCAGCTGCGATGTCTCCAAGCTTGTGGAAAAGGGCAAAAGCCAGTTCGCCGGCCACGAGATCGCCCACAAAAGTCTGGGCATCATCGGCCTGGGCGCCATCGGCGGCCCCCTGGCAAATGCCGCCCGGCGGCTGGGTATGGAGGTCTACGGCTGCGATCCCTATATCTCCATCGATGCGGCCTGGCATCTGGACCGGCACATCATCCGGGTAAAGACCCGGGAGGAGATTTACGAAAAATGCGACATCATCTCCGTACACGTCCCCCTGCTGGATTCCACCCGGAGCATGATCAATGCGGAGGCCATTTCCAAAATGAAGGACGGCGTGACCGTGCTGAATTTTGCCCGGGATCTGCTGGTGGATGACGATGCCATGGAAGAGGCCCTGCGGTCCGGAAAGGTTCATCGTTACATCACTGACTTCCCCAATAACAAAACAGCCAATATGCCCGGCTGCATCGCCATCCCCCATCTGGGCGCTTCCACGGAAGAGTCGGAGGACAACTGCGCCAAGATGGCCGTCCGCCAGGTGATGAATTACCTGGAAAACGGAAACATCGTCAACTCCGTGAATTTCCCCAATTGTGATATGGGCATCTGTACCGCCGCTGGCCGCATCGCGATCCTCCACAAGAACATTCCCAATTCCCTGGGCCAGTTCACCTCCGCGATTGCTTTCGACAACATCAACATCGCCGGCCTGCAGAATGCCTCCCGGGGCGAGTTTGCCTACACCATGCTCGATATCGACCAGCCCGCTTCCGCCGAAGTTGTGGAGCATCTGAAGCAGATTAACGGCGTACTGCGGGTTCGGGTCATCAAGTAAAATCTGTCATAAAAGCATCTGAACCAGTGCCAGCAGTCCGATCCCCGGAAGTCCCAGAAATCCCGCGATGAGCGTTGTGACAGTGTTGACCGGAAAGAGGATCCCGGTGAAGCCGGAGATCCAGTTGAGCAGCCACAGGCATACAAAGCCGCAGGCAGAATTGACGAACAGCTTCCATATCACCCGGATGGGCAGCATGATTACCCGCATCAGCACAAACAGAAGCAGAACCGGGATCAGCAGCATGACAATTTTTTCCATAAGAAACCTCCGTATAGCGTGTCGTTTTCCGGGCAAGATAATCCCGGACAGCAGATGAACCGCCCACTTTCAGGACCGTGACGACGAACCTGAAAAGCAGATGGTACATCCGCAGTCAAGTGTATCACCGGAAAGCGCAACGGTATGATGCGAAAATGGGTGGGAAGGGAACGGCTCACCCGTACATTGTGACAGAAAACAGAAGCGAAGAAACGAAAACCGGGGCAGAAATGCCCCGGTTTTTTTACCGGCTCCGCGAAACAAAATCCAATGTTTTTTCACGAATGAAATAAAAACGTCCTCTTCAAACGTCTAACAGACAAAGGAGGTGATGCGGCAGTGAGCAATGAAGAATTCGCAAAACGAGTGGAGTCTGTCCGGATCAGGCTTTATAAAACCGCCCTAACTTACCTGGGAAGTGAATCGCTTGCTATGGATGCCGTGGATGAAGCAGTCTACAAGGCGCTGTGCGGCAAATGGAAGCTGCGGCAGACAGAATTCTTTGACACCTGGATTACCCGCATTCTGATCAATGAATGTCATAACGAGCTGCGCCGGCAGAAGCGGTTCCACCCTCTGGATGAACTGCCTGAGACCGCAGCGGAAGAATTTGACGCTCTTCCGTTGAAAGAAGCGCTGCGGCGTCTGCCCAAAGATCTGAAGGATGTCATCATCTTACGATTCTTTGCAGGCTATACCGTAGCCGAAACCGCCCGGACACTGCACATACCTGCCGGAACTGCTGCGACCAGACAAAGAAAGGCGCTGCAGCTGCTCCGGCTGGAACTTGAAGAGGAGGTGTCTTCATGAATCGAAGAGATGAATTTGAGGCTATGATCGGGGAACTGGACAGATGCCCTCCCGGGTTGGATGCGGCTGTGGATCGAGCTCATAAGAAGAGAAGAAAAAGAATGCTCCGGATGGTTGTCCGCCCTGCAGCAGGTTTGGCGGCCTGCTTCGCGGTATTCGTTCTGCTCGTCAACTTCTGCGCTCCGGTTGCCTATGCCTGTTCTCAGATTCCAGTTCTGAAAGAACTGGCCGCAGCTGTGACTTTCTCCAGGTCCCTGACCGACGCGGTGGAAAATGAGTATGTGCAGCCAATGGATCTGTCCCAGACTGATGGTGATATTACAGCTGAGGTTGCCTACCTCATCGTCGACCAGAAACAGGTTAATGTATTCTATCAGCTGGATTCTGACAAGTACAAGTCTCTGGAAGCGGATCCTGAAGTGCTGAACTGCGATGGTAAGCGGCCTGCATCCTGCAGCTATCACAGTACCGGATTTGGATTGGAGAACGGCGAACTGCGCTGTCTGAGTATTGATTTCGTTGACGACAATGTTCCTGGTAGTCTGCGAATCAAGTTGGATGTGTATACCAACAGCATCATACATGAGCAGGTGGCGCCGGATCGGGCGGTTGAAGATATCTATTCCGAGAAAATATACGAAGAACCTGATTATCTTGCTCATTTTGACTTCCTGCTTGAGTTCGATCCCAAGTTCACCGCAGCAGGTAAGGTATTCCCAGTAAATCAGACGGTGATTCTTGACGGTCAGGCCATCACCATTGCTGACATCGAGGTTTATCCTACCCATATGCGTGTGGATATCGAGGAATCCGCTGACAACACTGCCTGGCTAAAAGGTCTGGATTTCTATATTGAGACTGATTGGGGCATGAAGTTTGACGCTGCTTCCAGCGGCATTATCTCCACCGGTTCCGCTGATTCCCCGTCCATGGTATCCTACCGGGCGGATAGTACCTACTTCTATGAAGCTGACCACATAAAGCTGGTGATCACCGGCGCCAAGTGGCTGCGTAAAGATATGCAGACAACCTATCTGAATCTGGTTACTGGCGAGCATGGTGAGCTTCCTGAAGGTGCTGCGTTCGATTCCACCAGAAAGCAGGGAAGCGGCTGGATTGTGAAATTCCGTGCTGTCTGGAAAGAAGGTATTCCCATGCATCAGCTCTTTGGTCATCTGTTCTATGATGCAGACGGAAATGAGTATGAGATCAACCAGTGGAGCAGTACGTACGGTGAAGAAGACGAAGAAGGGTGCATCACTTTCTTCTACAATGAATTCCCGCTTCTGAACTTTCCCTATGATGAAGTCTGGCTCAGTCCTCAGTATTCCCATAACTGGACCGCTGAAGACATGATCGTCATTGCCGTTGAGTAATTATCTTCGGCGCGTACAATACAAAAACGAGCAAGTGACGCAACGCACTTGCTCGTTTCATATTATGCTGCGCGTACTGGCTTTGGCATCGGGGACTTCTCTTATGAATATACTTCTTCCACATTGCGGCAGCGGATGATGCCGCAGCCCATGTCCACCTGTTTGCCGGCCATCAGATACTGCTTCATGCTCCGCTGGAGGGAGGTATCCTCCGGATAGCAGGCAGGATCCGCCTGCAGCTTGCCGAAGACCCGCTCCTCAGCCTGACGCTCAGGCAGCGTGCCATACAGCTCAAAACGCTTCTTGAACTGCAGAATATTGGAATCTTCACCCAGAAGCTCCTCCAGCGCGGGAGACAGCAGCCAGGACCGGCAGCAGAACAGTTCATACTTCTGCCGGTAGTAGGTCCGGAAAAAGCTCTGGGCACGGCCGAGGGATTCTTCCACAGCCTCAGGCGTCAGCGGTTCGCCGGCGGGAATGTGTACCTGCAGCACCTTCGTTCCTGCCGGGAAGGTTTCATCCCCAAGTACAATATCAGAAGCAAGCGACTCTTCCTGGAACTGCAGTCTGCCCAGGCGGAACAGCTGCATCCTGATGGCTCTGCCGCACCATCCCCACTCCTTCAGACCGGGACGTCCGGTTTCCTCCGTAAAGGCATTGGCCCAGATGGTGAGGTCTCTGAAAGTGTCAAAGAAAATATCCCAGCTCATTCCCCGGATGGCATACAGGAAGTGAGCATCCATGGACCAGCGCAGATACAGCGCCAGTACCAGCAGGTCTGCCTCCGGTTCTTTCCGGGCTTCCGCCTCAAACTCCTCCTGACTGCTCTGGAATGCCGCCTTCAGCCGTGCAGCAGTCTCCTCGGATACTTTGAAGTTCTTCAGCGCTTCGATGCTGACAGCGGGCAGATTCAGCTTCTGGCCCAGCTGCAGCGGAGACATTTTGGACATTTCTCGTTCCTCCCAATGGTTTTTTGATATCATAGCACTTCCGCTCCGCCCGGTCAACCTCCGAACCCCTCTGTTATTCATAATAAGTTCGCTCCGATCTATTCGATGCAGATATTTATTACTATCGTAAATGTAGAAAACTTCCGTCCATTTTTGTTGAATTTGCAGACGAGGTGAATCACCTCTTATCAAAAACTGCTAAAAATGGGCTTTTTTTAGCAAAATCAGGTACCCCGTATCACTCAAATCTCCATTTTTGCCCGAAACAATCTATTCAAAAAACTTGACATCCACCCTTCGCTATATTATAATTTTTGATAGATAACACCCCGTTTATCACATTTACGTTATCCCGTCAAGAGAACAAAGAAGTACGCATTCAATCCGCCAGGAAGGAGATTAATCTCATGAGAAAGTACACCGGCAAAAGCGCAATCCGCGTGGATGCCTACGACAAGGCCACCGGCCGAGCCAAGTATGTAGAGGACCTGCTCCCCGAGGGAGCCCTGGTCATGAAGATCTATCACTCCAAGATCACCCATGGCTACGTGAAGTCCATCGACACCTCCGCTGCTGAGGCTGTCCCCGGCGTCGTCAAGGTTCTGACCTGCTTCGACGTCCCCGACATTCAGTTCCCCACCTCCGGTCACCCCTGGTCCACCGATCCCCACCATCAGGACGTGGCAGACCGCAAGCTGCTCAATCAGCACGTCCGTTACTACGGTGACGATGTCGCAATCGTTATCGCAGAAAATGCCGTTGCCGCTACTCAGGCTGTCCGTCTGATCAAGGCTGAGTACGAAGAGCTGCCCTTCGTTCTGGATCCCCAGAAGACTCTGGAGCCCGATGCTCCCCAGATCCACGAAGAGTGCCCCGGCAACCTGCTGGCAAAGTCCGAAACTCACATTGGCAACTACGAAGAAGCCATCAAGGAGCCCGGTCTGATTAAGATCGAAGGCTGGTACAACACTCCCACTGTTCAGCACTGCCACATCGAGAACCACGGCGTTTACGCCTACGGTGAGAACGGCCGTACCGTGGTCGTCTCCTCCACTCAGATTCCTCACATTGTCCGCCGTATCACCGGTCAGGCTCTGGGCTGCCCCTGGGGCAAGATCCGCGTCGTCAAGCCCTACATCGGCGGCGGCTTCGGCAACAAGCAGGACGCTCTGTACGAGCCTCTGACCGCTTGGGCTTCCACCCAGGTCGGCGGCCGTCTGGTCCACTACGAGTGCGAGCGCGAAGAGACCTTCGTCTCCAACCGCGTCCGTCACTCCATCCGCACCCACCTGATCTCCTGGGTCCGCGAGGACGGCACTCTGGTTGCCCGTAAGGGTGAGCAGTGGTCCAACGGCGGTGCCTACGCTTCCCACGGCCACTCCATCGTCGCCAAGGGCGCCGGTTCCATCCCCCAGCTGTACCCCGTTCCCAACTACGAGGGTGTTGCTTACTCCGTTTACACCAACCGTCCCACCGCCGGCGCAATGCGCGGCTACGGCATGCCTCAGACCACTTTCGCAGTTGAGTCCCACACCGACGACATCTGCAAGAAGCTGGGTCTGGATCCCATCGACTACCGCCGCAAGACTCTGATGCCCAAGGGTTACGTTGACAGCTTCTCCAAGAACGAAATGTTCGAGGATACCTTCAACCAGTGCCTGGACAAGGGTATCGAGATCTTCGATTACTACACCAAGTTCAACGAGTACAAGAACCAGACCGGTCCCATCCGCAAGGGTGTCGGTGTTTCTGTGTTCTGGTACAACACCGCTGTCTGGCCCATCTCCCTGGAGTCCTGCTCCGTCCGTATGATCGTCAATCAGGACGGCTCCGTCCAGTATCAGACCGGTGAAACCGAAATCGGCCAGGGCTGCGACACCGCATACTCCCAGATGGTCGCTGACGCTGTCGGCATCCCCCTGAAGGATGTCCATGTCGTCTCCTGCCAGGATACCGATGTAACTCCCTACGGCACCGGCGCTTACGCTTCCCGTCAGACCTACATCGGCGCTCTGGGTATCTCCAAGTGTGCCACCGAGCTGCGTAAGAAGATCCTGCAGATTGCTCACGATCAGACCCGTATGCCCATCGAGATCCTGGATCTGGTTGACGGCAACATCATCCGCACCACTGACGGCCGCGTTCTGAAGACTCTGGGCGACCTGGCCTGCGAGAGCCTGTACTCCCTGGAGGACAGCCACCACATCACCGCAGAGACCACCTGCCAGATCAAGTCCAACGCCTACTCCTTCGGCGTCTGCTTCGCAGAAGTCGAGGTCGACATTCCCATGTGCAAGGCTAAGCTGACCCGCATCCTGAACGTTCACGACTGCGGCACCCTGATCAACCCCGCGCTGGCCGAAGCACAGGTCCACGGCGGTATGTCCATGGGCATCGGCTATGCTCTGAGCGAGCAGCTGCTCTTCGACGAGAAGACCGGCAAGCCTCTGAACAACAACCTGCTGGACTACAAGCTGTCCACCTTCATGGATCATCCCGAGCTGGAAGTTGCCTTCATCGAGAATGCCGAGCCCACCAACCCCTTCGGCACCAAGGCTCTGGGCGAGCCCCCCGCATGTCCCGTTGCTTCCGCTATCCGCAACGCAATCCGCAATGCGACCGATGTTTCCATCAACGTCTGCCCCATCAACCCCCATGTCCTGTACAAGGAATTCACTGAGGCCGGACTGATCGAAGAGTAAGGAGAATCGTAACTATGTATGATATTAATGTTCTGTACCAGGCCAAGAGCGTCCAGGACGCAATTGAGCTGCACCTGGCACATCCCGAAGCTGACATCATCGCCGGCGGCACTGACGTTCTGGTTCAGATGCGTGAGGGCAAGCGTGCCGGCAAGTCCCTGCTGAGCATCCAGGGCCTGGACGAGATCCGCGGTATTACCATGGAAGAAGACGGCACCATCCGCATCGGCTCCCTG
>JAGAUY010000078.1 GCA_017620525.1 Oscillospiraceae bacterium | reverse complement strand
TTCTTATCCTTTCTTCAGGTCGATATGTTCTGCGACAGTGTAGCCACCAGCGAAGATGACTTCCAGTTTTCCTGTGGGGTATACCTTGATGCACTCGATCATCTGCCGAACTGCGTTGTCGTTATATTCAGAGGTGCAGGTCTTGAGTTCATTGACGGAGGCTTGCAGACGCTGGATTCCTTCCAGCCGTTCACCTTCCGTTTGCCCTGCGGTGCGGATGGCTTCCAACCGCGCTTCGAGCTGGGCGATTTCTTCGGAGATCCGCTGGAAGCTTTCTTCCGATTCTTCTACGCTTAGGCCCTCTTTGATGGACAGTTCCACCAGCTCCATCATGCCCTGATTTAGACTCTCAATCTGGCTTTTGATGACTCCGGCTTCGCTGGTATCCTCGAACAACCCGATGGCATCTGGCATGGTGTCCAGGATACTCTGATGGAAGATGTCGTAATCTTCCTTGTTGAAGGTACTCATCGCTCGGACAATGGCTGCGTGGAGTTCCGTTTCATCCACCGTAGGAGAGTCTTTACAGAATTGGGTTCCGTAGTCCAGCCGACTGCAGCATCGCCAAACTACCCGTTTCTTGCCATTTTTGCACCATGTGGTTCTGCGGTACTTGGTTCCGCAGGTTCCACAGTGGAGGACTTCCGATAAGGCGTATTTACTGTACTTGCCCTGGCCGGTGACCGATCCTTTCTGAGAGGGGCTTCGCTTACTGCCGCGCCTTGCCATTTCTTCCTGTGCCTTATTGAAAGTCTTTCGGGAGACGATGGCAGGGTGGTTATCCCTGACATAGTACATGGGTGCTTCGCCCTCATTTTTCTTATGGACTTTCTCGATGCAGTCAATGGTGATGGTTTTCTGGAGGATGGCATCGCCGCAGTATTTTTCGTTCTTCAGGATGCTTTGTATGGTGGTGGCTGACCACTTGACTTTGCCGCATTTTGTAGCCACACCTTCTTCCAGAAGTTTCTCAGTAATTTCCCGCAGTGTCATACCTGCAATATACATATCGAAGATGGTTCGGATGATTTCAGCTTCCTCTGGGATGATCTCAGGGCCATTCGGACCTTTCCTATAGCCGACCATCTTTTTGTAGTTGAATACCACTTCGCCGTTTTCGAACCGCTTGCGGAATGCCCAGGTGATGTTCTTACTCATGCTTTCGCTTTCTGCCTGGGCAAATCCGGCGTGGATTGTGATCAGCAGTTCGCCGTCCATTTTCAGGGTGTCAATGTTCTGTTCCTCGAAGATGACTCCGATTCCCATGAGTTTGAGCTGCCGGACAAATTCCAGACACTCGGCTGTGTTTCTGGCGAAGCGGGATACCGACTTCGTTATAATGTAGTCGATTTTTCCCTTCTTGCAGTCTTTCATCATCCGCTGGAATTCGTGACGGTTCACCGCTTTCGTGCCGGAAATGCCCTCGTCAGCATAAATGTCCACGAGGCACCATTCTGGCTTTTCCATGATCATTTCGGTGTAAACCCTTTTCTGGATGGTATAGCTGGTGAGCTGTTCTTCTGAGTCGGTGGAGACACGGCAGTAGGCAGCAACCCGCAGTTGGTCGTACTTGGCTTTGTCCACACGCTTTTTAGTTGGTGTGATAACAGTGATTGTTTTCTTAGGGATTGTGGTTACGTTCATGGGGCTACCTCACTAGATGTCTTTGCCATTTTTCAGCCGGAGATGTATGTTGCCATCCGCATCAAGCAGGATGTAATTCACTGTTTTCAGGAATAGTTCTGTGTCCAGTTCCTCTTGCTTCTGTGTATCGTTGAATGCGATGCTCACGCTGGTGATCGCATTGCCCTGGACTTGGGGACACATTTCGTATCGCATCTGGGCGCCGCTGAGGATTACTTCCAGTAGCTGTTCTTCTGAGTAGTTGCCGCTTTCGCACATTCTGCCCAGCTCCTGGGCTGTCTTACTTCGCTGTATACTGCCGGAGTCCTCTATGAGGTAGCAGTCAGGACATTCCAGCAGGTCTGGGTTGTCGATGATCAGATTCATTCGGTCTACCACTCGGCATTCCAGCAGTTCATCGGTGATGCAGACGCGGATTCTGCATTCTGGGTTTTCGCAGATCCACCTGACATGCTCTCGGTTCCGTTTCTCGTAGAGGCGGATCATTCGGCTTCCGCACCCCTTGCAGATCAGTCTGGCTCGGAAGATTCCTACCGTGGTATTGTCATGGCAGTGCTGCTTCTTGATTTTCTGGTCTTTGGAGAGGTTTGCTTCCTTGAAGATGTCCAGATCGATGATCGGGTCGAAGCCGTCTGCACCGGTGTATTTTCGGTTGCCGATGATTCTGGCAACCATGTTTTTATTCCATTCGGTACGCTTTTCCGAATAGGGTATTTGCAGCTTCGTCAAGGTGGCGGCCAGTTCTGACAGGCTGGCACCTTCCGCATACTCAGCAAATATCTTTCGGATGGCTTCCGCTTCTCTTGGCTCGATGATGAGCTGCCCATCTGTGATGGTGTACCCGAAGGGTAGCGATCTGTGTTTCTTCATGGAGTCATAACCTTTCTGTAAAACTGATGTTACCCATGAGGGTGAATCGGATTTCATCGTCAGGGGTAATGACCGTTTGTGTGACGATGGCATCGAAGATGTCCTCGTCGAAGGTGACCATTTCCTGGCCGTAGTCCTCAATTATGGATATCAGCTTTTTAATTTCGCTGTAGGTATTCTCCAGCCGGGTGTCGTACAAGATAGCCTTGTCGACTCTGATCTCGTCCAGTTCCTTGTCGATTGCCTTAGTCTGACTGAGGAATAAGGCATCCGGCATATAGCCTTTCGCCCGGAGCTGTTCCAGCATGTGCTTTTTTTCCAGCAGAGCGATGGTTTTCTGGTTATACTCAGCCGACTGTGCGTCATTCTTCCGCTTATAGGTCATGACGAAGTCCAGTTGGTAGAGGGTATTCCGAAGGATCGACTTGCTGTTATAGAAGAGCTTGTTGAACATCCGCATAAAGGCACCGTAGATTTGCGTTTCGCTGTACCGTTTCGCAGGACACTGGTCTTTGCTTTCTATATGCTTGTAGCACGACCAGACCACATTGGTTTTGCTGGCTCTGCGTACAAAAAATGCCCCACACGCACTGCAGCGGATCTTCCGGGTCAGTGGGTATGGGGTGGCTGGTGTTCTTCTGCCGAAATGCTCTGCTTTCTTAGCCATCAGTGCCTGGGCTGCGTGGAATGCTTCCTTGCTGATGATCGCTTCGTGGCTGCCTTCTGCGTAATATTTGTCCAGCTCGCCAGTGTTTTTTACCTTGGTGAAGGGCAGAGTTTCGGTTTTATAGGTTTTCTGGAAGAGAGTGTCTCCCATATATTTTTCGTTGGTCAGGATATAGGTGACGGTTACATAGTTCCAATGATCGTCACCGTTCTTCTTGGGGATACCACGGCTTCTCAAATCTCTGACGATTTCAGAGATGGAGCATCCGTTCAGGTAGGCTGAAAAAATCTCCCGCACGACTGTTGCTTCCTGCTCGTATACTACCAGCTTTTTGTCTACCTGTCGGTATCCATACGGGGCAGTACCGGCTACATACTCGCCACGCTTCATGCGTTCGCGATTCATGTGCTTCAGTCGTTGGGAGATTGCCATGGATTCCTCCTGGGCAATGGCACTGAAAGTAGTCATCATCAGCTCATCGCCCATGCGGAGGGTATTGATTCCGTTTTCCTCGAAGATAATTCCTACACCGATCCGCTTGAGAGATCTGGCATACTCCAGACACTCAGGGACATTTCTTGCGAATCGGGAAATGGATTTTGTGACGATCAGGTCAATGCGTTTCATATTACACAGCTTGATCATCCGCTGGAACTCTGGCCGCTTATCAGCACGGGTTCCTGTGATTCCTTCGTCAGCGAACACATCGACAAATTCCCATTCGCTTCGCTCCTTGATTGCTTTGGTGTAGTATTTCACCTGTGCCGCATAGGAGTGGAGCTGATCGGCCGAGTTGGAAGAGACACGGCAGTAGGCACATGTCCTGAGCTTTCGACCGGTGGCAAGTTGGGAATATGGATCGATTCGGGTTACCATTGCCACGGCAGTACCACTCCTTTCTACATTCGTAGCCTAACGATACTACATGTTCTTCTGGAAGTCTAGCCACCAGTAAGCACAAGAAAGCACCGCAAAATCTGTACCAAACCAATAAAAGCAGCTATGCCGCTTCGTTTGCCAAGTGGAGGACGATGCCCTCTATAAGGAAGTCAACACAAGGGATTGCGACACTATTTCCCAGGGCTTTGTAACGAGCAGAGTCGGAGGCATCTGGAATGTCGGTGAAATAATCCGGAAATCCCTGCAACCGCTCACACTCCAAAGGTGTGAGGCGTCTTATCAGATTGATGCCCTCGACAACACATTTATCTTCGTCTACATACTGATTATTGATCCCTTTATGATCGCTGTGACCCAGGGTTCCTACCTTATCCTGATAGGTCTGCACCACAAGATCTGTCGCATCTTTATGCTGCCGAGCGCTTTCTGTACAAACGACATCATTTTCTTTGAAAACATCCACTCGCTGCCGGGAGTAGACCGCATGCCTGTCTGTAGCGGTAAGGGTGTAGGAAATATCTTCCTGACAGCCAATTCCGTTACCGCCGTTCTCAGGCTCCCGGTCTATGGTATTTCCGACAATGCAGAATACAGTTTCCGGTTGCCCGACGAGGGGAATATTATTGCCGCCAGTTCCGTATCTGGCGGACATCGTTGGCGCCACATTTAGAGGGCCTTTCACACGGGCATCAATTCCGTGGTTTTCATATACTTGAGGCATTACCTCCAATGTGGCATAGTTTTCTTCTACTTCTTCTGGGACGCATACCATTGGTACATAGCCACCGCCCATGCCCATAGAAGCTGGTAGTGTAGTGGATTTTCCGTCAGAGCGTATGGTTGCGTGATTCTGATTGGATTCCAGCAGCAGAGGCTGGTGTCCGTGTTCCTGGGCGCGGAGTGTTCCGGTTATGTTCTCCGAGCAGAACATGACCTTACCGCCCTGGTCATTCAGGCAAAGCACCATCGGTGATTTTTCCTCCGACTTGAGTGTGGGAGAACATTCTTCCTGATAGCCGATAGATCTGGCCGTGGCAGAAGAATCACCGAGAAATCCTGCGATCAGGGTTGTCTGCTTTGGGCTATGGGTAGTGGCGAGTGCGCCAGTCCTTCCGTGCAGATCTCTTACCTCAGACCGCTGATTTGCGGCGAAAGCCATTGGATGCATGACACCGGTTCTTCCTGTTGAGGAACCACAGTTTGTTCCCAGCGTGGATGCTTTGTCACCTGTTTCGGCTGCATGCTTACTGTCGATTCCAATGGCTTTTGGCTGAATGACACCGGTTCGGCCAGTAGACATGCCACAGTTGGTGCCTAGAGTGGAAGTAACTGGGCCGGTCAGATCACCGTTGTAACCATCAAACCCAGTGGGTCCTGTTTGTGTAGCCGGAGGTGATGTGCTCTGCTCTGGATGTCCACTTTCATTCGATGTTATTGGAATCGGCGGCTGGCGCAATCCAGCTTGCACTTCCAGAGCTTCCTTCAGTTGTGGCGGAAGTTCCTTCCCTCGTTCTTCGGCTCGCCTCAAGATTCCTAAACAAGCCTTTGCCGTCAAATAATATTTCGGGTGCGGTCGTTCCTCCAAGGTCTGCCATAAGGAAGATTCTTTTGCGACGCTGGGCGACACCCCAGTATTGAGCGTCAAGGCATCTCCACGCCAGGGAGAAAGAATCTCCCAATAGGATTCGCCCAGCAGGTTGCCATTTCCCGGCGTAAGGTCGAGGGACATGTACGGGACCGCAACTAATTCTGACAACTTCTTCGAGGACAATTCGGAAGTCCTCGCCCTTCGGGGAGCCACTTGAGAATGCGCCCGGCACGTTTTCCCAGATGAAGTAGCGGGGTCGAATATGGACGCCTGATCGTCCTCGAAGTATATCCGCATATCTCATCTCCTTTGCAAGTCTTACTTGCTCCATAAATAAGCCGGATCTTTCTCCGGCAAGACCAGCGCGGGCTCCAGCCACGGATAAATCCTGGCAGGGGCTGCCCCCACAGAGGATATCCACTGGCGGAAGCTTCGCACCGTCCAGTTTTGTTATATCTCCCACATGAACCATGAACTGAAATCTTCTTTTGGTCACATCAATGGGAAACTGCTCAATTTCGCTGCCCCACAGTGGGATGACTCCTGCATGGCAGGCGGCCAGTGGAAAGCCGCCAATGCCATCGAAGAGACTGCCCATTGTTAGGGGCTGATATAGCATCGGAATATCAGGGAACCGCTCATCCAAGCAGTCGAACCAGCGACACTTATCTACATACCCAGTCATAGAAATAACCTCATGGGCGCGTCAAAGTATTCCGCAAAGAAGCGGAGCGCTTTTCTTACCTGAGCTCTGCTCAGGACTCCGGCATCATACATATTCTTCAGATAATTGTAGACCCGGAAATACTGGGCGTTTCGCTTGTAGGTGTCCTGGGATTCGTGGGCCTTTGTAATGGGTACAGTGTTCATCTGGGCACCTTCCTTACTCCAGCGGTATTGATGTAGAGAATGTTCTTCTAGGGAATGTAGGTGTAGCCCAGAAGCCGATCTCCTACGGTAATCAGGCTGTCTGGTCCGCTGGCATCATATTTTGCGATCAAGCTCTGATGCACCGGCTTGTAGTATTCTTCGGATGCTTCGATTACGGTTCCATCCACCAGATGGAGGTGGTAATTCTGAAAATAGGCTACATCTGCTTCCAGCAAATCAAATTCTTCTGCACTCATATTCAGGCTCCTTTCTTGTAGCTTTCGTCCTTCACTTCGTCAATGAATGCCCGGACATCGAACACGGTTCTGACGAGAGGATATTTACTGAGTGCCGTGAGGACTCTATGGCGGTATGTGCCACCCTTGGCAGCTCTGGCATCCAGAATTGCCAGGACACCAGTATCGCTTTCTGTGCGAATCAGTCTGCCAGCACCTTGCCGGAGCTTGATGATCATCTGAGGAACCGCATATGTCTGCACGAAATCATGGACGCTGGCACAACGGTTTTTCTTTTGCTCCATGGCATGGGTTCTCAGCGGGAACGGCAGCCGGACGATGATCACAGAGGAGAGAATATCTCCGGCGCAGTCCACACCCTCCCACATACTGCCGGATGCAAACAGCACACCATTCCCGCTCTCTTTGAATTGGGTGATGGCATTCCGATTGCTTCGGCTCATCTGAATCAGCGGGTAATCCGACAGATAGGGTTTTACGATTTCGTAGACAACACTGAGCATCTTATAGGATGTAAAGAGTACAGCGGTGCGCCCACGGGTGGCACGAATTAGGTTGATAATCTCGGCTGCTACAGCAGGAACATAGTACGGATCGTCCATGTCGGGGTCCGGTACATTTTCCGAAATATACAGCCGGGAATTGTTCTTATAGTCAAAGGGAGATTCGCAGCGGTATTCTTCGATAGCGTACTCATTGAGATAACGTGCAACACCGATTTCCTCTTTGAAGAAAGAAAAGCCGGTATCGTCACACATGGTGCCGGAAGTCAGGGCGAAATGCATATTCATATCACTCCAGAGATACCGCTGGAGCTCTGTTCCGATGGAAAACGGGATGCTGCACAGAGTGAAGTTATCTTCGTCCCGGTCGTACTTGATCCAGCTTCTCATTCCTCTGGTCTGATTGAACGCAGAAAGCGTTTCCAGAAGCCTTGCACATGAAGGCGTATTTCCACGGCCGTCTGGACGATTCCAGTTTTCAATGAGTTCCAGCTTTGCTTTAATTCGTTCCAGAAGTCTGGTGATTGTAATGTTGTTATCAAACTTGACAGCAGAGATGTCCTGACTCTTGTTGACCCGGAACATATTGAGGGTTGCGATGAGCTTCGAATTAAGATGATCGGTATCTCGGAGGAGCTGCTGGTATTCTCTGCGGATCTTATCATCAGCCCTGCGTGCGTATTTGACCGAATTGAGAAACTTGCTGATTTCCCGCGGGTCCAGGATCACACCATAGACATCCAGAGCGGTTTCTGTCAGCTTGTGGGCCTCGTCGATAATCACGAAGTTACTGTTGAGGATGATGCCCGATTTCTGCTCTGTGTCGGAGTTCTTCCGATGCATCAGAAACAGGTTGTGATTCGTGACCTGAAAGTCAAAGTGGTAACACATTCCCGCTTCTTCAATAAACTCCGCATATCGGCATCTGGCTGGGTAGTGGCAGTTCTTGCAGGAGCCCTGCACACAGATGTTGGATTTGATGTGGGCATTCAGATAGACATTGTCCAGATCAAACCCATTGCGGTTCAGGTCATACTTTCGCAGACTGTCGATGGTCTGGCTGTACTTATACGGATAATGTTTGATGGTGGCAAGGTAGTCATCGTAGCGCTTGGGGCAGAAATAATGTTCCTTGCCCTTGCGGAGGACAGCTCTCAATGGCTGCTGGATGATTCCGAAATCCATAAGCATATGAGACAGCGCAGGGATCTCTTTCTCGATAATCATCTTTTGCAGTTCGATACTGGATGTAGTGATCGTCACCGGGTAACCCCAGTGCTTATAAAGCTGGTCGTTAACCTTGGCGATCAGAGAAGCCACCAGGTATGCCATCGTTTTTCCAGAGCCGACCTCTGCTTCGCATAAAGTGACCTGCCGCATGGTCAGCCCCTTGTAGATGGTTTTTGCCATGGCAATCTGGGATTCGCGGACTGTATAGCCATACTCAGGCATAATCACACGGAAGATCAGGTCAATGAGCTGGTTGGGTGGATAAGCAGACGCGCCACGGAACCGTTTTTCAGAATCAGACTTGATTGCGTACAGGATTTCCGGAATCATTCGGGTGAACTGCTCCGGGCCTTGCTTCGTTTTCTTTACGCAGACAGCAGAGGAAAGATTTGCTTGCATGTCATATGCAATGTACTCATAGCCCCGGCTGATCCGGTGATGGAAAATGTGGTAGCGATTTTCAAAGGTAAAATCAAAGATGTAGTCATCTGGTAAGCCATACTGGTTCGGGTCAACAAACCCGCCCGGTTTTCTATCTATTTCAAACATGGGGAACCTCCTGTTTAGGATTGTTGGCAGCAGAATGCTATGCAGGAGGCGAACCTCCTGCACAGTGTTTCTACCGCCAAATTCTCATTCTTTGGTAGTAAAGTAACCGTTATAAAACCCCGGTATAAAAAGGCAATGTACCGACGGTCATCCAGCCTGTCACAAGGAAACCCTGCAACGATAACCTCATAAGAACCAGCAGAGGGCATCAGTTTCCAGCCCACACCAGTTTCTTCCCGCATCCCAGCGGGCTGCCGCTAAACAGAAGTATTATCATTCGACCTCTTTCGCAACCTACCACGGCTTGCTGAAGGTTCGTGGGGTGATATAAGATGGATCGCTCGTCCCGAAGGAGTCCTGGCGCTCTTACCACTCGATTGCCCTGAAAAATCAGGAAAGGTAGTTTTGATCGGCACATTTTTCTATTCATTTTTCAAGGTTCACTGAGAGGCTTTTATCCTTTAGAAGGTCCCCTCACTTGGTAGGCAGCGAAAACGCGATTTTGGAAAGTAAAAATTGAAAATAATTAATTTTCAGTAATTCCGACGAACCTAGCAGTATTTTTGTGCCTGTTTAACCGGGTGTTCGTGTGCAAAATGACAGCAGATTATTTGAAATAGTTAAAGAGCTTGCCCAGTTTTTGTGAGACAGCTACATGGGTGATCCCGATTCGCTTTGCGATCTCTCTGGTAGTCAGCCCATCCACCACATACATCGTCAGTAGTTCCTTGTCTGCATCTGTCAGATAAGGAATGCCAACCGTCAGACACGGTGTGGTCAACTCATCAAACCACCAATACCGGGAATGACCGCCGAAGGTGTCATATTCGGTGGTGAGCTGCTTTCCGAACTTCTTCATGAGCGGAGACTCAGGAGCTTCGGACTCGTCATCCATATCAGGGGGCAGCTTCAATTCCTGGGTATGTAATGCTTCAATCCGGGCCGCCTTAAAAGCATCCCAGTCATACTCGTGCATCGCTTCGATGGCTTCAGGTTCCATTCCAGACTCCGTGTAGAACTTACGGAGGGACTCCCAAGCCGCGTCAAACTTCTTCTTTTCCAGTGCATAGTTAAAAGTCATTTTTGTGATCTCCTTAGAATTCAGATTTGGTGGGTAGGGTCCAAATCCGGAGATCACGGGTATTTCGTTAGGTACGGTTGCCAGATTTTCTTTCTCATATCGCTCTCCTGTGGGTGGCAAATCCACAGGAGGCGTTCTCTGCCAGAAAAGCAAAGACGGCCAGAATAGTCAGTACCTATTGGGACTGACTAATCCTGACCGTCAAGCAGTTCTAGCGGATTCGCATATTCTTATGTTCGGATGACCGCTTTTCATGCGGCTAAGGGATCGATGGGATAGCTTTTGACAGTAAAGCGCTTTTCGCTTTCTCTGGTCACCCAGGTTACCACATTGTCGCGCTCAATGCAGTAGGAGTCTCCGATGGCGACTCTGGTAAGAACCCTGATCTTACCGTACTTTGTCTCCACTGTACCGTCTGCGGCATTCACCTTGCAGACGATCCGACCCAAGCAGTCCCGAATAATTTCCATTTCCATAGTGTTTTCCTCCTGTTTTGTGATTTGGGCCGCTAATTATATTATTGAGTGCAGTGGCTGACAATGCTGTCGGATTTTGTGACCCAAAATGTAAACAATTAGTGACCGTGACGATTGCAACTGAAATATGGCTAGTTTTGCGGTTGGTGGCAAAGAAAAAAGCCCAGCCAACACAGCTTGTTGCTGTATCGACCGGGCAATTACCCAGCAGAATATGTCGTTGGTTGCACCTGACATATTGCTTCGTTACAGCATCTGCATTGTAACAAAACAACAGTCGGACTTTCAGTATCAAAACCGTCCGAAGTTCCTCGTACTTTTGTAGGACTGTTATCGGACAAAAGTCGGACTTTCAGACAGCCAGCAGAGGCAGGTTATCTGTCTCGTCGAGCTGGGACAGGAATGTCTGGAGTTTCGGAATCTCGCTGCCCCACAGAGCGATGCCAAAGACCATGATGGCTTCCTTCTTCCGATCATAGAATCGGCTACGCTCAATATGTAAGATATCCAGCAGATCCGTTTCATTGTACTTGAAACGGTTGAGATAGCACTTGGCGACAATCTCAAAGTATTGGTCGCCGTTATCAGGAAACTCCTTTACCTGCAGCATGGCATTGTCCACCAGTTCGATCATCCACCGGGTTTCAAACAGAGAACGGATTTTTACCTCGAATCTGGTTTTTTCAGCCTTGGGGCAAAACGATTTCAGGTATCCCAGGGCGGTGTCCAGTCGGTGATCCCGATAGCAGTAGTTTTCCTCGTCTACGGGTGTACAGGTGCCAGTGGTTGCCCAGCAGACGCTCCGGTAGCATCCAAGGAGCAACTTGGCTCTTTCGTATAATACCTGCTCATTCAGATTTTGAGAATCGCATGTAGCATGGATGCAGTTCCATGCAAGAGATTGATTTCTTCCCATTGTGGTACTCCCTTCATCACATCAAAGTTCATCATCCATATATTCAGCTTGTACGCATGGTGCAGGAAAGGGATAGCCTGCACCTCATTATTCAGTTACTCGCAGATTGCGTCTGCACGGGCCTCTACGAACCATCTTCCCTCGTCATCTTCGAAGAGAAAAGTAGTGGTACCCAATATTTCCACAGTATATCGGATACCTGTACCACCCACCTTGGTGGCACATGCACGGGTCACTCTCCGGACACGGTCGATGGCGTATTTTTTACGGCTTTCAAAGACGATGATCAAGGGGCGTTTTTGACCATCCGGCAGAACTTTGACAACCGCTTCGACATAAGTCTTAACGAATTCCTGCACCATATTCCACCTCAGAATGCTGAAATGGTGGCAACAAGCCTGCCAAGGTGTTTGTATCCCCGCTTTTGAGTGGTAAGCAGGTGAAGCTTGTTTGCCCGGTCAATGAAACACGAAAGCTGCCCTTTTTCGAAGGGCTTCTCCTGGTCGAACACCAGTTTCGTCCCTTCCTTGATTCCGTGTTCCAGGAAGTGGTTTCCATTATCTGCGATCCCAATAAACAGCTTGCCACTGCTTTCTGGGAACAGCAGATTTGAGCAATGAATATACGATTGGACCAATTCAGGTGGGATATTTGCCATGGTTATTTCCTCCTATCCAATCAAGCCAGTCGGCATTTTTAATTCTACATCATTGGGTGCCATTTTCAGATCCTGATACAGGCATGCAGGTTGGATGGCATACTTGCCGAACCTGCGCCGGATATCTTCCACCACGGTTTCCAGCTTTTCTTTCTTTTCCACCTGAAATGGATCTGCAAAAAACTGGAGCTGCTGAGGGATATCCTGTGATTGGAGGTTGATGGCTCTGACAGTTACTGCCCGAATGGTATGCTCCCAGTTGTAGCTTCGCTCGAACAGTTCATAGGCTGCCTTTGCGATGATCGCCGCACTGTGGGTAGCCACCGGAATCTGACACTGCCACTGCTTTCCGGCAAGCTGCTTGTCGTGGATATAGCGAACATAGATTGCAACACCACAGGCATTCTTATTATAGACCCGCAGTTTGTGACCGATGTCCTGAGAAAGCGCGAGGATCAGGTTCCAGACTTCCGCGTTGTTTTCTAAGTCCTGTACCGTAGTAATGCCATGCCCCACCGATTTCATTGGGGGTTCATAGTCCTGCCGCTGTACCTGGCTCCGGTCAAGTCCATTGGCATAGGCCAGAAGCATAGCTCCGTTCTTTCCCAGCCTGCGTTTAATAAAGTCAGGATGTGCGTTCGCCAAATCTCCAATGGTTTTGATGCCATAGGAGGAGAGGAACTTCTCCGTAGCGCGACCCACACCAAGCATGTCCGACGCAGGCAGATGCCATATTTTCTCACGGAAGCTGTCCTTGGGAATGACCGTAACCGCATCAGGCTTCTTCATGTCACTGCCAAGCTTTGCGAAGATCATATTAAATGAGACACCAACAGAGATGGTAAGACCCAATTCGAACTTGATCCGCTCCCGCAGTGTGTTGGCTATGGTTTCTCCATCACCGAAGATGCCGGTGCTGCCTGTCACATCCAACCAGTTTTCATCCATGCCATACGGCTGAATTCGGTCGGTGTATTCTTCATAGATGCTTCTGGCAAGCCGGGAGTATTTGAGATATTCCTCATAATGTGGTGGTACGATGATCAGATCCTTACACTTCTGCTTGGCCTGCCAGAGTGCTTCGCCAGTTTGGATTCCGTATGCCTTGGCTTCGTAGTTCTTGGCAAGGATGATTCCGTGCCGGGCTTCTACATCGCCACCAACTGCTACCGGGTGTCCCCGCAACTTTGGATTGAGCATACATTCTACAGAAGCATAAAAGTTGTTCATGTCC
>JAGAUY010000077.1 GCA_017620525.1 Oscillospiraceae bacterium | reverse complement strand
GATTTTGACGAATAATCCACTACCCATGCCGGGGCGGTCTTGTGGCCGCCCCTTTTCTTATTCCAGAAGCTGAAAGGAGGAAAACCCATGCTTACAAAAGCAGAACAATATGCGAAGATGGCAGATAACATGGCGGTTCAGCTGACCGGCAGCTGGCAGGAATGGACGGCCTTTCTGACCACCGCATCCCGGCTCTATAAGTACCCGTTCCATGAACAGCTGATGATTTATGCCCAGCGCCCGGATGCGACGGCCTGTGCTGACTATGAACTGTGGAACAAGCGAATGGGCCGCTATGTCCGCCGTGGCTCCACCGGCATCGCCCTGCTGGATGACAGCGGAGATCATGTTCGTCTGCGCTATGTCTTTGATATTTCCGATACCGGCGAACGGGAATACTCCCGCCGCCCGTTTTTGTGGAAATTGGAGGACAGACACATTGCGCCGGTGCAGTCCATGCTGGAAGATCGCTTTGATATTCCCGGAAAAGAGGGGCTTGCCCAGCAGCTTGCTGATGTGGCCGCTATGCTGGCAGATGACTACTGGCAGGACAACCAGCATGACATTCGCCGCATCGTTGACGGTTCTTTTTTGGAAGAGTATGATGACCTTAACATCGCACTGCAATTTAAGTCTGCGGCAACGGTCAGTATCACTTATTCTCTGATGTCCCGCTGCGGTCTGGAGCCGGAACAGTATTTCGACCATGAGGATTTCATGGCAATTTTCGACTTCAATACCCCGGAGAGCATTGCCGCCTTGGGTAACGCCGTCAGTCAGATCAACCAACAGGTGCTGCGGCAGATCGGCGTTGTGATCCAGAACGCAGAGCGTGAAAAACATCTAAAAAACCAGCCCGATGAAAGGAGCGCAAATCATGAACAACAACCTGAGTTACCTGAGAACCGGGGATTACCTGATCCCGAACATCACCCTGACCAACCCGCCCCAGAAACCTCTGGGCAAGTACGGCAGGATGAGAAAGACCTATCTGAAGGAGCATCGCCCGATCCTGTACAATCAGCTGCTCCTGTCGGAGAAACTGTATCCCCATCTTCTGGAGATCGAGGAAGCAGCGGAGAACCGGATGGAACAGCTGATGCCCCAACTGATGGCAGCAGCGGGCGTGACCGAGGAACTGAAGGCCAGAGATCAGATGCTGTGGGTGGGTCTGGCGAACAACTGCAAGGCTCAGGCCGAGGAAATGATTTGGGAGGAACTTATCAACAGCTGAGTCTGGATTTGTTTCCGTCCGAAGCGCAGCAGATAAGCCATATCGAGGAAGCGGAGCGTGCAAAACCAGCACCCTCCGCTTTGTCATTTTCACAGGCAGATATTGATGCTGAACTGTGCCGTGGCAGCGGATATAGTGGTGGCCAGATGCGGATCTATGCCCTGTACCAGCATCAGCCTGATGCCAAAACTGCGGTTGCATTTCTAAAGGATGAATACAACTGGTTCGGGCATAGCCATACCTTTATGGACGGTTCATCCGGTTACATCAATTATTCTCCCAAGGGAATGAAGTTGGATCACTACAAACCGGCATACGAGAAAACACTCAAATGGAACGCAGTTGAAAAGCGGATTCGGACTTTGATTGCAGAGGACAGATACCTTACAGAAAATGAAAAGGCACAGTATGCCGCACTGGAGCAGGAATACGCAGGACTGGGCGGTGTGCCGATGCCTGTGGCAAGGATGGGTTTTCCGAAACCGGAAGAAGTTTCTGCGGAAAAGTCCGAAACCATTTGGAACTACAATACCATCAAGCAGGGACATCCGGATGACATCGTTCTGTATCAGGTGGGCGATTTCTTTGAAATGTACGGCGAAGATGCCAGGACAGCTGCGCCGTTGCTGGATCTTACCTTGACCACCAGACCGATCCCGGATGCAGGCCGGGTGGAAATGTGTGGCATCCCGGCTCATGCGCTGGAACGGTATGTTGAAAAGCTGCGGGAGAGTCATGATGTTGTGATTTCCGCAACCCAATACGATGGAACCGAGCGGAATGTTTACTCCCTCGCTGCCATCGAAAAAGAGCCTGTGCAAGAAGCCTCTGAACCGAAGCCAGCTGTCACCGTGGAACCCGAACCGGAACGCCCTGCGCTCCGGGAGCAGTATGAGCAATATAAGCCTATCGTGGTTGCCGCTGTCACCGAGGATACGGCATATCGGAACGCCTGTGGCCACTCCGACCACGAAAATGCGGTCATGGAGGGCAACGCCGCCATTCGTCGTGCCATCCTTGGTTCCCATGATTTGGAACTGATCCGTTTATATGCGGATGTACCGGAGCTCCGTGAGCAGCTACACAAAGAGGTCATTGCCGAAACCTATCCTCGGCTCCATGAAATGCTGCGCCCTCTTTCTCAGGACGATATTGATGATGCCCTCCGTGCTTGGAACGGCAATATGGACAGTAAACGAGCTGTTGTGCGGTACATGGAACAGCACGGCAGAGAAAAAGGAACTGCCGACTGGCTCTGCCGTGAGTATGGCGGCGGAGAAAGTAAGGGCTTATTTGTAGTCCGTTCCGGAAGTCCGGAAGAAACGGAATTGCCCTGGCCGAAGGTTCAGCGACGCATCGGCCAGCTTATCAAAGAAAACCGTTTTTTAACGGATTCGGAAAAGGAAGCTGAATCCCCGTATCTGGTGGTAGCCTATCATCATATTGAAAACGGGTTTGACGAAAAACTGGACTATCCCACATTGGAAGAAGCAGAAAAAGCGGCGCAGGGATATGTAGACGGAACCATGGAAAGTGACGGTTTCCAATATGAAGGTGCTGCTGTCTACGATCAAAAGGAACAGAAATATCTCCGTATCTATGGTGATTATCCGGATGAAAAAGCCCATGCACAGGTGGAACTCCAGGCAGCGGTAGCACCCCCATTGCAGGATTTTTCGGCTGATTTCGCAGATCTTCCAGAGGAAGAACTGGACAGAAATCCTATCTCCATCCAGATCGGCGGCGAGTGGCAGACCTTTCCCAATGTAAAAGCTGCGGAGGAAGCTGCTTATGAAGAATCCAAGGCCGAGATTCGCAGGAACGCACAGAACTTCCGGATCACCGACAAGGATTTAGGCACCGGTGGCGCAAAAGCGAAGTTTCAGGCCAATATCAATGCCATCAAGCTGCTGAAATATCTGGAGGAAGATGGCAGACAAGCCACGCAGGAGCAGCAGGAAGTATTGTCCCGCTATGTGGGCTGGGGTGGTCTGCCAGATGCCTTTGACAGCAGCAAGCCAGCGTGGGCAGAGGAATACCGGCAGCTGAAAGAACTCCTGACCCCGGAGGAATACGATGCTGCCAGAGCATCCACCCTGAATGCTCACTATACCAGTCCCACGGTCATCCAGGCGATTTATGAAGCAGTGGGCAAAATGGGATTCACTACTGGCAATATTCTGGAGCCCTCCTGCGGCGTCGGCAATTTCTTTGGTATGCTGCCCCAGGAAATGGATGGTTCCCGTCTATACGGTGTGGAGTTGGATTCCATCAGCGGACGCATCGCCCAGCAGCTTTACCCCAAGGCCAATATTACCGTTGCCGGTTTTGAAACCACGGATCGCCGTGACTTCTACGATTTGGTGGTGGGTAATGTTCCCTTTGGCCAATACAAGGTCAATGACCGGGCATACAATAAGCTGGGCTTCAACATCCACAATTATTTCCTTGCTAAGTCGCTGGATCAGGTTCGTCCCGGTGGTGTGATCGCGGTTGTCACCAGCCGCTACACCATGGATTCCAAAAATCCGGAAGCAAGAAAATATCTTGCTCAGAGGGCTGACCTGTTGGGTGCGATCCGACTGCCTAACAATGCGTTCAAGGCCAACGCCGGTACGGAAGTGGTTTCCGATATTCTGTTTCTTCAGAAGCGTGACCACCCAGTGGTGGAAGAACCCGGCTGGGTGCATACCGGACGGAATGAAAAGGGCTATACCGTCAACAGCTATTTCCTGGAGCATCCGGAAATGGTGCTGGGAAACAGTACCGAGGAAAGCACCGCTCATGGCATGGATTACACGGTGGAGCCGATTGAAGGGTTGGAACTGTCCGACCAGTTGCATGATGCCGTAAAGTATATCCGTGGCACCTATCAGGAAGCGGAACTGCCTAACCTGGGGGACGGTGAGGAAATCGACACCTCCATCCCTGCTGACCCCAATGTGAAGAACTACTCCTATACAGTTGTGGATGGCGATGTATATTACCGGGAAAACAGCCGCATGGTTAAGCCTGATCTGAATGCCACTGCTGCGGAGCGTGTGAAAGGCATGGTGGAGCTGCGGGACTGTGTGCATCACCTGATTGACTTGCAGATGTGGGAGTCCGACCCTCTGGAGATCCGCCAGGAACAGCAGCGGCTCAATGACCTGTACGACGCTTTTACTGCCAAGTTCGGTCTTATCAATGACCGTGGAAACCGCCTGGCCTTTTCCAATGATTCTGCCTACTATCTGCTGTGTTCTCTGGAAGTACTGGACGAGGACGGCAAACTGAAACGCAAGGCGGATATGTTCACTAAGCGCACCATCAAGCAGCACCGGGCTGTGTCTGCTGTGGATACTGCCAGCGAAGCTCTTGCCGTATCCATTGCGGAAAAAGCCTGTGTGGATATGGAATATATGGCCCAGCTGACCGGCAAGACCACGGACGAACTTGCCGCTGAATTGAAAGGTGTTATTTTCAAAGACCCTGCCTTTGGCAACGACCCTCTCTCCGGCTGGCAGACTGCCGACGAATATCTGTCCGGTAATGTCCGTCAGAAACTCCGAGCAGCGCAGCGAGCAGCTGACCGTGATCCTGCTTTTGCCGGGAATGTGGAAGCTCTGAAAGCGGCCCAGCCCAAAGACTTGGACGCATCGGAAATCGAGGTGCGATTGGGTGCCACATGGATTCACCCGGATTATATCCGTCAGTTCATGTACGAAACCTTTGATACACCCCGGTATCTGCGTGGAGCCATTGATGTAAAATATTCCGCATTTACGGCAGAATGGCAAGTCACCGGCAAAACCAAAATCGCATACAACAATATTGCCGCTTATACCACCTACGGTACAGACCGTGCAAACGCTTACCGCATCCTGGAAGATTCTTTGAATCTCCGGGATGTTCGCATTTATGACACCGTTGAGGATGCAGACGGGAAAGAGCGCCGGGTACTGAACGCAAAGGAAACCACCCTGGCGGCGCAGAAACAGCAGGCCATTCGGGATGCTTTCAAGGACTGGATTTGGCGGGACCCGGAGCGGCGGCAGGCATTGGTGCGTCAGTACAACGAGGAAATGAATGCCACCCGTCCCCGTGAATACGATGGCAGCCACATTGTTTTCTCCGGCATGAACCCGGAGATCACCCTGCGGGAGCATCAGAAAAATGCCATCGCTCATGTGCTTTACGGTGGAAACACCCTGCTTGCTCACGAAGTGGGGGCAGGCAAGACCTTCGAGATGGTCGCTGCGGCTATGGAATCCAAACGATTGGGCCTGTGCAGCAAGTCCATCTTTGTCGTGCCGAACCACCTGACCGAGCAGTGGGCGTCTGAATTTCTGCGGCTGTACCCCTCTGCCAACATCCTTGTTACCACCAAAAAGGACTTTGAAACCCATAACCGCAAGAAGTTCTGCGCCAGAATTGCCACCGGTGATTATGATGCGGTCATCATTGGACACAGCCAGTTTGAGCGTATCCCCATCAGCAGAGAACGGCAGGAAAAGCTGCTTCAGGAGCAGATTTGGGAGATCACCGAGGGTATTGCCGAAGTGGAATCCAGCGGTGGCGAACACTTTACCGTCAAGCAGCTGGAGCGCACAAAGCGCAGTCTGGAAGCAAGGCTGGAAAAGCTCCGTGCCGATCACCGCAAGGATGATGTAATCACCTTTGAGCAGCTGGGTGTTGACCGGATGTTCGTGGACGAAGCCCACAACTATAAAAATATGTTCCTTTATACAAAAATGAGGAATGTTGCCGGTCTTTCCACCACCGATGCGCAGAAATCCAGCGATATGTTCTCCAAGTGCCGCTATCTGGATGAAGTCACCGGAAATCGTGGCGTGGTCTTTGCCACCGGCACACCGGTGTCCAACAGTATGACGGAACTTTATACCATGCAGCGGTATCTGCAATATGAACGCTTGCAGCAGATGGGCATGACCCATTTCGACTGTTGGGCCTCCCGATTCGGTGAAACCGTCACCGCTCTGGAGCTTGCCCCGGAGGGAACCGGCTACCGGGCAAGAACCCGGTTCAGCAAGTTCTTTAATCTGCCGGAATTGATGACCCTTTTCAAAGAGGTTGCAGATATAAAAACAGCCGACCAGCTGAATCTGCCCACCCCGGAGGTAGAGTATCATACCGTGGTTGCCAAGCCTACGGAGCATCAGCAGGATATGGTTGCCGCCCTGTCGGAACGAGCCGCAGAAGTCCATGCCGGTAATGTAGACCCCTCCGTGGACAATATGCTGAAAATCACCTCCGATGGGCGCAAGCTGGGCCTTGACCAGCGTATCATCAATCCCTTGCTGCCCGATCAGGAGGGAACCAAAGTCAATCAATGCGTTGCCAACATCCTGCAAGTCTGGAAAGATGGCGAAGCGGAAAAGCTGACCCAGCTGGTGTTCTGTGATATTTCTACACCGAAACCGGCTCCCAGCCGCAAGGTTGCAAAGGGCATCAGCGGCAATCTGGATAACCCGGAACTTCACGCTCTGGAAACAGCCATCCCTCTGCCGGAGCAGGAACCGGCCTTTACCGTCTATGATGATATTCGCAGCAAGCTGATCTCCCAGGGTGTCCCTGCAGAACAGATCGCGTTCATCCATGAAGCGAATACGGAGGTTCGGAAGAAAGAACTGTTCGCAAAGGTCAGAACCGGACAGGTGCGGGTGCTGCTGGGAAGCACCTCCAAAATGGGAGCCGGAACCAACGTACAGGACCGGCTCGTGGCGATCCATGATTTGGATTGTCCCTGGCGTCCCGGTGACTTGCAGCAGCGAAAGGGCCGTATTGAACGCCAGGGCAATCAGAACGAGCTGGTCCATGTTTACCGATATGTGACAGAGGGAACCTTTGACGCATACCTGTGGCAGACTGTGGAAAATAAGCAGAAGTTCATCTCCCAGATCATGACCTCTAAATCCCCGGTTCGCTCCTGTGACGATGTAGATGAAACCGCATTGTCCTTTGCGGAGATCAAGGCCCTGTGTGCCGGTGATCCCCGTATCAAGGAGCGTATGGACTTGGATGTGGAAGTTGCTCGTCTGAAGCTGATGAAAGCTGACCATCAAAGCAAGCAGTTCCGCCTGGAGGATAATCTGCTGACTTACTTCCCGGAACAAATCGAGAAAAACAAGGGCTTTATCCGCGGACTGGAAGCGGATATGCAGACCCTCGCTGCCCATCCCCATCCTGTTGACGGGTTTGCCGGTATGGAAATCCGTGGGGATGTGCTGACGGATAAGGAAAACGCTGGTGCTGCGCTGCTGGATGCCTGCAAGGAAGTCAAAGGCAAGGAGCCAGTGCAGATCGGCAGTTACCGAGGGTTTGCCATGTACGCTGTCTTTGATGCGTTCCATCAGGAATATGAAGTATCCCTGCGTGGAGAAATGACCCATAAGGCAACACTGGGCGCCGATCCCCGTGGCAATCTGATCCGTATTGACAACGCCCTAGGGCAGATGCAGGCTCGACTGGATGCGATTCATGCCCAGCTGGACAATCTGTATCAGCAGCAGGCGGCGGCAAAGTCCGAGGTTGGTAAGCCCTTCCCCTTTGAAGAAGAACTCAAAGTAAAAACTGCCCGTTTGGTACAGCTGGATACGGAACTGAACATGGACGGACGAAAGCGGCCACCGGCGCAGCGGGAAATTGCCAAAAGCAGCAGGCCCTCTGTTCTGGAAAGTCTGCGCAAGCCGGTTGCGCCCCGTACAGCGGAGAAAAAACCGAAGCATCGTGAGGAGGTGTTATAAAATGAAGCAGATACCCGTATATAAGTTCCCCGGCTCCTATGCGCAGGAGCACGGGGAACTTCCGGAATATCGAGCATCCAATAAGGCCAATGCTGCCTGCAAGGAAGCCATTGAATCAGCGATTCGTGAAAATTACCGGGATAATCACCTGAGTAGTGATGCGGCAAAACAGGTAGTGGAGCAGTTTGGTTATGACCGGGTGTTTCATGTTCTGGCTGTCACGGTTAGGCAAAAAGATTGGGATGGGCGGATCTCCCAGGACAATAAGCAGTGGGCGCAGACGGTGCCTGTCCATAAGAATCCCGACACCTGGGGAACAGACCGTAACTGTCAGTTCATTGTAAATAGTCACCCTGGTCTGATTGATTTGTTTACCTCTCAGGTTCGCAGGGATTATGCGCTGGAGCATAAGAAAATCTCTGTCCGGGATAAGCTGCAACAGGCACACAAAGCAGCTGCGCCAAGGGCTCCGGCAAAGTCCAAAGGACAGGAGCGATAATCATGGCGGCAAACCGAAAACGGGAGGTGCAGCTGAATTTCCGGGTATCGCCCCATGAGCTGGAACTGATCGAAACAAAAATGTCCCAACTTGGGACGAAGAACCGGGAAGCCTATCTTCGCAAGATGGCGATTGATGGGTATGTAGTCAATCTGGACATTCCGGAACTGAAGGAACTGCTGTCGCTCATGCGCTACACCAGCAATAACATCAACCAGCTTACCCGGCGTGCGCATGAAACCGGGCGCATTTACGATGCGGATTTGGAATATATACTCCAAAAACAGGATGCCCTCTGGACTGGCATGAAAGAGATATTGACCCAGCTTGGAAAAATTTCGTGAATGGGATTTATATCCCGTGTGCGGAGGGAGAAACGGCCTTTTCGTCGTCGCTCCCTCCGCCTTTTTCTTTTGCCCTGCGGCATCCTTGGCTTTTTCCTAAAAATACGATATAAATAAAGTAAGATAACAACCGCTTCACCACAAGGAGGTTCCCTATGAAAGTGATTTTGAAAATATTACTGGCTCCCGTCATCTTGATTCTGACCCTGTTCGTCTGGCTCTGCTCTGCGCTCCTGTACTGCTCCGCTTTTGTATTTGGGCTGGCAGGAACTTTAGGCGGGATTCTGGCTCTGCTGGTGCTGCTCTCCGGTGCGGTGCAGAACGCTGTGATTCTGCTCGTCATTGCGTTCCTGGTCAGCCCTATGGGCTTGCCGATGGCAGCCGCATGGCTACTGGGAAAGGTTCAGGATCTGCGCTATGCCATTCAGGACAGTGTGTACGGATAATTCCATAACCAACCGAAAGCACGGGTGTTCTCGTCCGTGCTTTTCCTATGCTCTGTGTTCGCAAAAACCTGTTGATTATTTCCGTATATCTGCTAAAATAAAGGGGTAAGTTAAAGGGAGAGATAAAGGGTGAGTTAGAGGGTGAGATAAAGGGCAAGTTCCCCGCTTTCATCACCAGAGAGGAGGCAGACAATGCCATTACCAATCAATATCGCAGATTTGATCAATCGCCGGGTAGTAGAAAACGCCCGTGTGGAATACAAAGGGGATTGGAACCCGGAGCCGATCCTGCACTCCATTTGCGCTTTTGCAAATGACATCGACAACTGGGGCGGCGGCTATATCATCATCGGCATCGACGAGGAAGATGGTATGCCTAAATTCCCCATCCGGGGTCTTGAGAAAAGTTCCATTGACCGCATCAATAAGGAACTGCTGCAGAAGTGCAATCTGATCGAGCCACGCTACATCCCCATCGTGGAGCAGACCACCTTTGACGGTAAGGAAATCATCGTCCTATGGGTGCCGGGTGGCCCGGACAGACCCTACAAGTGTCCTGTGGCGTTCCCGACAGAAAGGGCAAAGAAAGCGGAGAAAGCATATTATATCCGCAAAATGTCAAACAGTATTCGTGCCAACGCATTGGAGGAAAAAGAACTGATTCTGCTGGCAAATAACCAGCCCTATGATGATCGCGCAAATCTCATGGCACGGGTGGAGGATATGAAATCCAGCCTGATCTCCGAGTTTTTGCACACCGTAGGCAGCGACCTTCACAGCGCATCCCTGCGCCGTCCCGTTGAGGAAATTGCCACTTCCATGCGGCTCATCGGCGGCCCGTCTGAAATGCGCCGCCCGCTGAATGTGGGCCTGATGTTCTTCAACGAACAGCCGGAAAACTTCTTCCCCTATGCCCGTATTGAGGTAGTGGACAAACCTGATCCCACCGGTGTAGGCATGACGGAAAAGGTGTTCGCCGGTCCCTTGGATCGCCAGCTGCGGGACGCTTTGAGTTATATCAAGAACTATATCATCAAAGAAAAGGTGACAAAAATCTCCGGGCAGGCGGAAGCGGTGCGGATCTACAACTATCCCTATGATGCCGTGGAAGAAACTTTGTCCAATGCCATCTACCACAAGTCCTATCAGATCGGGGAACCCATCACAGTCACGGTTACTCCTGACCGAATGGAAATTACCAGCCTGCCGGGGCCTGACCGGACGATCTCTGACGAGGATATTCAGAACCGGCGCATGATCTCCAGACGATATCGCAATCGCCGTATCGGTGACTTCCTGAAAGAACTAAAACTGGTGGAAGGCCGCAACACCGGTATTCCCACGATCCTGCGGGCCATGGAAACCAACGGCTCCCAGCCTCCGGTTTTTGAAACCGATGCAGAACGCACTTACTTTACTGTAATTCTTCCGGTTCATGCAGGCTTCCTCCATCCTACAAAAGGAGAAGAACCTAAAGCAAAGCCTAAAAGAAGAACACTGGCTGAGATCAAGGCTCTGATTATGGAAACGCTGGCGGCTTCCGGGAATCTTCCCGCAACGGAGCTTGCCGCCACAATGGGATATGCCAAAGTGTCCGGTACGATCAGCAAGGCAATCAAAGAACTGATTGCCGAGGGGAAGGTCGCCTACTCTGAACCTGATCGAATCCATTCTAAGAATCAGAAAATCTGTCTTGTGGAGGACAGTAAAAATGACTGATGCAGAACTGACTGGTACCGTTCATTCCTCCATGTATCATCAATGTAAGAAGCGGGGATATGCCACACCGGTGGATGTTCTCATGGACATTGGTGTACTTCCCAAAAAGCAATACGAAGCATGGCGTAATGGAAAAATCGGCTATTTGGAAAGCGTCTGCACTGTGAATCTTCGGAAGCTGTCTTTCATTATGCGGCAGATCCGCCTGTATGCACAGAAGCAGCATTTGAAACCCTCTTTCTGCTATTATAAGCAATGGGGTGTACAGAAGAAAAATGGGCAGGGTCACAAGCCAGTAATACAACTACGGTTCAGCAAAAGCGGCAAGCCGGAAATTGAACGGGAATATGCAACCCACTATGTAGACACAGAGCGCACGGCGCAGCTGAAAGCGGAAAAACAGAATATCAATGCAACCGAGGAGCAGTCGCAATGACTGCTCCTTTTTTGCCGGGAAAGGAGGGCATATTTCATGGCAACCACAAGAATCATGCCCCTGCATTGCGGCAAGGGACGCACAGTGGGCAAGGCCATTTCAGATATTATCGACTATGTAAAAAATCCGGAAAAGACGGATAACGGCAGGCTCATCACCAGCTATCAATGCAACAGCCAGATTGCGGATGCGGAGTTCCTGTTTGCCAAGCAGCAGTACATCCAAAAGACTGGTCGTATTCGTGGCGAGGATGATGTGATAGCCTATCATCTGCGTCAGTCCTTTGTACCCGGCGAAATCACGCCGGAGGAAGCAAATCGCCTGGGCTGTGAACTGGCCAGACGATTTACAAAGGGCAACCATGCCTTTATCGTCTGTACCCACATTGACAAAGCCCATGTCCATAATCATATTATCTGGACTTCCACCACCCTGGACTGTGAGCGGAAGTTCCGGAATTTTTGGGGCAGCACCAAAGCGGTGCGGCGGCTCAATGACACCATCTGCATTGAGAACGGTTATTCCATCGTAGAAAACCCTAAGCCCCACGGTCAAAGCTATAACAAATGGCTGGGTGATCAGGCAAAGCCCTCTCACCGGGAACTGCTGCGCATTGCCATAGACAATGCACTGGCTCAAAAGCCTGCGAATTTTGATACGCTGTTGGCATTGCTCCGGGATGCCGGATACGAGATCAAAAACGGCAAGGAGTTGTCTTTCCGCTGTGCCGGTCAGAAGCGTTTTGTCCGCATGGATACCCTGGGAGATGGATACACCCACGATGATCTTCTCGCCGTGTTGAAGGGCGAAAAATCCCATGCGCCCCGCAAGCGAAAGGTTGCAGAACAGGCTCCGCCCCGGCTCCAGCTGGTCATCGACATTCAGCATAAATTGCAAGAAGGTAAAGGTGCCGGTTATGCCCGGTTTGCTTCCGTGTTCAACCTGAAGCAGATGGCCCAAGCCATGAATTATTTGACCGAGCATGGTCTGGAATATGAAGGGCTGGAGAAGAAAACCGCAAACGCTACCGCACGGTACAACGAACTGTCCGCACAAATCAAAGCAGCAGAAAAGCGCATGGGCGAGATCGACGTTCTGCGAAAGCACATCATCAATTATTCCAAGACCAGGGATGTGTATGTGGCCTATCGGAAGTCCGGATATTCCAAGAAATTTTTAGAGGAACATGAATCGGAAATCCTGCTCCATAAGGCGGCGAAAAAAGCCTTTGATGAATTGGGCGTGACCAAGATTCCCACCAAGAAAAGTCTGGACACAGAATATGCCCAGCTACTTGCGGATAAGAAAAAAGCCTATGCCGAGTACCGGCAAGCCCGTGAGGAAATGAAAGAACTGAGCATCATCAAACACAATGTAGATCGGCTGCTGGGGAAAAACGAGCAGCCGGAACAGGAAGAAAAGAAACAGGAGAGAGGCCCTCGATAACCATGCTCCACCCATACGCAAAACGGGCCGGTATTGTCATAATGACTTTACCGGCCCGTTCTTTTTTGTTGTAAAAATAGCGTCCGAAGGATGCGTAGCCGCAGTTGAAATAACTGCGTTCTCCGGGGGGATTGGGGGTGTCCCTCAACAAGCGTTTGAGGCTATATGGATAGCCACAAGCATTGCTTGCCGGTTTCTCCTTCCCATTTTGTTATAGGATGCCCATATCCTTCAGTTTTTCCAAAAATTCGCTAATATCCTTCTGTGCCTCCTCACGGGAAACATCATATTCCCGCAGGACAGCTTCCATAATATCATTCTCGTTTGTCGCTGCAGGTAGCAGTTTCCAGATAAATGCACCCAGCTCGTTCAAAACGAACAGGCCATTGGAATCATAGACAGTCTTACCCACAGGCACAAGAATGGTATCCCCAGCGATTTCCCTTATAATCAATTCCTTTTTGATTTTCATCTTCTTACCCTTTCTCGCAGAATTCCTGCGCAAGGCGAATACTCTCATCTGTTTGACGGCAAACATAGCTTGGCACTTTGTCATAAGCCCCTGATTCCGTCACGCAGACTGCGGCACACATGGAGCACACTGACTTCTTGGTGCAGTGGACACATTGGGCGGGTGTGCGGATCTTCGCCGTTTCCTCTCGGATGTACTCCCACGCCTTTTCGAAGCCCGTTTTCAGGGGATATGCCGTCGGACCGGGCATCATGCCGCAGGGCAGCATCCGCCCATCCCAAGTCATCCAAAAACTCGTGAAGCCTGCCCGGCATTGGACACCTTCGCCTTCTTCCAGCGGGCAGCCGTCTGGCTCGATCTGTGTCAGATTGCAGATGCTTTCCATACGGAGTCGGAACTCCTCTTTGGAGAAGCGCAGCTTGTCCCATGCGTGGCCGAGGGCGGCTGCTTCCTGGGGTCTCAGCCGGTTACCACAGCCATACTGCTCCCCGTTGACCCGGATGGATGGGTACATATAGGAGGATGCTTTCACATTTACATCCAGTTCCACTGCATCGGCATAAATCCAGGCAATATCCTGCTGATTATACGGCGTGATGGACAAATTCAGACTCACATCCACACCAGCTCGCCGTAACGCACGGATATTATTCTTTACACGGTCATACACTGGCAGACCGCACATATTCGTATAGGTTTCATTGCTACCGCCGTAGAGGGAGATATTAAACCTTGCAGGAGGATCTGCCAAAAATTTTTCAAGGACTTCTCCGGTCAGCATTGAGCCGTTGGAATTGATGGATATCAAAATGCCCATGTCTTTCATGCCTCGGTAGATCTCAAAAAAATCTTTTCGTACCAACGGTTCGCCACCGGTCAGCAAGGCAAAAATCATACCCCGGTCCTTGGCCTGCTTTGCGATTTCCAGCCACTGCGTAGCTGTCAGCTCGCTCTTGCCGCTTGCTTTCAGCTGTTCCGGTGTCATGTGGACATAGCACATGGGGCAGTTGAAGTTGCACCGGGCGGTCAGCTCAAAGTTTCCTGCAATGGGTAAACCCAATTTGCGTCCTTTTCCGTGCAAATATGTGGAAAGATAGGGTTCTGTATTTTTCTTTATCTGCATTTTACAAAACTCCTTCCAGCGCCTTTACGGCGGATTCATCCGGGGTACAGGCAAGGTAATAAACCGGAACTTTCGATGCGGTCTGCTCCACTGCATACGATACATTCGCCATATCTTCCTTGTCCCAGGTATTGACGCTGACACCCTCCCACAGCTTAGAAAACGCTTCGTAACCTCGCATTTTCCGGATGGTGGTCTGAGGTGCCTGAGCCAAATACACGATGGCCGCTACGGGCAGCGTTCTGTTTTCGCAATAAACGGAGCTTCCGGCAAAGGGAATGCCGCAGGCCAAAACCTGCTCGTTTTCTATGCGGATTACTGCCCGGTCGCCGTTGATGATCTGTGTGTCTCTATACTTGTTCCAGAGAGTAGCCTGGGTAGATTTCCCTGTGCCGGAGGGTGCTGTAAAAAGGATTGCCTTTCCATTATGCTCGATATAGGAGCAATGAAAAACGAATCCGCTGATTTGCGTGACCAAATGCTCCAGTGAAAGTGCATTCAGCACGGTTTTTTCTGTGATTCCATTGGGATAGTCACTTGCTTTCAGGTAAACAAAATGTTCCTTCCCCTTATGGATTACCGTCATATGCGGACTGCTTTTTTCACCGATACAGCGGATTTGGCATTCCTCATTACCGTAAACTGTGTAACTGTCCTGCCTGGTAACGACGGGGAATTTCAATTCTGGCAATTCGTTGGAAATATTAAAATGAAACGCATGAGGATCACGAACCGTTTCCACCAAAAAGTTACCCAACAATCGTCCATTCCGGTAGTTCATATCGTCAGGGATGTAAGCTGTGATCTCAATGCCAGCAAGCGTATAATTGCTTTCCATACTCAGTCAACTGTGACAAACATGATGCGACTGCCGTTTTCGGAAAAATGGCTTGCTGTGATTTGGCGGATTTCGTCCGTTTTCAGGCCCCCCTCCAACCGGACACGGTAAGTGATTCCACCGTAAAGCAGATCCGCAGAAGCATTTTTGTAGTAAATCACAATATCGCCAGTAATATCCGCACCGGAAATATTTGAGATATTGATAACGCCATCCAGGGCCTGAATCGTGAGATTATCCTCCTGCAAGCTCATAGGCTCGGAGAACAGTGCGATATTCTGCGCTGTTACATCGGAATAGTCATTGTCAGCAGACCACTCCATTCTGTTTTGTTCCAGCAGCACCATGCTCTCGCCCATGGGCAGAGTGGACAGGTTGAATTTGGCCTCGCCGGTGGAGAGGGGCAGCGTCACCTCAGCGTACTGGATGTCCTGGTCACCGTCGTTGCGAACGATCAACATCAGCACATTGGATACGATCTCATCTGTTCCATCTTCCATATATACTCCAGTATACTTGCCGATTTCCACAAGGGTCAGCCCTTTTCCCAGGGCGTATTCCTGTTGCGTTACTTCATCAATCTGTGCTGGAACAGAGGCCTGTTCAGAAGATTCAGGAGATGAGGATGTGTTTTCCATTCCATCAGTCTCCGTCGATGGAACATCTTGAGTGTTATAGAGTCCCCATGCCAGCAATAGCATGAAAATTAGGATAACGGTAAGCACAACAAGGGCAATGGTTAGAAGTGGCCGTTTTTTATTTTTTTTCGCATATTTTCCACTCATGGTTTATTACCTCACAATGATAAGCAAGGCCGTGCCGAACCGGCACGGCCTTGTTATTAGGAATTAGGAATTAAAGAGGTCCGTTGTATCGGTAGGAACATGGTAGCAGATGCCGTTATAGCCGCCATCGACTTCTGTTCTTTGACAGCCGGTGATCTCGGAAGTAAAAATGTATTTTCCGGTAGGATCTCTGTCAGGCAGGTACCCGCAAACACCCTGACTGGCGTTGTTGACAATGAACTGACAACCGGCAGCAATATTGGTGCTGAGAGTGAAGCTCTCAAACATGATTTCGGGTTTTGTATATACTTTTTTCATTTGGATCTTCCTCCACTCACCAACCGAACCAGCCCTTGAGCCAGTCGATTGCCTTTTTGATACGCTTCACAGTTTCGGCAATAGCTTCTTCCATGTTATCTTCTTCCGGTTCAGTTTCTTCGGGGACCGTGGTTTCAGGTACGGTCTCTTCGGGTTCAGTCTCCTCAGGGGCAGTGGTCTCAGGCACGGTTTCCTCAGGGACGGTGGTTTCAGGCACGGTCTCTTCAGGAACTTCCTCCACTGCAGGAGTGTTCAGGGAACGCAGGGTCAGAGTTGCAGCAGCGGGAGTCATGTACAGGCTGCCTTCGCTGGCCAATGCAATACCGTCATCCTCGCTGGCAGTGGAAACATCATTGGGATCACTGGTATAAGTGAACTTGACATTGGTCAGGGAAATGATACCGGTGGTATCGTACTTGTCACCGGTATTAGAGATAACAATAATATCACCCTTATAGCCGGTAATGTCGTAGTACATATCGGTGGTAGTATCAATGGTGGCAGTCTTTGCTGCGTAGTAGTCACCCGCAGTCACACCTGCTTCCGTATTGCTTGCCTTGGCAATGTTGGTAATGGTGTAAGTGCCGATATTGCCGTCTGCACTCTTGATGCCAATGTGGACATTGGCAAGGTTGGTGGGCACATCCAGAATGAATGCTACTCTCTGACCGGGAGCCAGGTAGACCTCGTTGTTGGGACCGTAGCTGATGTAGTCAGCAATTTGGGCCTCGCCTACCTCAGCATCGCCGTCGATGAATACCAAGCCGGTAACTTTGGTATCGGTGGTTACATCGCCCAGACCGTCATCCGTATCCAGCTCATTTTCTGCAATGATGTGGTTGCGCAGTTCGAAATAGCTGGGCCAGCCTTCGCCGTCAGCCTTGTAGGCATCCTCGATGGTGGTATCATCGGAGCCGTCAGCAGCACCGTCGTTAGCGGGATCGTAAATGCGGATAGCATCCAGATAGAAGTCGTAGCTGCCAGTGTCATTGGAAGGAGCCACATGATCGGAGTTTACATCGTACATTGCAGTGATCTTGGCGGTGTACTGACCGTAGGTCAGACCCTCGACTTTAATGACGGGAACCTGATAGATGGAATCTTCGGCATTGGGATTCACTTCCCATACCAGCTCGCCGTCTTCAATGGTGCCATCGCCATCAGCATCACCGGACACCTGATGGTAACCATAGTAGGTATCTACAGTAAAGCTCTTGTCGGCAACCTCCTTACCATCCTTATCATAAACATCCACATAGATGGTGCCGGTGGTATTGCTGGTCATGGAGATGACATCGAAGCCCGTGCCGTAGAAGGTGAACTCTACACTGCCGTAGTTGTCATAATCCACGCTGGCCTTCATAGCGGAACCCATGGAATAAGTGGACATCGCCTTGTTCACGCTGTCGTAGCCGTAGATGTTGTTTGCATCAGTCAGGGAATACTCGCCGGGACGATCTTCATCCTGAGTTGCACCGGCAATGGTGTTGCCCTCCTGGCTCCAAACATAATTCTCAGCTTCCTTGTCAGTAACCTCAGTCCAACCATTATTATAGGTGTAGCTCTTCAGGGTAACGAAGCTATCCTCATAGTAGATGGTAGTTGCAGGGATGACGGTGACGGTGTCGTAGTAGTAGCCGGAGTTGGTGGTGCCGGTGTAGTTGACGGAGTAGGCAAACTTGTCGTAGCTATCCATCTGCATATTGGAGGGAGTGTAGCGGATCTTGTCGCCGTTGATGGATGCGGTGCCGTAGGTGCCCTTATGCTCGGTAGCGGTCAGTGCATTGGTGGCATCATAGCCGTCCAGATTCAGGCTGCCGCTGTAAGCGCCGACGCCGGTCAGCTTGCCGTTTTCGCCGAACATATCGTTGGTCAGCACAGAGATGTCAACGGGCAGGCCGTAGTCGATGACCACGGTGTCGGGCAGAGCCTGTACCTTCCACAGGACAGCGAACCAGACGGTTGTATCGGTATACTGATAATCGCCGTCCTCACTCAGCTCATTACTGTAATCAGGAGTACCGCCGAATCCGGTGACATAGGTGGTGGCTACCGTTGTTCCCTTGGTGATCTCCCAGTTACTGCCTGTGCCGGAGTAAACATGAACAGTGTATTCCGCAGAGGAGTCATACAGTTCATATCCATCGGGCAGAATCGTATTCGCAACATCGGTGACCTTGATTGCTTCAACATTGCCTTCGTTATTCAGGTATACACTCTTGTAAACGACAGGGTTGGTAACAGCTACCTTATTCGCGAAGGAACCAGTTTCACCGGTGGTCTGGTTGACGATGATATTACCATTCTCATCTACCAGATAGAATGCATAGGAAACAGTCGCACCCTTCCAGGACATAACAGGGGAAGTGGTGGGCTTTTCGCAGGGGTTACCCAGGTAGTTGTCGTAGTACAGGAT
>JAGAUY010000076.1 GCA_017620525.1 Oscillospiraceae bacterium | reverse complement strand
GCATGTTGGGGATCTCCAGGATCTCTTCATACTTCGCGTAAGACTTACGCATGGTCTTGCCGAACATTACGTCCTTGACCATTGCCATATGGATCATCACAGCCTTTCTTTCAGTATCATGCAAGAATTGTGTGTTGCTTAATACGCAAGGTGCCGTTGTCAATTTTATCTAACTTGGTACTTGACAGCAGCCCCCATCTGTGTTAATATGTCCACATCAGGGTGGAAGCCCTGAATAGGCATACTATCACACTATGGAATATCATCATATCATATCCGGTTGGCATTGTCAATCGGTTTTTCGTTTTTTATACACAAAAAAATCGCCCATCTTACCGATGGGCGATTTTCTTTTTTGTTCAATATTCCAACAGCGTTACAGCCAGGAATAACCATGGGAGTTGACCAGTGCGTCCAGACGTCTGCCCTGCTTGCAGTAGGGGCAGTCCTTATAGTCGTAGCTGGCGTAGTCAGGCAGGTCGTTCAGATTATATACGGAATTCACAGGCTGACCGCAGACTTCACCGACCATGGAATACAGCGCGGCAACACCAACCACATCGCCGCCGTAGTAAGCGATGGTCTCAATACCCTTCTTGGCGGTATAGCCGGTGGTGCAGGAAGCCATCAGAATCAGCACATGCTTGTTGCGGATCATAGGCTGAATGTTGTCCCGGAAGAGCATCTGATTGTTGACACCGAATTCCGGCTCTACAACATAAACAGTCTTATGGGTGTTGATGCTCTGGAATCCGCTCTTGGTCAGTTCTTCCGCGAGGCAGGTGCCGATGACTGCGGTGCCGTCCAGACATAGAATGGAATCAATGGGCGTATTATTCTTCAGCGTCTTCACCAGCTGCTTTGCTACAGCCTGAGCCTCACTCAAACGAGTCTTGGGATAGGTGATGTCGATGTAGTAGTTGATATGGCTGTGGTTTGTGGCAAAATGGCCGCGGGCCACACGCAGGGGAACGTTTCCACGCTTGACAGGCAGATTGGTAATTTCGATCATAAAATAACCCTCCATACTGTAGAATGAAAAAGAAAAGCGTTTTCAAAACTCCGGCACAGCGTTTTTGCCGGAGCTGGTGAAAAACGCTTTTTTTCATTGTACTCCGAATGATTAAATTTTGCAAGAAAAAATAGTTTTTGATACATCCAAAAATTACCTTTTAATCTTGTGCAGTTTGCCGCAGCAGCAGTTCCCGCTCCTGTCGCAGGAACTGATTGCCGATGATTCGGCAGATCTCCCGCTCGCGCACCATCCGGCGCACCTCAGCCATGCTCGCCCACTGGACGCCGTCGGTCTCACCGGGCAGCAGGACAATCTGGGTCAGCGGCGTGGACCGCTTCAGGCAATAGAAGTCATAATGGGTGCAGCGGTCCCGGTCAGAGCCCAGAAGCTCAAACTCATCCTCCTCCGCCCGGATGCCGGTCTCCTCAAACAGTTCCCGGACGATGGCCTGGCGGCTGGTTTCGCCGGCCTTTGCCGCACCGCCGGAGTTTTCCCAGGTTCCGGCAAAACTCTTGCCCTTGGCCCGGCGGGTCAGAAGCAGATTTCCCTTTCCGTCATAAACCCACACGCAGACAACGAGGCCATACTCCCCCGGCTTCCACCGGGTGCCCCGGCGGTGGACCCTGCCGGTCAGATTACGGTCTTTGTCATAAACATCATTAAGCTCCACAGAATCCACCTCCCAGATCTTGGATAAATATATTTTAGCACAATGTCCGGAAAAAGGCAACAGGAAAGGGGCATTGACTGCAGCCACCGGTCCCCCGCTGAAGCATTATCGACGGCCAGTCCGGCAGCGGTGGCATATTATGCAAAAATAAAATCCCGACTACAAATGCAGTCGGGATTTCATGGCAGAGGATGAGGGATTCGAACCCCCGCAAACGGAGTCAGAGTCCGGTGTGCTACCGTTACACAAATCCTCTATCTGTGGAACGGTATTTATTATACGCGTTTATTTCAAAATGTCAAGCACTTTTTTCAATTATTTCAAAAATCATCAGACCGGTTCAATGACTGTGAAACTCTGAGGACCCATGTGCAGGGTATCCCCCATACCTTCCGCGTACCCGAAGGTATAGATCCGCCGATAGCTGCCCTCAACCGTCAGCTGTGCTTCTTCCCGTCCGGGATTGACGCAGACAATCATCTTCCCCCGCTTATAGGCAAACATCCGGGACCCCTTCTCGGCGTGACAGACCTCAAAGGAACTGTAGTTGCCCAGATCCGGATGATTCTGCCGCAGATAGATCAGGCTGCGGACAAAATTCAGCAGCGAATCCGGATCCTCCTCCTGCTCCGCCACGGTGGGTGCGTCCTCAGAATGGTCGATGGGCAGATAGAGATTCTCATGGTCTTCCCGGGAGAAGCCCAGATTTTTACTCACATCCCACTGCATGGGAGTCCGGGAGCCGGTGCGGTGATAGCCGCCCTCCTTGGACGAGAGGAGCTGATAACGCATTCCGATCTCGTCGCCGTAGTAAATAAACGGCGCGCCGGGCATCGTCAGGATAAAGGCAAACGCCAGCTTCCGTTCTATTTCCGTCAGGCCAAACTCCACCCGGATGGTGTCATGGTTACCGGTGATCATGCACCACAGGCCCTTGTCCTTTGTTGCCTCATATTCAGGCAGATAATCCGCCAGGAACTCTGTAATATCCTTCCCGGAATCCGCGGCAAAATAGCTGTCATTGGAGAGGATCTCATGAGTCTTCTGATCCACCCGGTAGTTGCGCATCAGCTTTGCGTAGCCGTGGCAGTCCCAGTCCAGCGTGAAGTCCATGTCAAAACCGCAGCTGAGCGACTGCTCCGGATTGCCCCACTCGGCAACCAGCACTGCCTCCGGATATTCTTCATGGACCATACCGGCCAGATCCCGCCAGACTTCCATGGTGCCCAGCTTATCTTCTCCGTCGTTTTTGACAAGGCTGTCAGCCATGTCCACCCGGAAACCGTCACACCCCCGCTAGAGCCAGTAGCGCATGACATCTTTTATGGCATCGCGGGTCTCCATGGGACCCACAGCGTCCATGCTCTGCTGCCAGGGTTCCCGGATCTCCCGGTAGCCATAGTTCAGCGCCGGCTGGCACTTGAAGAAATTGACGATGTAAGTGGCGGGTCTGGGCATTTCACCGCCGATGAACGGCATGCCGTCGCCCCGGGCATAGGGGTGATCCGTCCAGATATAGCGGCTGGTGTAAGCATTGATCTGATCGCTGCCGCTGGCCCGGAACCAGGGATGCTCCTCGCTGGTATGGCCCGGAACCAGATCCAGCAGTACCTTCATGCCCATACTGTGGGCTTTTTTGAAAAGGCTCACCAGATCCCGGTTGGTACCATAGCGGGGCGCCACCAGCTTATAATCCCGGACATCGTAGCCCGCATCCTTGAACGGAGAATCGAAACAGGGATTCAGCCAGATGGCATTGCAGCCAAGGCTTTTCACATAGTCCAGCTTCTGAATGATACCCGGAATGTCGCCGATTCCGTCACCGTTGCTGTCATAAAACGACTGAGGATAGATCTCATAGAACACCGCGTTTTCAAGCCATTTTGCCGCCATCCTCACCCCTCCTGTTCACATTCCCATGGAAACGGTTTCCCAGCCAGGACCTCCCGGCGCAGATAGCGGAAAGTCTCATCTTCTCCACGGTCCCGCAGCATGGTCAGAATATACTCCAGTTCCATCTGTGTCTTCGGATGCATCAGGTACCGTTCCTTGCTGCCCAGGTAATAATTCAGTGCAGAAGCCGGGGTATAGTTCTTCCCCTGGTAGGTCATGCAGGCCGCCCGGCGGTCCATGACCATCTCTACCAGATACTTCCGGGGCATATGGCAGTACTCATATTTCAGCGTTTCCAGACTCAGATCCGTCCAGTATTCATAGTGGTGCTTGTTTCGGCCCTTGTGGTGCATCCAGGCCTCGCTGTAGCCCTTCTCCTCCCGCTCCGCTGCATTGGGACTGCGGGTTCCCTGATAGTATCTCACACCCGTAAGGAATTCCGCAGGAGCGTATTTGGAAAGGTCATGGGTCAGTCCCTGGGCATAAAGTCCCACCCGAAAGCATCCTTTCAGTACCAGCCACCTGTGGTGGGTGATGGTCTTAAAATGCCGCCACGCCTTCATAGGCCGCACCCCTTTCATCCAAAAAGTTACCTTTTTATTATATTCCCTTTTTCCGGCAATTGCAAGATGATTCAAAAGACAGTTTGCCGGCAGGAAGAACTGGCGCAAAAATCCCCCTCCTCAGAGGGGGATTTTATCCGATTCAGTTATTACCAGGATTGCGCGCCAGCGTATAACCTCTGCCATTGACATTGGTCACATCCGCTGCCACGATGAACGCGTTCTTGTCGATCTTCAGAGCCGTCTCCCGGATCTCGGGATACTTGCTGGCATAGACCACGCTGAGGATTGCCTGCTGCTTGAGTCCCTCGTAACCGGTTTCAATATCCAGCATGGTCAGACCGCAGTCGACCTGGCCCAGGATCTCTCGGCGGATCTTCTGGTATTCCGGAGAAATGATGATGATCTCGATCTTCTTCTCACCGGAGACAACAACCTTATTGACCGTAAAGGAAATCACCGCAATAACAAGCAGACTCAGCAAAATACCTTCGGTGCCCTTGATCACAACCTGCGCCAACACCACCGCGGTATCAAAATACATCAGCGATGTGCCGACAGGAACACCCTTGTACTTGCGAAGAATGCACGGCGGAATATCCATACCGCCGGTGGAGCCACCGACACGGACCACCATGCCGATGCCCGCGCCGCACATCACACCGCAGAACAACGCGCTGATCACAATGTTCTCGCTGAACAGCGTAGCCAGCGGCAGCGTTTCAAACACCGCCAGGATCATCGGATAGACGATGGTGGACAGCAGCGATGCCGCCGCGAATTTCCATCCCATGAAGATCAGGCCCATCAAAAACAGCAATGCATTCACCACCGCAGAGATCACAGACAGGCGAACAGGCAAAAACTGCTGGACTGCCAGTGCGATGCCGTTGCTGCCGCCCAGCATGATGTCATTGGGGATCACAAAGGCGCAGATGGCAAAGGCCAGCATGGCATTGCCGATGACAACGGACAAAACGAACTTCAGTTTCTGTTTCATTTCGCTCCTGTTTTTCATCCCTCGGCGACCACGATCTCAGACAGCTGCAGGCCGGGATTCTTACGGCAGGTGAAGTCGATGGCCCAGTAGCTGGAGAACACCAGCAGGCTGCGGTCACGGTAGTCTTCCAGGAGCTCTGCGTCACTGCCCAGATTCAGATCGGACAAATCGCCGGGGTAGCTGTCGATCAGGCGGATCTCCTCATAGGGCAGATGCTCCATCCGCAGGTCCACACCGTACTCATTCTTCATGCGGTACTGGAATACTTCCAGCTGCAGGACGCCCACAACGCCGACGATCACTTCCTCCATACCGGAATTGGGGACCTTGAAGATCTGGATGGCGCCCTCCTGGGCGATCTGCTCAGTGCCCTTGACAAACTGCTTGCGCTTCATGGAGTCCTTGGCAGACACGCGGCAGAAATGCTCGGGAGCAAAGGTGGGGATGCCGGAATAGGCGAACTTCTTTCCGGGAACGGTGATGGTATCACCAATGGAGAAGATGCCGGGGTCGAAAACACCGATGACGTCGCCTGCATAGGCTTCTTCAACGATTTCACGCTCCGCGGCCATCAGCTGCTGGGGCTGGGACAGGCGCATTTTCTTGTTGCCCTGGACATGGTAGTATTCGGTGTCTCTCTGGAATTTACCGGAGCAGATGCGCATAAAGGCCAGGCGGTCGCGATGAGCCTTGTTCATGTTTGCCTGGATCTTGAAGACAAAGGCAGAGAAATCAGGGTTGAAAGTGTCAATGGTGCCGCAGTCGGCGGTTCTGGCCAGCGGGGGCGGGGTCAGCTTCAGGAAAGCCTCCAGGAAGGGCTCAATGCCAAAATTGGTCAGTGCGGAGCCGAAGAACACAGGACTCAGCTGACCATTACGGACAGCCTCCAAATCCATTTCACGGCCGGCGCTCAGCAATTCCACATCGTCGATCAGCTGCTGATGCTTCGTCTCGGAATCCAGCAGCTGGGCGACCTGAGGATCGTACAGATCGATCTCCATCTTATCAGCCTTGGCTCTGCCGTTGATGCCGGAGAAGAACAGCAGTTCCGCCTTCTCCCGGTCATAGACACCCTGGAAGTCCTTGCCGCAGCCAATGGGCCAGTTCATGGCGTAGGTCTCAATGCCCAGCTCCCGCTCCACCTCATCCAGCAGGTCAAAAGGATCCTTCGTCTCACGGTCCATCTTGTTGATGAAGGTGAAGATGGGGATGTGGCGCATGGCGCAGACCTTGAAGAGCTTCCGGGTCTGGGGCTCGACGCCCTTGGCGCCGTCGATAACCATGACCGCGGAGTCAGCCGCCATCAAGGTACGGTAGGTATCCTCAGAGAAATCCTGGTGACCGGGGGTATCCAGAATGTTGATGCAGAATCCGCCGTACTGGAACTGCATGACAGAAGACGTAACCGAAATACCGCGCTGCTTTTCGATCTCCATCCAGTCGGAAGTGGCGGCACGGGAATTCTTCTTGCCCTTGACGACGCCGGCCTGAGCAATAGCGCCGCCGTAGAGCAGGAATTTTTCAGTCAGGGTGGTTTTACCGGCGTCGGGGTGGGAGATGATCGCGAAGGTCCGGCGGCGGCTGATTTCTTCAATTAATGTGGACATGGTGTTCCCTCCAAAGTATCTCAGTAAAATAAGCCATGATTTCCAGGAAGCTATGTCGTTATGCGGAAATACATAACAGCCTCCCGAAATGGGAATATTTCAAACATATCGATTCAGTTTACCACAGATTCTCCCAACTTACAAGAGGGAATCCGGAAAATCAGCTTCGCTCCACAACAAAATAGATCACGCAGAACTCGTCGTTATGCCATCCGGGTCTGGAATAACCGCCCAATCCCGCCTGGTAGGCAGCTTCATTGACGCAGTCATTGATCTGTGCCAGGCAGGTCTCGTAATCCGTCCGGCTCTCAAACTGCATCAGCTGGCCTTCCCCGGTCTCATAGCTGTCCATGAAGAACTCGATGGCCATGCTGCGCCAGTCGCTGCCGGCTTCCACATAACTGCCGTTGAGCACATGGTAGCTCTTCTCCATGGTCGTCACCGTCGGCAGCGTCAGCAGTTCCCGGTACACCGGGCTGAGGATGTAGGACTGAATGACGATCTCATCGGCAACATTCAGCGCGCAGTACAGCCTGGGGCACTCGTCGCCATCCTGGCGCACATCCATTGTCACATCAACGTTATAGTACGCTCCGTCCAGCTGGACCAGATTCCATGCATGGCCCAGTTCCGTCACCGTCGGATCACCGGTGATGCACATACAGGTGATGCCCATCTCCTCCATGATCCATTTCATCGCCAGGCTGATGCCGTCGCATTTCGCCCGCCGGTTAATCAGTGTGCCATAGGGGTTGTTGGTCTGCGCCATTACCTTATCATAGGTACAGGTGTCGGTAATGTAGTCAAAAGCATAGCGTTCCTTCTCCCAGACACTCATCCCCTGGGTATCGGCAACGATCCGGTCAATGACCCCCATGCATTCCTGATATTGCTGTTCATACTCATCCTGCGTCATCACGAAGGGCAGTTCGTAACTGGTAACATAGCCGGTGGTCTGATCATAGTGGTACGAAGTGGAGACCGTATTATCCAGCTGCATCAGTTCCGGAAACTCCGTATGCATCAGCGATGTCAGATAATTCAGTTCCTGGGCAGTCATTTCGCACGGGATATCCACCCAGGGTTCAAAGTTCATCGCAGCCTGATAGATGGCCTCCAGATTGGTCATCAGATCCTCGTCCAGCTGATGCAGCAGCGGACGAATCTCATAATGCGGGATCGGAGAATCCGCTTCATTACCCGGCTGAATTGGAGCAGGTTCCGTCTGCACAGGCTCCGCAGACGTAGGCTCCGGCTGGAGCACAACCGGCGGAAGTGTCTGAGGGATCTGCACCGGCTCCGTCTGTGCAGGCAGGACCGGCAGGTTCGGCTGAGTAGGTTGATACTGAATCTGTGTCTGTGGTTCTCCGTCATCCATCAGCGCTTCGGCGATTTTCCATCCGCCCAGAACAAACGACGTGCACAGCAGCAAAAGCAGCAGCGGCAATACCAGCGCTGCAGGACTTCTGCGGACATAGACCGTGACCCGCACAGGAATCAGCATCGTGCCGCCGTCCGGGTTAGCAAAAACTGCATTGTTGACCATAATCTGAGTGCCGTTTTTGGTGCCGGGTTTTACACGGAACCGCAAAGGCGCCGAAAGCTGAGGCATATTCAGGGTCTTAAACGCACCCTGCCTGGCTTCCCGCCCGCTGACTGTGATACTGGCAGTCCTGCAGGCATTGCCGCAAGCCGCGCTTCCGCATTCCGGACATGAGCTCATACCGGGGTACAGCTCCGCACCGCATCTGGGACACAGCATAATGTCTACCTCCTCCTGCCGGGATTTGCGCATATTTTATTTAGTATAGCACAAAGATCTCCCCATCTCAATTGCAAAATAAAAAGGACTCCCGAAAAACGGGAGTCCTGATTATGTATGCGGGGATGATTGCTTATGCCTTGCCGGCGCAGCCCAGGACGTTGATCAGCTTGTGGCGGACAACTTCCTTGATGTTGGCACGGGCGGGCTTCAGGTACTGACGGGGGTCGAAATGCTCGGGATGCTCGTTGAAGTACTTACGAACGGTACCGGTCATTGCCAGACGCAGGTCGGAGTCGATGTTGATCTTGCACACAGACAGAGCTGCAGCCTTGCGCAGCTGCTCTTCGGGAACACCGATGGCGTTGGGCATCTTGCCGCCGTTGGCATTAACCATGGCAACATATTCCTGAGGAACAGAGGAAGAACCGTGCAGGACGATGGGGAAGCCGGGCAGACGCTTGGTGACTTCTTCCAGAACGTCAAAACGCAGAGCGGGGGGAACCAGGATGCCCTGCTCGTTTACGGTGCACTGCTCGGGAGTGAACTTGTAAGCGCCGTGGGAAGTGCCGATGGCGATAGCCAGGGAGTCGCAGCCGGTCTTGGTCACGAACTCTTCGACTTCTTCGGGACGGGTGTAG
>JAGAUY010000075.1 GCA_017620525.1 Oscillospiraceae bacterium | reverse complement strand
TGCTGCTATTATGTTGATCCCTTTCCATTCACATAACTGCCGCAGTATTTTTCCTATCGCGGCTCTTTTCTCCCGGTAAAATACTTTGCGCCGATATTTCGGCGCAAAGACGATGTGGAATTTGCAATTCCATTTTGTATGTGATAAACTATTGATGTCATTCATCCCCATGGTGAATGTACCCCCCCTGTTATGATTTTGTGCAGTTGGCGGACCGCGCAATTATCATAACAGGGTTTTTTACTTATCGCCATAGGCTTTATTGAACCACGCGTCTAACGCGTGGTTTTCTTTATACAAAAACCGGAAGGTCACAGGACCTTCCGGTAATATCCCTCACACATTTGTGCGTCAAGAACAAGCAGCAAACCGGTGAGGCGTTCCTCTTTTCAATTAAAGCGCCTTCAGAACTTCCAGCAGGAACCTCCAGGTCCGCTCCGTGGATGCGATCTCCAGCTTTTCACGGCTGGTGTGGATATCATGCATCTGAGGTCCGATGGATACGCAGTCCAGGCCGGGCAGCTTCTCGCCCAGCAGACCGCATTCAAGACCTGCATGAATAGCCAGAACCTCAGGATCCTTGCCAAACATCTGTTTGTAGGTCTCGACCATGATTTCACGCAGTCTGGAATCGGCCTTGTACTCCCAGGCAGGATACTCGCCCATCTGGGTGTAGGACGCGCCGTGGAACTCAGCCAGTTCCTTCAGTCTATCCAGCAGCGCCTGCTTCTCAGCGTTTACAGAGCTTCTGACGGAGAACGTCAGGCACATGGAATTGCCCAGCTTGGCGATGCCGAGATTCAGACTGGTCTGGACCAGACCGGGCATTTCTTCGCTCATGCCCTGCACACCGTTGGGGCAGGTGCACAGCAGTGCAATGACCTTGGCGGTAACTTCTGTGGTCAGAGCATTGCCACCCAGCGCGTCCACGTCAAATGCCTGAATCGTTGCATCAGGCTCATCATACTGCTCCCGGACTTCTGCCTGCAGCTTCTCGGCAATATCGTTGATCCGCTCCAGATTGATGCCCATAGCAACCATGCTGGCCTGGCAGGAACGGGGAATGGCATTGTCCTTGGAACCGCCGGAGAAGGAGGTCAGGCACAGCGGCATCATCGCCTGGATACGGCTCATGAACTCACCCATGATCTTGTTGGCGTTGGCGCGGTTCTTGTGGATCTCCGCACCGGAATGACCTCCCTGGAGACCATCGACCACCAGGCGGATGCAGGGGCCATAGACTGCGCGGCGTTCTTCCGGCAGAATGATGGTGGCGGTGGCGCCGCCGGCACAGGAGACGGTGAAGATGCCCTCATCTTCTGAGTCCAGGTTGATCAGAGTACGGCCCTTCAACCCGCTCAGATCGATGGTATTGGCACCCAGCATACCGATCTCTTCGTCAACAGTGATGATGACTTCCAGAGGAGGATGGGGAATGGTGGTATCATCCATCAGCGCCAGGGCATAAGCCAGGGCAATGCCGTCATCGCCGCCCAGGGTGGTGCCCTTGGCAAAGACACTGAATCCATCGTGGGTCACGTCCAGACCATCCACAGCCATGTCCAGCGGGCAGCTTGCGTCCTTTTCGCAGACCATATCCATGTGGCCCTGGAGAATCACAGGCTCATGGTCCTCCATTCCGGCAGTTCCGTCCTGGAAGATGATCACATTGTTGGCATTGTCCTGAATATATCGCAGATCCCGCTCTCTGGCGAAGGACACCAGATAGTCACTGATGGCCTTTGTATTCCGGGAGCCATGGGGGATCGCACAAATCTCTTCGAAAAATCCAAATACGGAAGCAGGTTCCAGACCTGCCAGTTTGACAGCATTCATATCAAATACTCCTTTGCTTCATTGTGAATTGAATATCATTATGAATTCCTTCCGTATATTACCACAGATTGGAAGAAAAGTCATCCCCCGAGAATAGACAAAGACCACGGAAAAAACCCGTGGTCTTATGTTTCAATTGTCTATGGATCAAACCAGGCTCAGAGACAGGGTCAGCAGGATCCAGACCAGAGCAATCCACTTGGTGGAAGATGCCAGAACCTGATCCAGGCCCTTGTTCTTGTTCTTGCTCAGATAGGTGTCAGAGCCGCCGGCGATGGCACCGGACAGGCCAGCCTCCTTGCCGGACTGCAGCAGAACGACAACAATCAGAGCAATGCTGGCAATGGCTTCCAGAACAGTCAGAACGATTTCCATGTATTTCCCTCCCTCCGCTTTCTCGCGGTAAACAGACCGGATAGATCGCTCACAATACCTGTGAGTCTTAAACAGCCTTCCAATTATAGCACAAGTATTTCCGAAATGCAAGAGCTATTCGGCATATTTTCTGCTGTTTGCGGTGGTTATTTCCCGATTTTCAGGGATTCCCGCCTTTGGGCCGCACTGCGCAGTTACTTCTGGACCCAGTTGCCGGTTGCCAGGCAATTCAGGTAGCTCTCAATAAAGGGATCCAGTGCGCCGTCCATGACGCCGTTGACATTGGAAGTTTCACAGCCGGTACGGGTATCCTTGACCAACGTATAGGGCATGAAGACATAGTTGCGGATCTGGCTGCCCCACTCGATCTTCTGCTGAACCCCCTTGATATCGGCAATGTTGGCAAGATGTTCACGCTCACGGATCTCAACCAGCTTGCTTCGCAGCATACGCAGACAGGTCTCCTTGTTCTGGAACTGAGAGCGCTCGGTCTGACAGGAAACAACGATGCCGGACTTGTGGATCAGACGGACAGCGGAAGATGTCTTGTTAACCTTCTGGCCGCCGGCACCGGAGGAACGGTAGACCTGCATTTCGTAGTCCTCGGGACGGATCTCAAAATCCTCGGAATCATCCTCGATTTCAGGGATGACTTCAATGGCAGAGAAGGAGGTCTGACGTCGGGCATTGGCATCAAAGGGAGAGACGCGGACCAGACGGTGGACACCATTCTCACCCTTCAGGAAGCCATAGGCATTCTCACCCTCGATCATGATGGAGGCGGACTTCAGACCGGCTTCATCACCTTCCTGGTAGTCCATGATCTTGTAGGTAAAGCCGCTGCGCTCGGCCCAGCGGGTATACATACGGTACAGCATCTGGCACCAGTCCTGAGCCTCGGTGCCGCCGGCACCTGCCTGGAAGCTCATCAGAGCGTTGTTCTTGTCATACTTGCCGGTGAGCAGCGTCTGCAGACGGCAGGCTTCCATCGCGGCGACCAAAGCCTCGTAGCCTTCCTTCAGCTCGTCGAGCATGGAGTCGTCATCTTCCTCTGCAGCCATCTCGCAGATGGTCATCAGATCTTCCCAACTGGAGCACATGGCTTCATACTTTTCAATTCTGCTCTCGGTCTGCTTGGCCTTGACCACGATCTTCTGGCTCTTGTCGGGGTCATCCCAGAAGCCGGGGGCCTCCTGCATTGCCTGCAGGCGCTCCAGTTCGTTCTTCAGGCCTTCCAGGTTCAGCGATTCTGCCAGACCTTCCAGAGCAGGATGGCAGTCATTCAGCTTCTGCTTGTAGGTATCAAATTCAATATTCATAGACAAATCTCTCATTTCGTCAAATTTACATAGTTCATCTTATTATATCCGAAAGAGCGAACTCTGTAAAGGGGAAATTTTTATTTTCTCACTCCCCTCCTCCGAAAAAATCCAGCATTTACTTGACAGGCGAACAGAAATTGGGTAGAATGTATGAAATGCATCCGCCTCCTAAGGTGGCGTTACAGCGCTCACCTCTTAAAAGATTCATACCGGATTCAAGTTCGAGTTTCTTCGGGCTTAATCATATAATTAGCCATGTCGCAATAGCTCAGTTGGATAGAGCACACGCCTCCTAAGCGTGGGGTCGGGGGTTCAAGTCCCTTTTGCGACGCCACAAACAACGCCGAAAGCCTTTGTTTTCAAGGGTTTTCGGCTTTTTACATACCCAAACGTGGCAATGTCCATCAGTCGATTTTTATTGAACAGTCTACCTCAGAGAATCACTTTTTGCACGCAAAAAATATCGTACTACTGTCATAAGGCAAAATCGCCAGCTGATTTTTAGCAGAAATAAGGCTGTTTTTTCGCTCATAATCCATTTCCACATTCTGCATGCCCGCAACGCAGTCTTTCAGCTTTTCCAGTACAAGGGCTACTTCGCCACCGCCGCGCTTAGATGCGTTTTGCTGTCTCCATCAGTCAATGGAGATATGGCGGGTAATTTTGCCCTAAAATGTGGAGCGTACAGAAGGGCGGCGAAGCGGGATTGCGCTCCACGCAGTCATATATGCATCGCTCACACTTTCTTCGGCATCTTCTTTGTTCGTCAGGATGTTGTAGGCAATGGAATAGCAATCGTGTCCGTATTTTTTATCCGTCTGGGTAATGGCATTCTTGCTCCAGCTGAAATACAGATCCCCAATACTCTTATCGTCCATACAAACACCTCCTTGTCTTTGGTAAAGGGTCCTTCGTCTATCATCACGGAAGAAAATGAATTTGGTTAGAGAAATCTCTGAATATTTTGATTCTATCATATTTTAGTCAAGAATGAAAAAAAGCGGCCTGCCTTCACTCGAATGGAAAGCAGGCCGCTCAAAATATGCTATTGCTACGTTTTATTGGGGTACAAATAACGACGTGCCATCTGCAAGAAGAATGTGATCCACCTGTTCCAGATCGATTATCTTTTCAGGTGTCAGATACTGAACACCTACGGCACCGCCGGAAGAATACAGCTGAATCTTGCTGCCATCCTTCATAACCACGTAGATAGCCCTGTCACCGTTATTGGTAATCTCCGGCGCAAAACGACCTTCGCAAAGCACCGTTGCGCTCATACCATGCAGGGAGAAAGAAGTAACGGTCACATCATTGTAAACATCAGTTCCATCAGCCTTAAAGCCGGTTACCGCCTTGGTTACAATGGGGTCTCCAACAAACTCAATCTCACTCTGGTCACCATTGGATTCGTCAATGGTGACCAGGAAAATCCACTCACCTTCTGCAAGCAGCTCCTCCACCACGGTATATCGCTCAGTGTCGTAGTAGGTATGGATCAGGTCTTCCAGTCTGATCGTCCAGGTAGAGCCGATAGCAAAGGGCTTGCTACCATCCAGCATGGACATTTCTGCTTCAATCACAAAGTCCTGCGTGTTATCCAGGCCATCGCCATCTTCCTTGGGATTCATGCCTGCGGAGCCAGATCCGACCTTTCCATCAATGGGGATCAGTCTATCAAAGTTAGCTGTGTCGATATGATACGGTTCATTCTCGTGACCTTCCCGAGTAGTGCGGCTGATAACGGTTCCCTCGGGAGCAGTAATTCTTAATGTGATGTGTGCAACAGTGCCATCAGTTACTACGGATTTCAGTTCCACAGTGTAACCATCCTGGGTCGCTGCGCCGGAAGCCTGCGGCTGATTCTTCACATCCTCCTGTGTTGCGACACGGGGCTGAATACCGAAGTCAACTGCATCTGCAATTTCTTCCATCTGGCGGTCGGTTAAGTACAGCTTATCTGTCCAAGTCTTGCCATCAACATTATTCCAGAGTTCCTTGATAGCTTCAATCTGAAGTGCCAGGATAGCCTCACCACGATCACAGACGATCCATCCACGGCTGTCAGATTCGGACCTGATAATCAGCGTCTGATATCCAGAAGTGGTGGTGTAATTCCACTCCTGCCAGTCTCCAGTTGCCTCGATGGTAACCATGTCTTCACTAAAGCAATCTTTCCGGTTCCACATCAGGGTACCAGAGGTATTATCTATTTCGTTATCAGCTGCATCTGGGAGATCAAATTTCAGTACCAGATGGAAATTTCCGCTTTCAAAGCATCCGCCGGTATCCACATTCACGGATACGTTGTTTTCTGTGGTCTGAATTCTGTCAACACCCAGAGCTTCGCACATATTCTTGACAGTGCGGAAATTGAGGATGGCGCCCTGGGGGGTCAATCCATTCTTCTCCAAGATGGAATCCAGAGCATTCTTCATTTCCTGAGAGTAAAGACTGTATCCGTCATACTCATCCGGGAACTCAGGAAGCTTTCCATCGTTGACGATTTTAGCATAAACGGTATGATCCGGATCGTATTCCTGCTTGAATTCATACCATTCGATGGCTGCCTGATAGCCTGCAGTACCCTTCAGGCCTGCCAGAGTAAGCACTTGCTGGTCAACAGATTCCGTACCGATGATAGTCATACCATCATCACCAAAAATCAGCTTATCACCGTTGGAATCTGCGATCCAAAGATTCTCCATCTTAAGTGCATATACAATAGCGCAGCCCATCATGAAAACCATTGCAGTGATGATCGCCGCAATCAGCCACAGTTTTTTTGCTGGATGGCGGACGATGGTCTTTTTCTTTGCCTCATTAGGTGCATACATTTCTTCAATGAACTTGTCATTCACACTACCGATAGCGTGAAACACTCGTTTTTCTTTCATAGTGCAATACCCTCCTGTTCCAGAAAAATCTTCAGTTTTCCTCTTGTTCTGAAGAGTGACACTTTTACCTTGCTTTCACTGATGCCGTAGATTTCTGCAATCTCCCGGATGGAACACACTTCCCAATACCGGCGCATAAAGATCTTTCTTGCCTCAGAGGGAAGACTTTCGAGGAATACATTAAGCTTATCCACCAGAATACGGTTATCCATCATACTCTCAACAGAGTTTGGATCAGGAACACATTCTGCGAGTTCATCCAACGCAACAGGTACTTCTCCGCCGCCCCGCTTCTCTGCTGTATACTTTTCGTATCGGTTCAAAGCCAGGTTCCGGGTGATTTTACCCAAAAAGGTGGACAGCTTTACTGGACGCTTCGGTGGGATAACACTCCATGCCTTCAGATATGTATCACTGACACATTCTTCGCTGTCCTGGGAATTGGCCAGAATATTGAATGCAATACGATGGTACAGCTTCCCGTACTTTTTATCAGTTTCGGCGATGGCACTCTCAGACCGGGCCCAATATAAATCTATGATCTGCTTATCGTCCATGGTTTTCTCCTTCCGTTGGTATTATAAGGCCTTACACTTATATATACCGGAAACACGATTGGTTGGTTACATTATTTTTGTAAGAGAATCATAACATTGATTTCGTTTTTTAACAATCCATGTGCAGCACCTATAACAAAAGGATGGCACACCCCGGATGGGATGTGCCACGCCTTATGTATTCTCTTACGAATTACGGATTAAGATACAGGGCCTGCCATTCAGGTGCCTTGGAACCGGCGGCAGACACCATCTGGGCGATTCCATCGTCATTCAGATAGATGTACTGGTAACCCTGATGGCCATACATGATCTGGAATACAACCTTCCACATACCAGCTTTTTCGTCCCGATAGACAATGATCTTATCATACTGAACGGTGCATTCTGCCTATATTTTGAACTCTCCTTGGTAGTATTTACCTTTCTGACAGTCGTTTTGCTTATTTTAGGAGACCCCTCGGCCGATCCACTGGACTATTTGCTGGTTCTGGAATCCTTTTCGTGTTTCTTTTGCCTGATTTTCTTTTGTCCAGGAAGCTCTGGTTTGCTGCATTCCCGGAGCGCTGCTGTATGTGATCTACTATGGATCGCAGCAGGAAAGATTCTAAATAATTCACGGTTTCTCCAAGGATTGTTCTTAATTCCGTTATTCCTCTGTCACAATCAAGAATTATCCTATACTCATGAAAGATAGCGGAAGCCGTGAGCCGCTGCACTTTCTCCTCTTTTCTACCTCTCTTCTTTCCAAACCCAAATGAAGACCCCGCTGCACATCAAAATGCAGCGGGGTCTTCTATTCCATTCATCTTGTTTTGACTATCTATTTCAGGACTCTACATCATCATCGACTTTCATAATCACTTTCAGACGATAGGCCAGTTTGCCGGTTTCAAGTTCGTCCCTATCAATAACGGCAATTCCAAGCTGCGCGGCACGGTGCCGGGCTGCGGCATTGCACCGCCCGGTTGAGACGATAGCAGCTTTGGCTCCCTTTCCACCGAACCGATCCCGCAGGATAGCAAGCTCATTGAGGGCCTCTGTCTTAATATCGCTGACCTTGCAGCTGATGAAGAGCGGTACAACTCCTCTGGTAGCCATGACATCGATCTCGTTAATAACACTGCCATGCCCAAGAACCTCATCCCAGCGAACGACAGCACTGCTGATAATGTCGTTGAAGATATTGGCATCCAGGCAGGCTTTATATACATAAAGCTCCAAAACACTACCAACATCCCGCAGCCAGGCCCGGGTATTGACATCCCGGAAACGGAAAGAGACTTTCTCGCCGGACACAATGTCGAGATCACGAAGGAAGCCGATGCGCTGGAATGCCTTTAGTGCATCTTCTTTTGCGCAGATCCTTCCGCCCCGTTCACCCTTCACGGTATAGCTTCCCTGTACATACATAGAAGGAACCTGTCCATACTCAGACGGGGACACTCTCTGCATGTAAGTAATGATATTATTCCAGTCACGGCGATATTGCAGGAAACAGTCGAAGAACGGATCGATATTGTCTAAGTACTCCTTTAATATCCCGTTATCCACCCGACCCGGGAGCAATGTGCCGCCTGCCATGAGGAAGAAATCTTTTACAGAATACATAATATTGCAGGGCAGATTTTCCGCAAATTCTGCTCCCGAGATATTGTAGAACCGATTCTTTCTCCGGGAGTAAGTGAAAACACAAACCTTTGCCTGTGCAGCGAACAAACCTGCGGCAAAGAGTTCTGCGTCACTGCCGCCCGTAACATCCATCGCACAGTCAGGGAACTTCTCACTGATCGCCAGAAGCTGCCGCACGATGCGGTCCACCTTATACAGGCTGGCTTCCACAAAAATCAATTCGGGATTCCATCCCCGATGGCGGAAGAAATCACCAATCTGTTTTTGACGTTCTCGGCTTTGTGCTACCTCTGTTGGGCATAGATAGATAATTCGCTGAGGGCGAAACATATCAGCGGCCAGAACATTTTCTATGGCTCGTTCGTCATAAAGTTCAATTAAAGTATTCATGGAGCGCCTTGCCTTTCTTTTATGCGTTGGAAAAAGGGTGTTCCGTTACAATTACAGTATACTGCAAAATAAAACGGCACTCAAGAAATATTAGTATCATAGCCAAAAACATAGGCAGCTTCCAATAAGGAAACTGCCTATATTGTTATTTCATTGCAGGGATCATAGCCAAATCAGTATTCCCCGTTTCGGGGATTAGAATCTCGAAAATATAGACCGGCTGATAGAATCCCTTGGTGTCGATTTCATAATCCAGTGTGCAGGAGACTACAGTAACGGAATCCTTAGCATAGTGCTTCAACGCCTCAGCATAGGCAAAGTTACCGTCTTTCAGTTCCTCATAAGCTTCCTGGGGAGAAATAATCGCAATATCCTTGTAATAGGTGTACCGAACCAGACGGTTTTCAATTGACAGCAGGGTGTCATGCTCGGTCACCTCATTGCGGACACGAAGGGTTCCGTCCATCATGACCGCTCCGTCGATGTACTTGTCACATGTGAATGTGTATCCTCCATCGTCCTCAATCACAAATTCCGCTGCTTCGGGTACGACGATTGAATATGCCTCCAAAGCCTTCTCGACGCTTTTCCGGTCTGGCTCGTTTCCGATCTCAAATGGTAAATCAAATACGCTAAACACATAGCTGCCGTCATGGTAATATACCATCACGATGCCATTCTTGTTCTCAAAGTGAAAATTGTAATAGGCCATCTCCTGATAGTAGCTGACCATATCAGCCTCACAACCCATAAGTGCTTCCGCAAAGGCATCGCAGTCATCTTTGCTCATGGTCTGGGTACAGTAAACCGGGGCATTCTCTGCAGAATCAGGCAAATCACAATCCAGCTTCCATTCCAAGTGATCCAGGTTCACGGAATAAGCCGCAGCTTCCGGGAGATTGCCATATTCCTGGGTGTGGTAGGCAACAAAGATGCTTCCAATCGCAATCACAGGCACTAGGGTCAATCCTGTATAGCCCAAAATAGCTTTCATGCGCTTTCCTCTCTCGTTGAATACAGAAAGAATCGCCATAATCGCAAAGTAGCCCATGGCTGCACCCAGAGCATTGCAGAACAGGTCATCCACATCGCAGATACCCCTGCCAAAGGCAAGCTGGAAGAGTTCGATGGCCAATGACGTTCCGAATCCTGCAGGAATGGTAACATACCACTTTCTGAACTGCTTCCCCATAAGAGGCAGCAGGAAGCCCAGCGGGCCAAACATAGCTACATTCAGCAATACATTGGCCCAATTCTTGACTGAGTAGTTATTCCACGCTTCTCTCCAGGCCCGGAAAAGATGAAAATTCCATTCCCGATGGAAGAAGCCTGACCATCTAAGCATCGTGGCGTAGATCACGATCAGCAGATAACCCAGGAACATCAGCCAGAGGAATACTTTTCCCCAAGGGAACTTCCGTTGACCTTTGTACTTCTTTTTATGTATGAAGAATGCAACAGCAAGTCCAGCCGCAGCCAATACACCGGCCAAAAGAACCAGAACAAGGCTGTTCTTCAGTTCATACAGGACATATCTCCAAAACTCAGACATATCATCGTCCTCCTTATGAGGGATATTATACCTTTTCCCCGCCGCAAGCGCAATGCGGCGGGGATTAAGTCCATATTAAGGTTTCAACTATTATCAGACGCAAATGCACCGCGATCTTCTATATAGATATCCAGTGCCTTTTCACCACTGTCAAATCCATCCAGTACTGACACAACATCTTCAAATGTGATATCAGTTGTATCAGCATAAAAAACAATGGTTGTATCTTCATTTGAACCAGGGATTTTCCCAGTAAGTTCGTACTTGTACTTATATGTACGACCCATTTCTTGAACATAATATCCATCGGGAACAGCCTCATTATGCTCTAAATAGTTATCGTACCAATCTTGGCCGGAACGCTGCCAGGACCAACCCTCAATCTGCTTCTGTCCCATGGATTCCAGAATATCACTGCAGACATAAGCCATTACCTGTCCGCGCAGATCGTTCTGATTTCCGTTTTCAAACTGGTTAAAACAGTATTCCAGTGTGTTGGTACTGTAGTATCCAAGGATTTCTCGCTGAAGCTCACACATTGTCATTAGATCTACAAATCCAGATGCCCAGCGTTCACGGTCACAGATATCGGTGATCAGATGGTCGATGATAACCTCAGAACCAACATTGAAACCTTCCATTGCCTGATTGAATACCGCTATCTTCTGCTCAAAGAGATTCTTTTGGGTATTGGGCCAGACGAATGCAGGATATTTCGCTTTGATATCCTCAGGGTAGTAGCTACCGTCCCGAGGCTCCCAGTATTCCGCAAGGATATACTGTCCGTCGTCATCTACACGGAACGTCAGCACAGTTGGAACATTACAACCGCCATCCTCCACCAGCTTGCCGCCTTCAAGACGGTAACCCTGATGATAGACGATGCCATACTCCGTTACCAAGTCGACCTTGCTGGAACCGGCAGGGCTGCGGCCCTCAGAGGAATAAGTAAAGAAGCTGGCGCAATCCAGAATTTCCTGGTCCTGCCGATGGCTGTGGTGAGCCAGTATTGCGTTCTGGATCGCTTCATCCAGGGTATCAAAACGAATATCAGGAACCTGCGATACCTGAGTAGTAAATAGATTCCCGGTGATGTCCTGGAGCCTTGCCCGGATCTTGACCTGCTTACCGGTCAGATCTATCGGAATGTCCTCATTTCCAACCTCATAGTAGAATATTCTTTGGGTGCCATCGTTACAAAGAACAACGATGCGATCCTCACTCTGCTCCGTGACATTTCCATAGTAGAATGTGGTGCCAACATGCTGGTTTTGGCGGCTGACACGATCCGTAAGGAGGCAAACACCAAGAATCAGACAGATAATAATTGTCAACACCAGTACCCAGATTGCAGGCTTCTTCCATTTGGCAAGGTTCTTGATTCTTCCCTTGGTATCCCCTTCTCCGAATGCCAAAGGCGTTCCGGCAATGATCCGGTGACCTGTGGCCAGAGTAAGGAGGGATGCGGAGTAATCCGCCCGAACTTCTGCGCCCAGCTTGCAGATCACCGCCTCGTCACAGCTCATCTCCATGTCCTTGCAGGCCAGAACAAATGCAATCCAGACCAACGGGTTGAACCAGTGAATGGTCAGTGCCAGAAATGCCAGAGTTTTGATGACATGATCGAGCCGGCGGATGTGGTGCTGCTCGTGAAGGATGATATACTCCTGCTCCTGCTCACCCAGATTATTGGGTAAATAGATCTTCGGTTTGAGGAAGCCAATGACAAAGGGCGACTTAATATCATCAGCAATCCAAATATTGTCCCGCAGCGGAACAGCAATTTGGACCTTCTTTCTGATCTTCAAATAGGAAATACCGCTGTAAAGGAACATTCCTGCAATACCGACCAGCCACGCAAGAGAAAGATACACCATCGGCTCCATAGTACGGCTTACATACACCTGAACATTCTCGGAAGAGGTGTTTTGGGATTCATAGTAATTCTGTTTCTGGTCCCAGAGCGTTTCAAACTCGATTTCCGGCAATGCAGAATTAATGACTGCGCCACTTGCGGCAGGTGTATCCGGGATGACACTGACCGGGCTGGGAATGGATACAGGGATCAATAGCCGGATCAGTACGATAGCCCAAAGGGCATAGGAAAATACCTTTGGCGCCCTTTTCAAAATCAGTCTGGCAGCTAAGACAATCAGAATAACAAAGCTGGCTACAAGATTGATCCGAAGTAATTCAGGTAAGAAATTCATAATCTCCTTCATGGAATTACCTCCTCATGCCCTCGATGAGCTTCTTCAGCTCGTCTACTTCAGCATCACTCAGCTGCTTCCGGGTACCAAAGGCCGCCAGAAAAGCAGGCAAAGAGCCGCCAAAAGTCTCCTCAACATAGGCTTCGCTGTGACGGGCGTAGTATTCTTCACGGGAGATTAGGGATGTGACCACGCCGTTTTCCTTCTTAAACAACCCGCGGTCACAGAGCCGGTTCAGAACTGTGTGGGATGTGGTTCTTTTCCAATTGAATTCTGCCAGACCGATTTGGGCGAGCTGGCCGGAAGTAACCGGCTCCTTCTCCCAAATAATATCTGCAAACCGGGCCTCTGCGGTACCCATTCGTAAATCAGACATATGCAAACCTCCAAGTACGACAGTTTGTAGTACGTATTTATATACTACAGTCTGTAGTACCTTTTGTCAATGCCTTGATGCGAAACTTAAGAAAAGGTTCATAAAAAGAAGCGCAGCTCCTATTTCAACAGAGAGCTGCGCCAATTTTGAGGTTGTAGCAATTATCGGATACCAATAAACACAGCATCAGCAGGATCAAAGTAGTCGTCCATGTTGCTACTCAACCCACTGGCTTTCCAAGCCTGCTCAAAGGTAATCCCTTCTATATTGGTTAAAAGAATATAGGTTGTATCTTTGACAGCATTGTGAAGTCTGCCAGTAATTTCTATCCTGTACTTATATGTGTAACAGACAGCATTACCGGTCATTCCCGAGGAACCAGATGTTGCAAAGCTGACCGAATATGATCCTGGCTTTCCTTTTTCATCAGAGAAGATTTTATCAAAAGTACCAGGTTCAATCTTACGAACCTCTCCACCAATTTCCGTAGAAATCTTCTCTGTACTATGATTCTCTACGAGAATACACCAGTAAGGTCTGTCGTCTGTCAGATCAAATTCTTGCTGCAAAGAAGTATTTCCTGCGAAGTTTACGCTGAATTCAGTTTCCGTAGCAGGAAATTGGATTACCTGTTGTGCTTCTTCGGTAGCAAAGATCCACCACTTGTCATTCATAAAGATTTCAATGGTTCCCTCGGTTGCTCCGTATTGGTAACCATATCCTGTTCCAAAATTGGATTGATCGTCTACCGTGGGCTGTTTGCTTCCATCGACCTGGGATGTGATTTCTCCATCCATAACACCACACCTTGCTTCTATTGTGCTTTCATGGCCAGTGTCAAGATACAATGTTCCATTCACCATCACCATAGGAATCAAGTCCCATGTTTCGGTAGATTCATCTATATTGGAAGAAAAACCTTCAACTTGGAGGCAGTCATTTTTGAACACCAATCGCCCCGATTCAACCAGTTCATCAGTATTATATTTCGTTTTGTCTACATAAAGGTATCCATCAGTTTCATTATATCTGAGGTTAAAATCGAAATTTCCTCGGTCAGACAGCTCATAGTTTGCTCCGTTTGCATAGTCGCAGACGACAATACGACTGTCGATGATACCAGAACCATAGGAATATGTGGCGCAAATATCCGAATATCCGTCCCCGGTAAGATCAGTAAAGTAGGCGTTCCAGATGGGCATACCGGCAATCAAGATTGTGTGTCCTGACAAATCAGAATCATCAAACGGTTTGGAAGCAATAATTTGAGCTTTGGTGTACTTGAACGTTACACCGGGATACTCTGGTATCTCAAGCGAAAGATCACCATTCATTTTAGAAGGACTTTCAAGATAATCAAACCATTTGGTTACGGTGTTGTTTTCAAGCATAACCAAATCCTGATCTCCATAAAACAGATGGATCAGTTCATCACCAGAACCGTTATACGCACCGCCTTCAACTTCGTGCAACGGTTGTACTTCCAGATGAATATACCATCCATCTATATCTTCAACCCCGTTCTGGCTGTATTTCAGAACACGATTGTAGTCACCAGGAACACCATCGTTTCTCATAAAAACTGAAAAACCATCAGCATCTGGGGATAACTTGCGAATTTCCTCTTGTGGCATATATTTTAGTGCATCCAAATAGTGAATCAGCTTGAAAAACTGTTCTTGTTCGACCCATTCATCGCTGTCTGTGATGAAATATTTATTATCATCATGGAACATTCGCAGCTGCGCACTGTATGTTTCTTGATTCTTCAGATAGAAAAAACGAATTGCACCATCGTTTGCCCATTCAAAATCGGAGGTAAACATGAGATCAAAGTTATCGTCATTGACACACAGCTGCGAACCATCATCCAGTTTTTCAGCTTTAGCTATCATCTCTACAACTCGTTCTGTATCAAGGGTAGACACGTTACGTCCGTTAATAGGAAATTCACGTTTGGCGGCAGGGTTTGTTAAGAAACAAATTGCAACTATAATGCAAGTAGCGACTGCTAAAACAACAATCCAGAACGCAGGCTTCTTATAGTTCATCACAGACTTTACACGTTCCTTAACGCCTACCTCACCAAAAGTGAGAGGACAAGCGGCAATCATACGACGGTTTACGCTGCAGACCACAAGTGCCTGGGTGTAGTCCGCTCTCTGTTCGTTGCCAAGCTCTGCGATCACCTTTTCATCACAGGCAAGCTCAATGTCGCGGCACAGCAGAATATAAGCCACCCACATCAACGGATTGAACCAGTAGATGCTCAGCAACAGGAACCCTAAGGGCTTCCACCAGTGATCTTTACGCTTGATGTGGGCCTGCTCATGAGCCACCACATGATTCAAATTATTGCCATCCATGGAGTAAGGTAAATAGATCTTCGGCTTCAGAATTCCAAGAACAAAGGGAGAACTGACAGTTTCGCACTGGAAGATGTTGTTTCGCAGGATGACTGCTGTTCTGAGTTTGAGACGAAGCGACAGATAGCTGATGGCGGTATAGGCCAGCAGAATCAGTACACCAAGCAGCCAGAGATTGGCTGCCACAGGAATCAAGATCTGCAAAGGATTGGCACTGGTACCGGGATTCGGAGCGAATGACGTGGAGATCACAGGATTCACTACCTGATCCAGCGGTTCAATACCCGTAGAGATCTCCGGCGTCCAGTCCATCATGATTTCTGGGCTGATCGTTTCCCTACTGGGAATCAGACTCATAGCACTTTCAATGGAGAAGGGGCAAATCAGTCTGACAGCAACAATGCCCCAGAGCAAAACATTCACCCACTTGGGCGCCTTCTTCAAAATGAGTCTGAGAGCAAGAACGGCCAGAACGAGCCATCCCGCTGAGATACTCATATTGACGATATCTAAAAACAGTTCGGTCATTGCGGTCCTCCTCCCTTCCGGATTCGATCAATCATCCGCTGCACCTCATCCAGGTCTTTCTCAGACATATCCTGATGTTTGGTAAATGCAGCCACGAATGCCGGCAAGCTGCCACCGAACTTAGACTCCACAAAAGTCTCAATCTCAGCAGCTTCTGCTTCTTCCTTGGAAATAAGCGCAGTAACAACACCGTTTTCCAGCTTCAGGACTCCCCGTTCGCCCAATCTCTTGATGATTGTATAGGTGGTGGTCCGCTTCCATGCCAGTTTCTCCAGGCACAGTTTCGCAAGGTCAACTGCCTTTATAGGCTGATGCTCCCACATAATGAGGCAAAACCGATACTCACCTTCATGGATCTTTGGAACACTCATATTTACCCCTCCAGTCTACTGCAGTAGTCTATTCACAGTCTACACAAATAGACAGGAAAAATCAATAGCATTCATAAAAGTTTAATAATAAATCCCTGATACTCTGATTGAGTACCAGGGATTCAATGCCTTACAGCCGTTCCTCTTCAAGTTTATGAATCTTATTGGTTAGGATGGTGCCCTGAGTAACAAGGCCTGCTGCCATCACGACGCATAGGATGATCAAAACGATCGCACCAGGACTCATTTTCTCCTTCTCTTCCTCCTGCCGCTGTTCCACCTCAGGAATGGGTTCATCCACTTGTAGAGTAACTTCGAGAGTCTCAGAAAGAGCATTGCCATAGGCATCCTCACAGTTGATGATCACCGTGCCAGAATGAGTACCTACGGAATCCAGTTTCGGAGTGAAGGTCAGCTTGGCCTGCTTGGTTTCTCCGGCAGCCATAGTACCGACCAGCACACTCTGGGCATCCAGCACACCATCCATTTCAAGTTTCACCAGCACGTTTTGAAGTTCACCCTTGCCCATGTTCATCAGTGGCAGGGTCATGTTGCCCAGTTCTCCGGCAATGGCCGTGGGCAGCTGCACGCCTCCCTGTTCCAGACGAATAGCCTGGGTCACTGGCACTGTGAAGCTTTCTTTCCATTCAGCCGCCTTGCCGAGGCGCTTGTAGCTGAGCTTCACTTCCAGGGTATGCTGGCTGATGGATGCATTCCCCTTAACGGTCATGGGAATGGACACTGCCTCGGATTTGCCAGGAAGGATCTCCAGAACAGAAAAACGGTTGGAACCAGACATGAGGATCTCGCCGGTGGAATCCGTCACGGTGATCTCGCCGTCCATGATGGACTGGGTGGTTGTGGGGTTCGTGATAGTCAGGCTCAGGCTGCCCTCTGTACCCACATCCAAGCTTCCAACCACATCGGTGATAACAGGCTCCATGGTTTCATGACTGCCGTATCCATCCCGGATGCGGATCACATAGGGAATGGTCTCCAGAATCTCCTTACCAGCTTCGTCAGTACCCTTGATTGTGATAGTTGCGGGGAAATCACCATTGCGGCGATAGCGTTCAAGAGCCAGAGTAAGCTTCACAGGGTAGATGCCGTCTCTGGGCGACACGGTTACTTCTTTCGGATCTGCGGTAAGCAGGAACACATTAGGGTCATCCAGTGCGATGGATACAGTGATATCACCACTACAGGATTCTGCCCGGATGGGCAAGCAAAGGGTCATGGTATGATTCTTGATGGTGGGGCCATAGCCCTGGTACCAGGAACAGCTCATGCCATCCATAGTAAAATGTTCGTCAATTTCAAATTCTGCCGCAAAGGCCGTCACACTCATGGACAGCATCAGCAGCATAGTCAAAAGAATACAAATTAGTCTTTTCATAATTACAGCTCCCTGATGTTGTCGATGATGGACTTGTTCACGATTTCCCGGATACGGAACCGAAGCAGGAATTTACAGATCACATAGCAGAGGAAGGCCATGATACAGATAATAATGCCGATAATCACGCAAATTATGAAATCCCGGCTTGACATCGTGTAATGGTATCGTAATCCATTGATTAAAAAGACCAGGCAGAACAGCCCCAGCAAACCATAGCTGATGACAAGGCTACCGATGATACTGGCATTCAGCTGTCCGCTGTAGCAGCCGAGAATTGCACGCTCGTCAGCACCAACCGCCCGGAGCATACCAATGGTCCGGCCCTCGCTGTTTAACTGCCGTGTCACAGAGGACACGATCATGCCCACCGCCACAGCAAAGAACACCGTCACCACGGATGCATAGAGGATCATTTCCTGCTGCCGTGCCTGGAGCCGCTCCCGGTAGTTTTCCGCCCAGTTATACACCGAATACCCCTCGCTGCGGCGGGCAATGGCATCCAGCTGCCGCTCCAGCCGTTCCTCTTCTTCTATGGAAATCTCTCCGTCCAGATAGATTTCCACGTATTTCAGTCCCTCCATCCGCAGGCCCATGCTTTCCAGGCCCTGCTCGGTGGTAATGAGGACACATTTTCCCCAGCTGCTGTAGGGCATGTCCCCAAGACTGTCCACAATGCCGCAGACCTGCACCAGAGCATCCTCCCTGAAGATAGTGGTGAATTCCTCGTCCTCGCTGTAAAGCTGGGTCAAAGGTAGGTTCTGGCCTACATGGAATGCATCGTTTTCCGCTATCAAAACCGCTCCGTCCTTTACATATTCATCGAACAGAATAGAATCCTGTGAAAAGGTCGTAGCGCCGCCGTTTTCATCGTTCAAACCCCATACTTCCGGTGCCAGCACCAGAACCTGTGTGCCTGCATTGATGGCATCTATATTGATGGTGCCTTCTGTCAAGTGTTCTTCCAAAACTCGGACGTTTTCTTTATTTAAGTCCATTGTCATAATGGACATCTGGAAAGCTTCCCCCTCAAAGCCGTAAGTTTTACGCATCTGCCGGTAGTCTTCCTGATATTGCTCGCGAAGCCCCTCATAAAAGTCTCTGTCCGTCCGGCCTTCCAGGGCTTCAGCAAACATGGCATCGTCCAGCATTCCCAGCTGATCCGTCCTGCCCAGTAGCTTGGCGTAGCTGGGCACCTTGTCCAGCTGGACGATGATATCCATTTCCCGGTCGATCAAGATGGATTTTACATGGTCAAGGGTCTTGATCTGCTGGATGCTCTGCCTGCTCAGACCCACCTTGTCAAAGACATTCACACCCTGTTTGGACATACTGCCATAGGAACGGTTCACGGCAAAGGCATTCTGATCCTGCCAGGTTACATCCGAATAGGTATAGACCAGCGCCCCCAGCATACCGGACCCCAGCAGCATAAAGGCGATTAGCAGTGCCGCGCCCAGTTGCCGGGTAGGATTGAAGCGGACCTGACGTGAGGCCATCAGCCGGGTCGGAGAGAATTCTTTTTTGGATTTTACACCCTTGCTTCGCCGTAGCATTGCTGTATCCCGGATGACGCTCATAGGCATCAACTTGGATGCCCGCACCAGAGGCAAATAGCCGGAGATCAGAATGACGATCACGCTGAACAGGGCAATGGGAAGAAGCAGCCACAGGTTCATCGCAAATTTCAGGCTGTCGGGCAGAAGCAATGACAACACCCACACTGCGCCAATGCTGATCAAAATGGAAAGAGGAGACAAAATAAGGGCAAGGATCAGATTCTCCCGGCCAAACATCCGCCGAATCTGACGTCTGGTGGCACCCAAGGCCCTGAGAACACCGATTTCCTCACGCCGCTTGGAAAGAACTCCCTCCATGGCACCGGAAATACCGATGCCACAACTGAGAATCAGAGAACCCGCCAGAACACAGGCGATCAGCATCAGAGTGAACATCTCCCGGTCTGCATCCAGAAACGTGCCGACACCATAAAACATCTGCTGTTCGCCGGTGATGGTCAGACCATAAAAGCTATTGATGGCACTTGCTTCAATTTTGTGTGCATGAAAAGCATCCCAGAAGGCCCCAATGGCCTGCCTCAGTGTGGCATGCCCCGCAAGGCCCATCAGATAATGGGTACCCAGACGTCCCACCGCAAAGGCGGCCTCCTGAGAGCTGGTCAGTATGGCGGGAAACTGATTCAGACCGTTGTGGTCAATTACATTTAAGTTTTCCGACCGTTCCGGCAGGAACCCCACAACCGCAAATACGCGGTTTTCCTCCACACCATCCACTGGGGTAATAGCAAGCTCCACACTCTCTCCGATTTGCCAATCCACTTCCAGAATATCCATGGCGGATTTTTCCACAGCGATCTCCCCGGCAAATTCCGGCAGACGGCCTTCAATAGGCATCAGATTCATCAGGGAAAGGCCAACTTCGTCGTAATAGCCTACATATACATTCCGGTCGGTGACGATGCCGGAAATATAGGCGTGACCAAAGCGGTCAAATTCATCAAAGGAACGGATTTCTTCCTCGGTAATGCCGTCGTTATCCTGCACCACAAAGTCCAGATAGCCCACCTTGTTATACCGTTTCTGAAGCTCCGCCTGATAGATTCCGTAGACACTCAGAACAAGGGTACTAATGAGGAAAATGGACAGAAAAATCCCCAGCACCAAACTCACATACTGCCGTTTGTTGGCTCGAAGCCGGGCGGCAGCCATAGTCGAAAAGGTCAGCTTTTTCATAAGCTCACCCCACTATCAGCGGCAATTTGACCATCAGATAGCTGGATGATCCGGTCCGCCTGCTCTGCCACCTTCATGTCGTGGGTTACCAGTACCAGGGTGATACCCAGCTCATGGCTGACCGTGCGAAGCAGCGTCAACACTTCCCTGCCCGCCTTGCCGTCCAGATTACCGGTAGGCTCGTCGGCGAACAACACCGCAGGCTTATTCGCCAGTGCTCTGGCGATAGAGAATCTCTGCTGCTGACCTCCGGACATGGCACCGGGCAGATGGGATAGTCGATCACCAATACCCAGGATCTCAATGATACGGTTCAGGTATGCCTCGTCAGGCTTCTTTCCATCCAGCATCACAGGTAGGAGCATATTTTCATAGCCTGTCAGTTCCTTCACCAGATTATAGCTCTGGAACACGAATCCAAAGCGGCGCCGGCGCAGGACGGAAAGCTGATTATCGTTGTACTTGTACAGATCCTTGTCCCAGTAGGTCACGGTGCCGTGGGTAGGCTTGTCCAGACCGCTGAGCAGATGCAGCAAGGTAGATTTACCGCTGCCACTGGGGCCGGTAATGGCAACGAAGCTGCCTTCTTCAATGCCAAGAGTTACATCGTTCAGGGCATAAACGGCAGATTCGCCTGTCTGATAGATCTTACTGAGGTTGGTTGCTTTCAAAATTTCCATGGTAATTACCTCCTTATGGGTCTATCATAACAGGCGAATCTTTCTTTTATCTTACGTTTACCTTACGAATTCGTAAGGTTGCGGTCCAGCATGGGCATGGAGATGGTCATTCTCAGGCCATGCTTGCCATTCTCCGCAATAATGTTGCCGTGATGCCGCTGGATGATTTCTTTGACGATGGCAAGGCCGATGCCGGCACCATTCTTGCTCTGATGCTGCGCCCGGTAGAATCGTTGGAACAGCTTGGGCAGCTCGTCAGAAGCTACACCTCCGCCATTATCCTCGATGATACAGAAGAATGCGGCCTCCGTCCGCTCCAACTGCACCCGGATTACACCGTCAGCAGGGGTATGCTCACAGGCATTTTTCAACAGATTCAGAAATGCTTCCCCAAGCCAGTTCTCGTCACAACGAATATGAGCAGAACCTTCTATGATAAGCTTCTTATCAGGCCAGATTGCCTGCAAACTCTGCCATTGTTCCTGTATAATCGTTTCAGCATCAGCAGGAGCAAAATTGAATGCATAGCCATCGGCGCAGAGCCGCTCCAGCCTGAGGAGCGCCTGGATCAGATTCTCCATCCTCTGGATCTGTTCCAGACTGGCATCCATATGGGGTGCATTATCCAGCTCAGCATAAAGCCGAAGTGTGGTCAATGGCGTTTTCAGCTGATGGGAGATATCTGCGGTCAGCTGACTGGTGCGATTACATTCCTCGGTATTGAGCTGTCTTGCCCGTGCCAGAGATAGCTGCAAATCGGCAATTCCGTTATGAAGCTGGGCAAGGCGGTCTTCCTGCAGGGCAACATCCAGCATTTCTGCATTACCGGAATTAAAGCCATCCACCTGCTCTGCTAACTTTCGGATACGGTGATTCAGCAGATATTTCTGAATCAGAAGAATGAGGCAGGTTATGGCAAGAATAATACACGCAATGATCAATCCACCCATTGATATCCCACCCCTCTGATGGTCTTGATATGGCTGCTGCCAACCTTTTCCCGCAGGCGGCTGATATGGACGGACAAGGTATTATCATCCACAAACCGGCTGTCCACGTCCCACAGGGCATTGAGCAGCGCTGCCCGGGTGATGATGGAACGTTCCGAAATGAGTTTGGCAAGGATTTTATATTCCGTCACAGTGAGCATCAACACTTCCCCATCCTGACTGGCCTGCAGCTTGGCCTTGTCAATAGTAATACCACTCCGACTGACGGTAGAATCCTTTTGATTCCTGCGAAGCAATGCACGAATGCGGCTGAGCAGCTCCTGCATCCGGAAAGGTTTCGTCACATAGTCATTGCCGCCTGCGTCCAGACCACGAACCACATCCAATTCCTCGTCCTTTGCAGTCAGAAACAGGATGGGCGTCTGTACACCTTCGTCACGCCACTGGTGGCACAGAGAGATACCATCTCCATCTGGCAGACCCACATCCAGCATTACCAGATCTACTTCAGAGTTCATGGCAGATCGAGCTAAGCTGACATTAAAGGCCTTGACAACGTCGTATCCTTCCCGGCACAGAAGCTCTTCCAAGGCTCCCCGTAGAGCAACATCATCTTCAACAAGCAAAATCTTCATAGGGCATTCTCCCTTCATTTTCTTATGAAACTATAACACAATAAGAGATTCAATTCAAGAAATCGGCTTTTGTCTTACAAAAACTTAAGATAAACAGAACGCACCAAAAGAATCCGCCCCGAAGGTATTCTGGTACCTCTGGGGCGCTATCTTAGTCATGGCATAGGGTTATTGCTCAACTCTTGGTAATACTGTAATTTTGATTTGACAAATTAAACAATGACTTTACCAGCTCAAAGAGAAACTGCCCTTATGATCCTGTCCAGTAATCTTGATGACTACCTTACCGGAAATCTCAATTTCAAAAGACGTAGTCTCGATTCCCTGTTGATCATAAATGACATTTCCGTTTTCATCGGTAACCGTCATACCGATTTCACCAGAGCTGGACACGATCTCCACTTCCAAAACCGTTGGCTCTCCGTCTGTGTTGATCGTCCGCTGCTGGTAACCATCATGGAAAGCGTATGTAGCACTCCAGTGATCACGGGTATTGCTTTCAACCCATCCCATCTGCAATCCGGAACCAGTAGGAGCCACGCCGGATCTCAGGATAACCACAAAGATCACAACTGCAATCACACAGCCACAGATCCAGATCCAGTCCTTCCGGTTTACATGAGCAGATCTGGGGTTGTCAGGCGCATACTCATATTTTCTGGCAACGACGGTCATCGGAATAAAAAGGCCACCTAACACCAAAATGAGTATGATGTAAACAGCAGCTGTGTCCCAGACTGCAGGAAAGAATTTGGTCATCACAAAGAAACAAGCGGGTGAAGCAACCAATCCAATCATTGCCCACAGCTGTCCTGCCCGAACGATATAGGGCCAGTTGCGGTTATTGAAATAGACACCGGGCATGTTCATTCTCAGGAAACCATCAGAGAAAGAAGATATCCGGTTGTCATCATAATACCTGGGAAGCTTTTCTTTTGTAAATACACAGAAGTACAGACCGAAGATTGCCATCAGGATCATCATGGTTCCAAGGGATGCGAATATCTCTTCCATAGAATATCCAAGCATCGTCAGAACCCAGATTTCAAGTAGCCCAACAGCAGCGCATAAGAACAGCTGAAGGCCTTTCTTGAGTCTGTCAGGCCTGTATTTTCGCTGTTCCTCTTCGGAAAGGCCAATGACCTTCTTAACGATTTCTTCCGTCTGCTGGGAGTCCATAGGCTCATTCTTGGGAAGTCTGCGGCATTCCAAAAGTTCCGTTACCGTTACTCCCAGGATCTCTGCCAGCGGAACAAGAATGGCCACATCGGGAATGCTGAGACCTCGCTCCCACTTGCTGACTGCCTTATCAGATACATATAGCTTTTCAGCCAGTTCCTTCTGCATCAGGCCCTTTTCTTTTCGGAGCTGCGCCACGAAGGCACCGAATTTTGCTTTGTCAATTTCAAACATGATGATCGCCTCCTGGCTTTATTTTAGCCTTGCGGGGCCTTCTTTGACAACCGACCAGCGGTAGAATGGGCGTTTCTAGGCATAATCTACCGTCTGGC
>JAGAUY010000074.1 GCA_017620525.1 Oscillospiraceae bacterium | reverse complement strand
GAAGCTCCGCCCGGAGCCGATCATTTTCTCTGAGCAGTTCGCTCTTCAGCCAAACCGGGAGGAACTGCTCAATCAGCCAGAGTTTGAATCTCCTCATCACAGATCCCTCCCAGAATCTTTCTCGCTTCCCTGTTGCGCCGCATGATCGTGGCGCAGAAATAGCGGATATCGTCCATGGCGTGGTCGTTTTCCTTGATGGGCTTGTCGACCTCACCCTTTTCTTCCCAGTGATACAGTCCGAATTCCCGGATCGCATCCGCGCAGCCGGCGCCGATCCGGATGACGCCCGCGTGCAGCATAGCAGCCGTCAGGCGGATGCCCGGCAGCACATCGTTCCGGGCCTTGCGCACCGAGAACCGGCCGTGCCGCCGGATACACGCAATGAAGCTGGCCGCGGACGGGTCCACCACAACGCTGTGGATATCCCGGTCGCCTGCCAGCTCTTCCAGTTTTTCGTAATATTCCTCATCGGTCATCTGCCGGTTTTGGCTCCGGCCGGAGTAGTAGTATTCCGCCACCCGGACGGCTCTGCCGCCGTTGACGCACCACAGACCCGCAGAGAACGGGTTCAGGGTGCCGTAGTCGCAGGAGATGTACCAGTCGCCGCTGTCCGGCAGATCGCCGGTGATGTGCAGATCCTTGTCAAATTCATACACCAGACCCTCTGCTATGCACCATTCCCCCAGGATATATCGGCGGTAGAACACGCCAGTGAACATCCCCCGGTATCTTGCCTTGATCTCCTCAGCAAGACTCAGGTTGTCCTCCATGGTGAAGTGCAGATGCAGAGCGTTGCGTCCCTTTGCATTTAATATCCATTCCTTGTAGAACCAATGCTCCGGCCCGGCGGGGTTGCAGTTGAACCACAGCTTGCTCCCCGCCACCGAGCATCTGGCGCAGGCCTGCTCCACGAAAGACCGTGGCATCAGCGCTACCTCATCCATCAGGACTCCGGCCAGGGTGATGCCCTGGATCAGCATATAGGAGCTTTCATCCCGGCCACCAAACAGGAAAAAGGTGTTGGTCCTCCCGTCACAGGTGACCACCAGCTTGTTCTCATTCCGCTTTTCCGTGATGGAGAGGACACCGCCGAGCCAGTCCTGCAGATTCAGCACAATGTTGCGCCGGAGAGATTCCACCGTCTTGCCGCACAGGGCAAAATTCTGACCGTCAAAGCTGCACATTGCCCAGAGGAAAAAGCCATCCACCATGCACACAGTCTTGCCGGATCTGACCGCCCCGTCGCAGATGATCGCATCGCGTTTGCTGAACGCAGGACGGTTCCACCAGGTAGCCGCCAGCAGCTGCCGTTTACTGAACTTCTGGTAGATCATCGGTGTTCATTTCCTCCTCCGTTCCGTCCAGGAGTCTGTCCAGCAGATTGTTTTCACGGTCCTGATTTTGGGCCGCTCTGGAATCAAACAGTCCCAGGTGCTGTCCCAGCAGCTCCAGGGCCCTGACCTTGTCGTAGCTCTTGATCTCAATGCCGAACTTACCCTCTTTGATGCCGGCAATGGCCGCCCGCTTCTCAGGATCCACCCGCTCGGTATCGATCAGTTCCACACGCTGGACCGGCTGCATGACCTGCTGGGTATATCCTTCGTCGTCTACCACCGTTGTCGGAGTTGGTGTGCTGACGATCCTGGCGAAATCCGTGCCGTTGGCGAAGGCGACCCGCGCCAGCTCCTGCAGCACCATGTCCTGGGTGATCTCGGTTCGATGCTGCCTGTCTTCCATGGCTTTCTGCGTCGCCTTCTGGATCTCAACATTCTTCAACAGCCGCTGACCTATGCTGTACGCAGTTTTCTCGCTGTACCCGGCTCTGATGGCGGCCTGCGTGGCATTCAGATCCACCAGATATTCCGCAACGAACCGCGCCTGCTTTTCCGTTAATGCCACTCCACCACCTCTCCGTTTCTGTGCATAAAAAAGAGCCCGGGACTTGCGTCCAAGGCTCTCGTCACTAATTTCACTTTACCATTGTATCACAGATTTTTGGCTCGTAGGTGCCAACTTCGAAGCCATAGCATTTTCCCACCAGTCTTACAAAGTCTCCATGCCAGCGAATTGCCGTCCTTCGGGATATCGGCAAAACCAGCGGTGCATCTTCCACTCTGCGGTGCCCCTGCCCCCAGTATACAAAGCGGATCAGAGCTATCTTCAAATCGCCATCAGGGAGCAGCTGCGTGATCTCCACCGCTCTGTTCACCGCATCATAAACTTTCTGATCGTCAGCCGGCAGTTGGCGCAGGGCGAGATTTTCCACCATTCTGCCGTTGCCCCCGCCTTTTGGCATTCCGGAGGTATCAGCTGAAACATTCTGGATGTGCAGATCTTCATACTCCGCCTTCAGCGACTTATAATCCCGGATCATCCGGCGCGCAAATCCCCACCAACGATATCTGGGGCTACTCATGATATCACCTGTAAGTCCTTCCGCTCCGGCGATCCCGGAACTCCATACGGTTGATCAGTTCAAAGCCTGCCAGACGGATGATGTACTTCAGGACCTTCACCAGCTCAGAGGCCCGCTGTTCCTCCTCAGAGATCGGCCGGGTCGCTCTGTACGCCGTTGGATCCGGCAGACCGGAATTATTTTCCCAGGGCTTTGCCATCTGCATCCTCCTTCCCTGCTTCCATACCACGCCAGGCAGCGAACCACAATCCGATCGCCGCGGCCATGCCGGTGATGTAGGATACCACCGCCGCCAGCACAGTCAGCTCCGCCGGCCGGGCAAAGATCCGGTACAGCATCGCAAGACTGAATGCCACACCCATTCCGCAGAACCACAGCAGCGCCACCTGCGCTGCCGTCCTTCCCGCCAGCGCCGCCCACCGCTTCACCTGCTTCCAGCCGCTTCGGGTATGGATCAGGTACCCCAGCCCCGCCAGCGCGGTAGTCACGACGATCACTCCCACATAGGTGAGAACGAAAATTGCTTCCATGTTCATGTATCAGACCTCCAAATTCTTCGTTGGAACGATCCTGCCGTCATCGTCCACAGCACAGATCAGTCTGCCGTCCTCGACGACAAACCCCAGCTGCCGCACCGCCTGATCCAGTTTTTCGGACATATACTCCGGGTCTGAATAATACTTGTCCCGGTTCTTCTGCTGCACCTGGGCAAACCGACTCAGCCGGACATACCCCAGTCCCTCGCTTTCATTCAGCGAAACCAGCGCGATCTTCAGCTCCGTCAGATGCGCATCATCCCGGTGCGCCGCGATCCCGGCCAGCTTATTCATCCGCAGCCGCTCCGCGTAGGGAATATCCGAGCGCTGCATGGGATTGGTTTTCCTCTTACTGGCCATCAAATCTCCTCCTGGATGTACTGCAGTTTTTCATGGTCGATTCCAGTAATCTTGTTATCCACAGTCAGTTACCTTTTCCTTTCATGTAATTTGCTCAGAATTCTCTGTGGCCACTGCCTTGGTCAGCCACCAGGTCCGGCCATGATCCTCAAAGTCCAGGATTTCGATATTGGTTTCGAGCCAGCCGTTACAGACTTCAAGCACCGTCGCCGGCTCGATATTGCCAGTTTCAGTGAGCGACCATACGGTATCCCCCGGAGGGAGCAGCTCAACTGCTTTTCTGTAGGTCAGCATTTGCCCAGCCTCCCCCTGAACTCTTCCATTTTCTCATCCCACCACCGCCAGTATGCGGGGCATGGAGTATCACAAACCGCTTCCGCGTTGCAGCCCCTGCACGGGCCATTCTTCAGATACCGGCGGATGATGTCCGGGTGTTCATACCGGAACGCTTCTCCGGTTTTGTGACTGCCGCCCTGCAGGAGCTTCCGGGCATACAGGTTGATCTGCTTCTGGCGGAACAGGTAGCGGATCCGCCAATCCACGCAACCGTTGGTGACGCACCTCGCTTTCGTGCAGACATTGCAGGGATCGGGATAGCTCATGTTTGTTCCTTCCTTTCCGTCCTGAAGATCGCCCGCATCAATTCGTCCGCAGTCTCAACAGAGGGAGATTTCCGGTAAGCCGTGGCAGCGATCTCGATCCTTCCCCACATATCACTGGTGCTTTCCTGTAACTCCTCCAAGAATTTGTTGACGCGGTGCGCTTCTACGATTTGAGCCTTTTCCCGCCTGCCCTGCTCCGGAGCCATCCGCACGCGCTTCGCAAAATCGTAGAGATTGCGGAAGGACTGAAACAGCAGCACGTCCGCCTGTGATCTCAGATCCGGCATGGGCGCTCCCTGGTAGGCCAGATCTTCCAGTTCTTCCGGTGTCATGCGCTGCCTCCTTCCAACTGGGTGATGTACACGAAAATACCCGGCACGCTGCTCCAGAACTTCTCCACAACCTGGCTTGCAACCTGAGCGTCATCCTTCCAGAAGCCCAGCTTTGTCATGCTGTCCAGCAGTGCCTTCTGCAAGTTGTCAGTGTCGGGCTTCGTGATCTTCCACTCTCCGTCCTGGTGCTTACCGGTTACCGGATAACACCACTTGACCATGATCCGCACCGGACCATCAATAGGCTCAGCCGGAACGTACTTGTAAAGATGTCCCCGGAGCTTCGTCTTCACCGCGATCAGCTGTTGGGAATCGTGAAGGACCGCTCTGCCTTTCACCACTGCCAGCTCTTTCGCCTGAAACGTAGTGGTAGGCGGGATCATCGGCATAAAAAACTGCAAATTGAACATCAGGTAAACTCCTAACTTTTTCAACATTTTTGAAAATTCCCATTGTCACGTTATGCTCGGTAGGGGAAACCAGCAGCCCTCAGGCTGGTTTCCTACCGTCCGAGCGTGACGTAGCGTAAGCGAAAACCTTTAGGTTACCCCCTTTAGGGGGTAAGGTTTTTTGCGTGCGCGAACGAACCATGTTTTTATGGATTTTGCGTGCGCGAACGAACCATGTTTTTATGGATTTTGCGTGCGCGAACGAACCATGTTTTTATGGATTTTTCCGTTATGCTTTTTCTTCTCCGCAGGGCTGTCGATACACTTTGCCGTTATTCTTATCGATGTAAAATCCGAACTTTTTGACCCAACTTTGAACTGTTCGTTTTGCAACTTCGGTGCCCGTATCGGAGAACCACTCCACCAGGTCATTGACCGTCGGAGGTTCCCCTGCATTGCAGTTTGCAACCGCGTCCTCAAACTGCTGTTTCTTTCCTGCCGCCTTCTTCTCCGCGTTCTTCTTCGCCTTGCCGGAAGCCCGCTGCCAGGGCGGCGCTTCTCCGTCGGCTTCCAGATCCTTCAGCACGCCCAGCTCGTCCATGCGGTGCCTGGGGTAATCAAACCACAGATACTTCGGCAGGAACTTCGGGAACTCTCGGAGGGTGCCCTCTACGCGCCACGCTGTGCGGCTCTGGACGGCTTTCTCCGCCTCGGATACTTCCCGGAGCAATTCTTCATTGACCTCCCGGCAAAGCCGGTTCCGGCAGTATTCCAGCATCTTGTGAGCTACGCAGGCATCGTCCTGGGACACCTCGTCCCGCCAGTTCATGGCGTTTCTGTCCAGATACCCGCAGCACAGCTTGATTTTTTCCTTGTCAATCTCAGACTTGCGGACGCCGTCTGTGACTTCCAGCTCGATCAAATCCAGCAGAGCATCCGGGTCACGGGCAAAGACGCCGGATCCTGATGCCCGGTCCATGCTCCGCTTCTGGCCCTGAGAACCTTTGGAGTGATGATGACAGTAGATCACCGCGCACCCCAGCTCCGTACACACCAGGTCAAACTGATTGCAGAACTGCGCCATCTGGTCGGCGCTGTTTTCGTCGCCTGTGATGATCTTGTAGATTGGGTCGATGATGATGGCGATATAGTTCTTTTTTGCTGCTCTGCGGATCAGCTTCGGCGCCAGCTTGTCCATGGGGACGGACTTGCCGCGCAGATTCCAAATGTCCAGATTTCGGATGTTGTCCGGCTTCCACCCCATTGCGGTATAAATATCCCTGAAGCGGTGCAGACAGCTGGCCCGGTCCAGTTCCAGATTGACATACAGGACCCGCCCCTGGGTACACTGCCAGCCAAGCCAGGTTTTTCCCTCCGCTATGGCGCAGCACAGCTCGATCAGGCCGTAGGATTTGCCGGCTTTCGACGGTCCTGCGATCAGCATTTTGTGTCCCTGCCGCAGGACTCCCTCGATCAGAGGCGGCGCCAGATCCGGAAGATCCTCCCACACCTCTGATAGAGACTCCGGATTTGGAAGATCGTCCGTCGCCGCTTCGATCCACTCCTGCCACTCTCTGAAACTGGCTTTGCCCAGATTTGTACCCATCAGGAACTGCTTGTGTCCCCCTCGCATAACACCGGGCATCCGGCTGAGTCTGGATGGGTTTTTATTCTGGATATCCACCTGCAGGCCGTTCTTTTTCAGGACACCATACAGATAATCCACCCGCTTGCGGTATTCGTCATAGTTGCCGGCTTCGATCCTGACGATAGCGTGGATGGACTTGCCGCCTGAATATACCAGACAGGCCACCGGCAGCTCCAGTTCCCGGATCATAGCGTGCTGCTTTTCCAGCTCCATGCAGTCCGACTCCACCAGAGCATAGCGGTATTCCGTTACGTTTTCATTTTTGACGCCTTTTCCGTCCAGAGGGTTGAACCGGATCCAGGCGCCGACCTCCGGATTATAGTCTCCAAATACGTCCTGAACGCTGCCGTACTTGTGCAGCTGCTCGATCAGCTCACCGGCGCTGCGGTCGCAATGGCCTTTGGAGGGCAGATATCTTCCATCCCGCTCCCAGCTCTCTGTGACATAGCCGACATTTTCCGAAGCTTCGAACAACGTCTCCAGGTACTTTGTCAGATCCTTAACGGGATCCCAGTTCTCGGGCTCATGGACTTCCTTCCCTTCCAGCCAGCCGGTGTCCACCAGAACGCCGTCCTTGCTGCCGATGATGGAATCCCACCCCAGCTCATAGCCGGGGCCGTCATCAAAACTGGCCCGCCACCCACGGTCTTTGGCCATCTGGACCAGTGTGCCGCCTGTGATGGGTGTAGCAGCTCCCTGGAAGGTATCCCATTTTCGTTCACATTCACCGGGATGGTACCGGGAATCATTTCTGCTCCAGTCATCCCAGTCGGAAGCCGTATAACCAGCCTCTTTCAGAGCCATCCCCACATTGACCCACTCCTGATAAGACAATTCGGCGGGATGAATGTATGGCAGCAATGTGAGCAGATCAATGTCACGTTCCACTGATTAAGCCTCCTTTGGATCAAAAGTTGCCGGCTCAATACCCCTGGGGATATGCCAGCTGTTGGCTGCGATCCTGTCGATCAGACGTTTGGCAGAGTCGAACTGCCAGGTACCCACATGACGGAATCCCCGGCTTTCCAGGAACCGGATCTGCTTCGGTGTGGTCAGACCGGCAAGCCGGCGCTTGTCCAGTTTGTCCAACAGCATGGCCGCCTTGCCGGCATTGTCAATCTCATCCGGAAAAATACCCAGCTTTTCCAGGGCGCTGCGCTGCTTGTCCGAAGCCGGTCCCATTTCCCAGCCGAAGGACGGCACATAACCGGACAGGTCCTCCGCCTGGATGCTCATCTCAAACTGCAACGGATCCACCAGTTTTCGCTTCCTCTTTTTCATTTCGGACAGCTTCTGGGCCAGAGCTTCCTCCCGCTGGGCGATCACATCCTCGCAGGCCTTTTGCTCCGCTTCTTCAATATCCACAGGGCAGCCGGCTTCCTCGATATTACTGGTCATCTGTCTGGCTACATCGGGAGACTCGCAGATCAGATGAGCCGGGTGGCATAACTCATGCCGGTCAGTATGCCATAGGAAATCCAGCAGCAGAAGATGATCTTTGCCCGGCGCCAACCGTGTGCCCCGGCCCACCATCTGGCAATACAGGCTCCTGACCTTGGTAGGCCTCAGTACCACCACACAATCCACACTGGGGCAGTCCCAGCCTTCCGTCAGCAGCATGGAGTTGCACAAAACATTGTATTTGCCTGCGTCGAATTCCTCCAGGATCCGGGCCCGGTCTTCGCTGTTGCCATTGACTTCCGCTGCATGAAACCCCTTGGAGTTCAGAATATCCCGGAATTTCTGGCTGGTCGCCACAAGAGGCAGAAATACTACCGTCTTCCGGTCCGCGCAGTGGATCAGCATCTCATCGGCGATAGACTGCAGGTACGGATCCAGGGCCGTCCCGAGATCGCCTGCCTTAAAGTCTCCGGACTGTACGCCAACAGCAGACAGGTCCAAAGTCAGCGGCAGCGTTAAAGCTTTGATGGGAGATAAGTACCCTTCACGAATTGCCCGGGGCAGACTGTATTCATAAGCCAGGCTTTCGAAATACTGACCCAGATTGCGCATATCGCCCCGGTCAGGTGTGGCGGTAACCCCCAGCACCTTCGCGCCCGAAAAATGATCCAGCACCCGCTGATAGCTGTCAGACAGACAGTGGTGAGCCTCGTCGACGATGATGGTATCAAAGTAATCCGGACTGAATTGCTCCAGCCGCTTCTCCCGCATGAGCGTCTGCACACTGCCCACCACAACACGGTACCAGCTTCCCAGACATGATTCAGACGCCTTCTCGACAGCGCACCGAAGTCCGGTAGCCTTCAGCAGCTTGTCCGCCGCCTGATCCAGCAGCTCCCCCCGATGCGCCATGATCAGCACCCTGTCTCCCTGGGAGACCAGATCCTTTGTCAGGGCGCAGAATACGATCGTCTTGCCGCATCCGGTGGGCAGAACCAGCAGCGTCCGGTTCACACCGGACGCCCACTGGTCGAGGATCGCGTTTTCAGCTTCCTGCTGATACGGCCTCAATTCCATCAGAATTTACCCACCGTGTAACCTGTACCTGCGGTATTGGCCTGGGGCAGGTTGTTGGTATGGAAAGGCAGATTCCCGGCCGCGTCATCAGGCGCGTAGAACTTGTCGATGTCATTCGTCCAGAGTTCCTTGCCGTCCCTGGTCTTAAAAGACCGCTTGGACACCTTACAGCGGCCCTGCGCACCGGGCACAGCATTCCAGTTCATGCTGACCCTCTGGCCCTTCTTCCGCTGGCCGATGGCCGTGAAAAATTCGCACAGGCGCCATTCACTTTTCGAGTGCAGGAACAGATTGTGCTTTACGATGCACTCACCTTCCACTCCGGGGACATCCAGACGAATGTTCAGCTTCGCCTGATTGCAGGGAGGCATCTTGGCGGAACCTTCAAACCGGCTGCGTTCAAAGCCGATCACGGTAAAGTTGTAGTCACCGGATTCTGCCACAATGAATTCTTTTCCTTCGTTCTCGATCTCGGCATCCCAGCCGAGTTCGTAGCCTTCGTTGAGATAATCGCTCATTTTCATACTCCTTTGATCATATTGAAGACCTGCTGCCACGCGCCGATCAGGACGCCATGGATAAACTGCGGGTCATAATTTCGGATGGGCGTGTTTTCCGGATAATAGCCTCGCTGTGCAACGACCCGGCAAATATCCGCTTCTGTGACCTTGTACTGATCCATCAGCTGACGCAATGCCGCAGGGATCCCGTCGTCAGGCTGCTGCCCGGCCTCTTCTGCTTGAAGTGGAATCGCCTCCGCCGCAGGCACCGGCTGAGGAGCCTGATCGTCACTCAGAAAACAGTGAGCCACATGAGCAAAATCGAAAGGCAGCTTTTCCGGAAGATCAAACCGGTTCTTGGCATCCCAGCAGGGGTGGTGCGTAGTATACATGACACGCTTGCCTCCCTGTGCTTTGGCCTTCTTGTCTTCGTTCTTGACCACGATCACCTCGTAGTTGGCGAAAAGGACCATGTCCGCCCACTCCTTCAGCATATTGGCTACACTGCACCTGGGTGCGTTGATCAGTTTCAGCTCCCAACGATCATAGGCCCCCATTTCATCGGGCTGCTCGAATTTTCGCATGGCCGCATGAGCCGTTACGATCACGTTGATCCCCCGGTCGATGAGCTGGTCCAGCATATTCAGCAAACGGCCAAAATCCTCAAAGACGTAGCTGTACCCTTTTCCGTATCCGAAGTCCTCAATACCGCCCTTCTGATACCGGGAACATACCGCATCGACGCAAAGACGTTGGGCCCAGTCGGCCGTGTCGATCACATATGTTTTGCACACACCGGGATTGTTCAGGACCCACTGCACCTGCTCCAGAATCATGGCGAAACTGCCGGGAGCAGGGAGCCGGCGTACATTCAGCCGGGTGGTGCTCCCCTCAGTGTCCGTGAACAGAGGTTCCGGAGCCTTGGATGCAAATGTGGATTTACCAATGCCCTCCGGGCCGTAAAGCACCACCTTTACTGCCTTGGGCATGACGCCTGTGATGATCTGCATTAAAAAACACCTGCCTTCCAGTTGTTTGGGGCAGCGATCTCAGGGAGTATCTGCCCGGAGATCTGGCCGTCCTCAATGATGATGGTGCATTCGGATCCGGTACTGACCCGCGTCGCGATGGCCTGAAGATCCTGACTGATGAGCCAGGCGCCAAATTCCCGCATAGTGTCCAGATCCATCTGTTCCAGCTTGTCGATCAGGACAAAGCCGCACTGAGGGTTCAGCGCCCTGACGATGGCAGTGGCTACTTTCAGCTGTTCGCTGCCGCTCATACCGTCCCAGTGTTTGCCCATGTAGGTAAGACTTCCGTTTTCAACACCAAGACCATCCAGCGGAAGCTTTGCGCCCTTCAGCAGGTCGATCTTGGCCTGGCGGGTATCCTCCAGTTCACAGGTCAGGGCATCATACTGCTGCCTGTAAAGGGCGGCATCCTGCTCCGCCTTCTCCCGGTCGGAATTGGCCCGGACCTTGATATTGATGGTCTCGATGTTCTGCAGATCCTGTTCGATCTGAGCGGTGGAGTGGTCCTGCAGATCTTCTGCAGACTTCCGGGCCATTTCCAGATCTGCGCAAAGGATGCTGTACTGCTCCTGAAGGTGCAGCAGCTCTTCTTCCAGGCTTTCGATCCGCCCCCTTGCCTGACCGCACTGACATTCCAGCTGGTCCACCATCTGCCTCTTGCGCTGGTTCTCACCGTTGATGGCGAGGATCTGCTGCTGTCGCTGGATCAACTCATAGGCAGATACAGGCTCTGCCGGAGCATCCGGGTAGAATGGCATCTCCAGGGCATATTTCTTCTTCCGGTCTGCCTCCTGGCCCACCAGCCGGCGGCGGTTGTAGATTTCGGTCTCCTTCCGCTCCAATTCCTGAAGCCGATCCCCCACTCCAATGATCTGCAGCAGGGTATTGGCTTTTTCCCTGTCAGGCTGTTCCAGGAATTTCGGTAGATTCAGCGCCAGCTCCTCGATGAAGCTGTTCAGCAGCTGCTGACCGCTTTTGCGGCCGTTGGGATCGGTGACCTTCAGTGCGCTGTTCTTGCCGCTTCGCTCTACGACCAACCCATTGCTCAGAGTGATCCTGATTCTGGGAGGGATCGTCGAACCATCCCGGAGGGCATTGCTGGGTTTATATCTATCTCCTCCTAGTGCCCATGTGATCGCATCGAGAACGCTGGTCTTGCCCTGGTTGTTGTTTCCGCCGATCACTGTCAATCCAGCGCGGGAAGGTTCCAGAGCAACAGCCCGGATCCGCTTCACATTTTCGAATTCCAGGGTATTGATTTTTACTGATTCCATTGACTTTTTCCTTTCACAAGAGTAAAATGAAAGTGGTTATTTACCCTTGCTGCTTTCGGAGGTTCCAGCTCCGGAGGCAGCTTTTTTCTTTTCTTCGCGCTTTCTCCGGCGGTACTCCCGCTGGTAAGCGTTCCACTTTTCTCTGTTGGCTTCGCGGTAAGCTGCCTTTTGCGCGGCAATCTTATCCTTGTTGGCTTCGTAGTAAGCTGCCTGATACTCGGCAATCTTATCCTTGTTGGCTTCGTAGTAAGCTGCCTGATACTCGGCAATCTTATCCTTGTTGGCTTCGCGGTAAGCTGCCTTTTGCGCGGCAATCTTATCCTTGTTGGCTTCGTAGTAAGCTGCCTGATACTCGGCAATCTTATCCTTGTTGGCTTCGCGGTAAGCTGCCTGATACTCGGCAATCTTATCCTTGTTGGCTTCGTAGTAAGCTGCCTTTTGCGCGGCAATCTTTCTCCCCCGATTGTCCAATTTGTCAAGTTTTGCTTCCCGATCCAACTGACGGCTGAACTCCATATCTTCCTGAGTGAGCATAAACTCCTCATCGAGTTCTTCGTCAGCTCTGCGAAGCTCCGCCAACTCTTCCTCTGTGAAAAGCTTGGCCATGGCAGACTCCTTTCAGCTTACGGCTCCACGAAGCCGCTGGCACACATGTTCTGCGACACAGGCGATAAACTCTCCGTTGGTGGGTTTCCCTTTTGCAGGACTGACCGTGTTGCCGAAATACTTCATCACGGCATCGAGTTTTCTTTCAACAGGACTCATCGTTTCCCTCCTCACTTGTCGATGACCTTGACCTCACCGGTGATCCGGTGCCGGACGATCATGGAATGATTCAGATCCTGGATGACTACCCAGGTCAGCTTGTTCAGGCCGTTGCGCTCAATGACCTTGGCCTGCTCCTTCGTGGGAGACGCGTTCTTCTGTGCCATCAGCGCGCACCTCCGATGTGGTAGCCGAAGACGGCAGCGTCGCCGGCGATGAACGCCATGCCCACCACCGTGTGCATCAGACCCACCAGCGTCATCGCCATCAGCGCCGCAGCGCTCAGCACCAGCCCCGCGGCCAGACCCGCACGCTTGCGCCGCCTGACGCACTCGGCCCGGTAAGCGGCCTCCTTCTCCTCCTTCATCCGGCGGGCAAACTCCGCCTCTTCCCTGCGCTTGGCTTCCTCAGCCTGCTGGCGCTCCCTGACGCGGCGGTTCTGCCGTTCAAAGTCAGCGGTGTCTCCGTCGATCACGACGGTCCTGCAGCCACCCTCAGTCTTCCGGGCGATCAAAATATCGTTGTCATTCATGATTTCTCTCTCCTTGTTTGTTAGTGGTCATATTGGCTCATCCTGCCTTCCGGTCCGGCTCTCTGGGAGTCGCGGTCAGGGTGACCTTCGCACCGTACTTGTCCGACAGGATCTCGGACAGCACCTTCATCAGGCGGTCAACATTCAGTTTGTTCATATGCGTTCCTCACTTTCTGACCAGTTGCGTTCCTGATGGCTCCGGAAACGATATCCAACACCATGGAACATTCCTCGTAAGTAATGCAGACATCGGTCTTCGTGAGCAGCTCAGCGATCTTCTGGGCCGTCCGCATGAGCGATGCCATCCGGTAAGGCGGGATATACCGCCCGGTGCGCTGGGTGATTTCTTCGCACTCCTTCCGAAGTGCTTCGGCTGGGGTCATGGGGTCTCACCTCCTTGAATTGCAAATGCGCGTGTGATAGAATCACCTCGAAAGGAGGTGGTTTTATGCACGCAGATTCTGCCGCTAATGTTATGACTACTATGGATTGGATTACTTTTGGCATTGCTGTTTTCAGCTTTGTTTTGTCCGTTTACAATTTCGTCGAGACTTTGGTGAACAACTCCAAGCGTTTATCCGTCTCTGTGAAGCACCTATGCAGAGAGAATGGACACGTTATAATGCTGATAGAATTCACAAACCGCTCTCAGCTTGGCATCTCCATTACTTGCGGCAAGCTGGTCGGCACAGCCAAAAAGGAAGTCGTATTTGGAGAGACAAGTCGAGAGTTATTCAGATATAACTCCCCTGAAGCAAAGGGGAAATCCAGCGAAAGAACACTTACTTTCCCATTACATATCGACCCACTGCGATCTGAACGCGTTCTTCTTCAGACAGAACATGACCTTCCAGATTTTTCGCGCAATTGCAGGATTGTGCTCGGCTCTTCTCGAGGGAAGCTTTCAAAAAAACTCGAGTTGCCCATCGCTCGCGAAGGTTTTGTATCGCTACTGGAACACCTAAACTGATACTGATAATGCCCAACACAAGCGATACGATTTGAATTGGATGCACCATTTCACCTCCTCTGTCGTTTTTTACGCATGATTTTCCTCGTCCTCAGTCTTAGGGGCCAGAATATTCGCCATGTCCACAAGCCCCTCCACATATTCCTGACCTCTGACAGCGGCGATGCTGTCCAGGATGTTCACGATGTTCTCAGGCATTTCCTCACCTCCTCTGTCTCGCTTCCGTCCCATTTTTGGGATGTTTAATCCAAAAAAATAGCCGCTTTTTCGGCTCCGTCATGGATACCCAACTTTTCACAGATCCGTTCAATCTCAACAGTATTGAACGGAATTTTTCCATTCACCTTGGAATTAAGCGTATTTTTAGACATTCCAAGCTCAGCAGCCAGAGATCTCTGTGAATATCCCGCCTCCGCAATCTTGCCTTTGAGTTTATTGCTCGCCATTACATCTCACCTCCATATCGTCTCATTTCTGGGACGCTTTTATATTAGCACTTCACCAACAGTATGTCAACCCTAAAATGGGACGATTTGAAAAAAATTTTGTAAACCGTATTGCAATTTTGGGACAGATGGTGTAATATACGTTATAGAGGAGTGTGACAGTCATGAGCGAAATCTCAAAAAGAATTCTGAATCTCATTCTTGCGAAGGACATATCCTACGGTGAATTATCCGACAGGACGAATATTCCTAAATCTGCACTACAGCGATATGCAACAGGACAAACTGAAAAGATTCCCATTGATCGCCTACAAGCCATCGCTGTTGCCTTGGGTACTACCGCCCCCTACCTGATGGGATGGGAAGATTCACCCGTACCCGATCTCCCTCCCAACATCATCCCCATGCCGGAAATGCGCAAGATCCCCCTGGTTGGATCTATCGCCTGCGGAGCACCCATCTTGGCCCAGGAGCATATCGAAGGGCAAGTGGACATCCCCTCCGACATTCATGCAGATTTTGCCCTCACCTGTAAGGGGGATTCCATGATCAATGCCCGAATCTTCGATGGCGACGTGGTCTATATCCGACAGCAGGATACCGTAGAGAACGGCGAGATTGCAGCTGTTCTGATCGACAGCGAAGCCACCTTGAAGCGTGTCCGTCTGCATGATGACCGCATCATCCTGGAGCCTGCGAATCCTCTGTATGATCCCTTGGTATTCAGAGGAGAAGAAATGAATGACATTCGCATTTTGGGCAAGGCTGTAGCCTTTACCGGTACCATTCACTAAAATGAAAAAAGCTCTGACCTACTGGCCGGAGCATTGAGGAATTGGTTTTAGTATGGAGTAAGCATTATGGGATTATTTAACTTTCTTAAAAAGAAACAGCCATCCGCCAGCGATCAAGCTGCAGTCGATAGCATTACCGCATCTCTGAAGCGGCTTGCTGAAGCTCCGCTTCCTGAGCCTATATCTAACGAAGAATATCAGGAAATCCGCCAGAAAGAAATGGCGTGGCTGGAACAGCATTATGATTTTTCTTCTGTAACTGCCGTCAATGCTATTCCAGAGAGAAAAAATCTCCCCAGGCCACCCGGAGACAGCGCAACCGGAGACGTATATTACTACCTGAAGTATAAGGCTAGAAATTACGAAGCGAATGGCGATATTGATTTAGCAATTGCTTGTTTTAGCAAATCGATTCGCCTTATGCGCCTTCGATTTGATACTCTATACGGGCGCGAAGAATCCTATTCCTATGTGAGGATGCTCGCAAGAAATGGGTTTGTCGATAAAGCAAAGATTGAAAAAGCATACGCTGACCGTTTCTACGGACCTGATCCACGTTATGAATCAGACCCTCAAAGAAAAAGGCGAGATGATTCTATGATAGAGCGTGAGTATCAAAAGTGGGTTGATGCTACAACGCTTGATTGGCTCCGAGAAAACTTCCCTGATAAATGCCCGAAGAACGTTACCAGTTTTCGCCGCATGAAAACTCAGAATACTAAGAATTACCAATTGCTGAAACAGCTCGCCGCTGAAAAAGGACGAGAAATATAAAAATGCCCTGACCGATTAGACAGGGCGCAGAGGGAATGATCTTAACATAGAAAGAGAGTGTACGGCATGATTGATTTTACCAACGGACTCATATCCAAACTGAAACCTGTAAGCAACAGCACATTCGCGGATTTGCTCGCGCCGATGCTTGTCACAGATGAGACAATCGTCGAATCATACCAGACTGTCCGCGATGGAGTCGTCTTTACCAACAAACGAGTTATTGCAATTAATGTGCAAGGAATAACTGGAAAGAAGAAGGATTTTACGTCACTTCCATACAGCAGAATTCAGGCCTATTCCGTTGAAACAGCTGGTCTCGGAGATACCGATAGTGAATTGGAGCTGTGGTTCTCCGGCGTTGGAAAGGTCAAGTTTGAGTTTATCGCTAAGGCCAACATAATCGAGATCTGCAGGCTGATATCCGAAAGGGTTTTATAAATCTGCAAAACCGCCCCGGTACTCCTACACCGAAGCGGTAAAATAAAAAAAGTCCGTCCCAGGCTCCTACCCCTGAGACGGACACACAGAAAACCATTACACCAACCAAAGTATAGGGGCATTCTGCGCTTTAATGATACCAGATTTGCCCCGGAAAGGCAAGGCAAAAATGGATCATCCACAACTGAATAAGGTTTTGCGGACCGCGCTGTACATCCGCGTGTCCACCGAAGAGCAGGCCATGCATGGTTATTCCCTGCAGGCGCAGGAAGACAACCTGATCCGGTACGCCCATGAGCATGGCCACAAGATCGTCGATATCTACCGGGATGAGGGCAACTCCGCCCGAAAACCCATCACAAAACGCAAAGTCGTCCTGCAGCTCCTTGACGACGTGCAGGCGGACAAGATCGACCTGATTCTCTTTATCAAGCTTGACCGCTGGACAAGAAACGTCGAGGCCTACCACTCCGTCCAGAAGATCCTGGACGCGCATAATGTATCCTGGCAGACCACAATGGAGGATTACGAGACCCTAACGGCAAATGGCCGCTTCAAAGTCAATATCATGCTTTCCGTCAACGAAAGCGAATCCGACCGGACCAGTGAGCGCATCAAGTTCGTCTTCGAGGGTAAGCGGCAGCGCCGTGAATGGTGCTTCACCGGCCCCGTCTGGCCCTATGGATACAAGCCCGAGATCATCGACGGCGTCAAACGATGCGTGAAGGATCCGGAGCTGGAACCCATCGTTCAGGACTTCTGGGACTACATCTTGAAGTACAACAGCGTCCGCAAGGCCGGTATGTACTGCTGCGAGAAATACGGCATCACCAGAAATTACCGCAGCTGGATGGGCACGGCACGCAATGAGCTGTACACCGGCACGTTCCACGGCGTAGAGGACTACTGTCCCGCCTACATCAGCCGAGAGGACTGGGAGCGCATCATCCTGGGCCATGAGATCATCAAAAAGACCCAGAACCCCACCCGCGTGTATCTCTTCACCGGCCTGATCCGCTGCCCGGCTTGCGGGAATACCCTGAAGGGCACCTTCAAGACCTACCCCAGCGACCGCAGCAAGGAATACAATGGCTACCGCTGCAACAACGCGAAGCTGCGCACCTGCACATTCCGTCACCAGCTCTCCGAGCGGAAAATAGAAAATTACCTCACCGAAAACATCCGGGCAGAGTTGGAGCAATATATCATCCGCACCGAGGTAGCCGCAAACGAAAAGCGGCGCCAGCCAAAAGTCCATGACCTGGTAGCCCTGAACGAACAGCTGCGCCGTCTGAATGTAATTTTCATTGCGGGGAATATCAGCGATGATGAATACGCGAAGGAGACTTCCCGTATCAAATCAGAGATCGCAAAAGCAAAGCAGCAGGAGCAGGAGGATCGCCCGGTCAACATCGAGCGTCTGCGGACATTCTGTCAGACCGACTTTCTCGCAACCTATGATTCTCTGGACAAGGAAGATCAGCGCCGGATCTGGCGCTCCATCATCAAAGAGATCTATGTCGAAGGCACGAAAGTTACGGGAATAAAATTCCGCGAATAACCGCGCCCCAACGGAGGACTAACAGCGGGGCTCTGTTGATACACCCGCACCGCCGAAAAAGACGATGCGGCTGCTTTCATCGATCCATTGCTTTAATGTCTGTAATTGATCCATAATATTCCCTCCTTATGTTTATTTTACCGCTTTGTGGGCAGAAAAGCAACACCCACCGATGAATCGGTGGGTGTAAGCCATTATTTCACAGCAGCGTCCTCTTCCGCCATTTCCTTCAGGAGCTTCTTGTCCTGCTTACTGGACAGATCCAGCTTTTCGTACATATCCGGGCGGCGCTCCCGGGTACGGCGCAGAGACTGCTTTCTGCGCCACTGGCGGACCTTCTCATGGTTGCCTGAGAGCAGAATCGCGGGAACTTCCCGTCCGTGCCAGACCGCAGGACGGCTGTACTGGGGGTATTCCAGAAGACCGTTGAAGTGGCTCTCATCCTCAAAACATTCCGGATCTGCCAAAACGCCGGGCACCATCCGGCACACCGCATCGGTAACAGCCATGGCAGCGATCTCACCTCCGGTAAGAACAAAGTCGCCCAGGGAGATCTCCTCATCCACGCACTCGTCGATGAAGCGCTGATCAATTCCCTCATAATGGCCGCAGACAATGATGATATTCTCCATCTTGCTCAGACGGATGGCATCAGCCTGCTGAAAGGTATGACCGCAGGGGGACATATAGATGGTATGCACCGGACCGCCTGCCTGGTCGCACACAGCTTCCCAGCAGCGGTACAGCGGATCTGCCTGCATGACAGCACCACGGCCTCCGCCGTAAGGGTAGTCATCAACCTGATTCTGCTTGTTGGCGGTATAATCCCGGATCTGGTGGGTATCAATTCTGATGAATCCCCGCTCCTGGGCACGACCCAAGATGCTTTCACTCAGTACGTCGCCCAGTGTCTCCGGGAACAGCGTCATGATATCAATCCTCATCGCTTCTCATACCCTCAATAACGCGAACCTGCATCTCGTTCTTTTCCATATCCGTCGACAGCACAAAGGCGCTGACTGCGGGGATCATATATTCATAATGGCCCTTGACCACATACACTTTGTTGCCGGGGTAATCCAGAACGTCCCGGATCCTGCCGATCTGCTCGCCTTCGCAGAAAACATCCATACCGATCAGCTCCGCGGCGAAGATCACCTCATCGTCGATGTCTTCCCGGTACAGCTCGAGCGTCTTTCCGCGCATGGCCTGGGCAGCTTCCATGGTGTCGATGCCGGAGAGCTTGACCAGGTTGCAGGTCTTCTGGACCCGGCAGGACTCGATCTCATACTGCCGGCCGTCGATGCGGCAGCGGTCAAAATCGCACAGATCTTCCGGACTGTCGAGCCAGGGCAGCACTTTCACCTCACCCTTGATGCCGTGGGTGGTGACGATCTCACCCGCTTCAATAAACTGGAGTTTCATAGTAACCTCCTATATATTCACCTGCCGCTGCAAATTACCGCAACAGCAGCATTATTCTGATGAATCTTCCCTGAAAAATGGAAAATGCGTGACGAAACCGCCACGCACAATCCATTAATCCACAATTTCGACGGTGACCTTCTCGCCAGTGCGCTGGGCCACAGTCTTAACAATGGTACGGATCTCCTTGGCGATCCGACCCTGGCGGCCGATGACCTTGCCCATGTCGCCTTCGGCAACACGCAGCTCCAGCACCTTACCGTCATCGCATTCGGTTTCGGTAACGGTGACGGACTCGGGTTCGTCCACCAGATTCTTTGCCATATACAGCAAAAGTTCCTTCATTGCGCTAACTCCTTCAGGGGTTCCTTACAGCACGCCAGCCTTCTTCAGCAGGCCACGGACAGTGTCGGTGGGCTGAGCGCCATTCTTGATCCATGCCTGAGCCTTCTCGACGTCAACAGTGACGGTAGCGGGCTCGGTCAGGGGGTTGTAAGTGCCGATCTCCTCGATGCAACGGCCATCGCGGGGAGAGCGAGCATCAGCAACAACAATACGGTAGTAAGGAGCCTTCTTAGCACCCATTCTTCTCAGTCTGATCTTAACCATGATAGTTTCACCTCCATGAATAGTCTTAAAAATTGGAAATTTCAATTTATATCGCAAAGCAGAGTCTGCTTTTGGCGAACAACATAATTCAGAAGCCGGGGAAGCCTCCGAAACCGCCCATGCCGCCGAAGCCGCGCATGCGCTTGAGCTTCTTGCCGGCACCGGGGCCGGAGAACTGCTTGATGAGCTTCTGCATCTGCTCAAAGGACTTCAGCAGTCTGTTCACATCCTCAACCTTCAGGCCTGCGCCGGCAGCGATACGCTTTTTCCGGCTGGCACCGATGATGTTGGGATTCTCCCGCTCCCTGGGGGTCATGGACAGGATGATGGCCTCTGTGTGAGCCATGGCCTTCTCGTCCAGCTGAACATTTTTCAGATTTGCGCCACCGGGCATCTGTGCCAGGATATCCTGCATGGAGCCCATGGACTTCATCTGAACCATCTGGTCATAGAAGTCCTGCAGCGTAAACTTGTTGGACTTCAGTTTTTCCTCCATCTCGGCAGCCTTTTTGGCATCGTAAGCCTTTTCAGCCTTCTCGATGAGGGTCAGGACATCGCCCATACCCAGAATTCTGGATGCCATCCGGTCGGGATGGAAGGCTTCGATATCCTCCAGTTTTTCGCCCATACCGGCGAACTTAATAGGCTTGCCGGTGATGGCGCGGACAGAAAGGGCTGCGCCGCCTCGGGCATCGCCGTCCAGCTTGGAGAGCATCACAGAGTCGATGTCCAGCCAGTCATTGAAGCTCTGGGCAGCGTTGACCGCGTCCTGACCGGTCATGGCATCAACCACCAGCATAATCTCGTCAGGCTTGACGGTTGCCTTGATGTTTTTCAGCTCTTCCATCAGCGCCTCGTCGATGTGCAGACGGCCGGCGGTGTCCAGAAACACCATGTCATGGCCATGCTGACGGGCATAGAGGACAGCTTCCTTTGCGGTGGCAACGGGATCCTGGGTACCCTTCTCAAAGACGGGGATACCCAGCTTTTCGCCGCAGACCTTCAGCTGCTGGATGGCAGCGGGTCTGTAGATATCGCAGGCAACCAGCAGAGGGTTTCTGCCCTGACGCTTCTGCAGGCCGGCCAGTTTGGAACCGTTGGTGGTCTTACCCGCACCCTGCAGACCTACCAGCATAACGACGGTAGGACCGTTGGGATTGATGGTGATGTGTTTGGTATCGCTGCCCATGAGCTTGGTCAGCTCTTCGTTGACGATCTTGACGATCATCTGGGCAGGGGTCAGAGATTCCAGCACGTCCACACCGATGCAGCGCTCAGTAACAGATTTGGTAAAGTCCTTGCAGACCTTATAGCTGACGTCGGCTTCCAGCAGCGCCATGCGGATCTCACGCATAGCCTCCTTTACGTCGGACTCCTTCAGGCGACCTTTGCCCCGGAGCTTCTTAAAGGTGGCAGAAATTTTTTCAGTTAAGCCTTCAAATGCCATAGTTTACTCCTCAAGTCCCTGCGCGGCGGATATGATCTGCTCCGCGAGGCCTGAAACTGCCGCATCAGGATGATCTTTCAGCTTGGCTGCGGCATCCAGAATGGTCTTCGCCGCCTTCCGACAGGCCAGATCCCGACTGACGCAGCCGGTCTTCTCTTCCATATTCCGCAGCAGCGCTTCGGCACGGGAGAGATTGTCATGGACGCCCTGTCGGCTGATATTCAGCTCCTCGGCGATCTCAGCCAGAGAAAGATCCTGATTGTAACGCATATCAAAGCACAGACTCTGACGCTCAGTCAACAGATCGCCGTAGTAGTCAAACAGCAGTGTCATTTCCAGTGCGTCCATATTGTGCCTCCTTGTGTCAAGCCATTCCACTTGACATCGTTGGACAGTATACACCATTCGCCGCAGTTTGTCAAGCGTTTTCACTTGACAAACTAATCTTTTTTCAAAAAACTTTTTGTTCGATTATTTCACCAGATACCACCGCACCACTTCCGCCGTCCTTATGAAGCCCAGCCGTTCGTAAAGACAGATCGCGCGGGAATTGGTGCTGACCACTTCCAGACGAAGCTGCTGATCCGGGTTCAGCGACATGAGCGTATGCATGACCCGTTCCCCCGCTCCGGGTTTTACGGAAGCCACCGCCAGCAGCTCACCATCCTGGATCCAGCCGATTCCCAGCAGCTCACCGCTGTGATGGACAAAATACGCGCCGCCGGAGCGGAGGATCTGCGCTTCATCCCGGGCCTCCTGGGTCGCCGCATTGTCCACAGCGGCCATCCGCTCATTGCAGATCTGCCGCCATTCCCCCACAGTCTGCTCCGTCACAGGCCAGAGATTCTCCACCATGGTCTCATCCGCCTGCGTCTGTCCGCGCATTTCGTATATGACCGTATGCAAAGGATATTGCTCCAGATGCTCATGACCGGATGCATAAATCCGCTCCGCACCGCAGATCCTGCAGAAAGAAATACATTCGCGCAGCAGCTCCTCCGGCTGCTCTGACGAGCGGATGCGGATGTAAGCCGTCTGCTTATAGGGTATCTCCTTCAAAAACAGCGATGCCACACCGTATTGCGTTGTAAAAACAGGAAAATCCTTCATTCCATACCCTCCTTATTGTATATCATATCACGCTTTTCCGGCATGGACAAGAGGGCAGCTGTTGCAAGACCGAAAGAGATGTGTTATCATAATTGAAATTGTGAGGTGAGTACGATGGTATGTCCCAACTGCGGCTGTGTATATGAAAATGGCTGCTGCTTCTGCGGCAAATGCGGCGCTGTCCTGACGGCGCAGATTCCGGCAAAACGAGGCTCCCACTGGGTTCCCATCCTGATTATGGTCATTCTTTCCGCTCTTGGCATTGGTCTGTTCTTCGCCACCGCGGAAGCGGAAATTACACCGCAATGGTTCCGGGTGTCAGACAACACTGTCAGCTTCGACGAAAGCCGCTACACCGGTCCTGCTGAGCTGGAGATTCCCGACAGCATCGGCGGAGAAGAAATCCTGTATCTGGAGCAGGCCTGCTTTGCCGACTGTGACAGCCTGACTACGGTCATTCTGCCCGCCGGTCTTCAGGCGGTCTGCTGGTGCGCCTTTGAAGACTGCGACAATCTGCGGGGAATCTTTATCCCGGAAGGCGTTAGCGTCATCGACGACTATGCTTTCGGAAAATGCCGCTCCCTGGAAGCAGTCTGCATTCCCGCTTCCGTCACCTATATCAGTCCCGGCGCTTTCTATGACTGCCCCGCTCTGAAGCACGTTTTTTACGGCGGAACCTATGATCAGTGGCTGGTTATTTCCGATGGTTATGCGGCACCCGATGCCAATATTTACTGTACAGATGGAAATTACTGTCAGGGCATCCCCATCCCCTGACCCATATTTTTTGTGCAATCTGTACACATGAATCCCCCAAAACCACCCCTCCTTATCAGTTCTTCGTCCAAACTTTAATAATATGTTGTTTGTTTTCCCATTTTTTCCTTGATTTCCTCACAAAATGGTGTATAATACCTAGCGTTGCATTTCTGCACGAAAGGAGGTTATCTCATGAAGAAGATCATCTGCAAGAAGGAATACGATACCGAGACCGCAACCCTGATCAAGAAGCACATCGTTGGCGAGCTGGGTGATCCCGCTGGCTACGAGGAGGACCTGTACCAGACTCCCGGCGGCTTGTATTTCCTGCATGTCGGCGGCGGTGAGTCCTCTCCCTACCCCTCCGAGGATATCCTGCGCCTGGCCAAGACTAAGGTCAAGGACTGGATGGAGAACAACTAATCACGCTACATACACTGAGGAGCCTGCCCTGCGCAGGCTCCTTTTTTTCTTGACAAATGTGCTATGATTATAATTAGGAAAATATGTAGTTTATGAAGCAGGTTGAATATCCATGAAAAAATACACCCTTTTACCGGCGCTGGTATTGATGATCTGCATCCTCTGGGGATGCTCCGCGCCCCGGGAATACGCGCCCATCGCCGCCACGACACTGCCGGTTTATGAATTCACATCCCGCCTTTGTCAGGGCACCGACCTGACTGTGACCCGGCTGGTCACCGAAAACGTCTCATGTCTTCACGATTATTCTCTGAATGTATCCCAGGTCCGCTCTGCCGAAGCCGCACAGCTGGTGGTTATCAACGGTGCCGGACTGGAAGAATTTATGGATGATATTCTCCGGGACGCCGACAGCATTGATGCCTCTTCCGGCATTGAGATCATCGAATTTGAAGAAGGCCGCAGCCACGATCACGATCATGACCACGATCACAGCCAGGAAGAAAAGCCGGAAGACCACAGCGGTCATCATCACGAATTCGACTCCCACATCTGGCTCTCCCCCGTCAATGCAATGGCAATGGTCCGCAATATCCACAGCGGTCTGTGTGCACACTACCCGCAGTACGCAGATACCTTCGATGCCAACCTGAAGCCGCTGCTGGAAGATCTGGAGCGGCTGTACGCTTACGGTGAAGAGCAGCTGGCAGAGCTTTCCTGCCGGGATATCATTACCTTCCACGACGGTTTTTCCTATTTTGCCCAGTGCTATGATCTGCACATCATCCGGGCTGTGGAAGAGGAATCCGGCGCAGAGGCCTCCGCTGCAGAGCTGATTGAGCTGATCGAGGAAGTGGAGCATCACAACCTTCCCGCCATTTTTACCGAAACCAACGGCAGCACTTCCGCCGCGGACGTGATTTCCCGGGAGACCGGCGCTGCCGTATATACTCTGGACATGGCCATGGCCGGCGACAGCTGGTTCGATGCCATGTACCGCAACATTGACACCATGAAGGAGGCCCTGGGATGAGAAGAATCAACCACGGCGGTTCCTGCGGCGACTCCTGCTGCCTGCGCATTCAGGATCTGTCCGTCCGGATTGGAACCGACAAAATCCTCAAAGATGTAAATCTGCATATCCACTGCGGCCAGATGGTAGCCCTCATCGGCCCCAACGGTGCTGGCAAATCCACTCTCCTGAAAGCCATTCTCGGCCAGCGGGAATACGACGGCATCATCGCTTTCTCCGCTCCCGGTATGCGCCACCGCAAGCCTCCGCGCATCGGCTATGTCCCTCAGAGTCCATCCTTTGATCCCGGCGATCCCGTCTCAGTTGCAGACCTCTTTGCCTGCTGCATGAGCCGCCGTCCCGCCTTCCTGGGACTGGGCAGGGACATGCGGGACAAGGTGATAGAATGCCTGGAACGTGTCCATGGGGAAGAACTCATCGACAAGCGGGTGGGATCGCTCTCCGGCGGTGAGCTGCAGAGAGTGCTGCTGGCTCTGGCTCTGGAGCCGCTGCCCAATATCCTGATCCTGGACGAACCTCTGTCCGGTGTGGACGTGGAAGGTCAGACAGGACTTATGGATATGCTCGACGAGATCCGCAAGCGTTTTGACCTGTCCATTCTGATGACCACCCATGACTTCGGAATGCTCCCCCAGTATGCCAACAAAGTCGTTCTGATCGACCATGGTATTCTGAAGAAGGGTACTCCCGGGGAAGTGCTGAATTCCGAGGAATTCCGTCAGGTATTCCATCGGAAAGGAGGCTGCGTATGAGCATCTGGTACTGGATCTGCGATGCGCTGCCCTTTGAGATGATGCACTGGGACTTTATGAAGAACGCCTTTCTGGCGATCCTTCTGATGGCGCCCCTTTTCGGACTGATGTCCACCATGATCGTCACCGGCCGCATGAGCTTCTTCTCCGACGCACTGGGGCACTCTGCCTTCACGGGCATCGCCATCGGCTGCATCTGCGGTGTGGCCGCCCCCACCTGGGTGGCAGTCCTCTTCAGTGTGGCTTTTGCGCTGCTGTTCAGCTGGGTCCGCAGCCGGAGCAATCAGGCAGCAGATACCATCATCGGCGTTTTCTCCAGCGCTGCAGTTGCCCTCGGCATCTTCATCGCCACCATGGGCGGTGGCAGCTTCACAAAATACAACAAATATCTCATCGGTGACATTCTTTCCGTCACAGCCGGTGAAATCGGCATGCTGGCGCTGGTGCTGGCAGCTGTCATCATCTTCTGGGTGGTATATTCCAACCGCCTGACCCTGACCAACATCCATCCTGCCCTGGCTTCCTCCAGAGGCATTCCTGTTGGTATGACACAGACCATCTTCACCGTGGCCATCGCCGTGGTGGTGACGCTGGCAATCTCCTGTGTGGGTCTGCTGATCCTCAACAGCCTTCTGGTGCTGCCCGCGGCTTCCGCCCGGAATGTATCCCGGAATCTGAAGCAATACCATCTGTTTTCGGTGCTGTTTGCCCTGGGTGCCGGCATCGCGGGTCTGACTGCCTCCTATTACTGGGGCTGCAGCGCCGGCGCTGCCATTTCCCTGTGTCTGACGCTTGTGTTCGCCGTGACCTTCGGGTTCAGAAAGGCAAGGGCCTGATATGGAAAATGTAAATATCCAGGTCATCGCCCGGATGCATTCCGACTTCGCCACCAAGTTCGGCATCCCCCGCCAGAGCGGTCTGGTGGAGGAGCTGAAATCCACCATCGTCTTTGAGCCGGAATTCCGGAATCCCGATGCCCTTCGGGGTATCGAGGATTTCTCGCACCTGTGGATCATCTGGCAGTTTTCCGAAGCGGTGCGCACCGGCTGGAATCCCACGGTCCGTCCTCCCCGGCTGGGCGGCAACACGAGAATCGGCGTCTTTGCCACCCGCTCTCCCTTCCGGCCCAACAATCTGGGACTGAGCAGCGTGAAGCTTCTGAGCGTGGAACATACGGAAAAGCTCGGCACGGTGCTCCATGTGGGCGGTGCAGATCTGATGGACGGCACGCCCATCTTTGACATCAAGCCCTACATTGCCTACGGCGACAGCCATCCGGAGGCCCGAGGCGGCTTCACGGACACAGCAGGCGATTTTCTGTTGAACGTTGAGTTCCCGGAGGAACTGCTGAAAAAACTCCCGGAAAGCAAACGGGAGGCTGCTGTAGCCGTCCTGACCCACGATCCCCGGCCTTCCTATCAGCGCAAACCCGACCGGGTATACGGCCTGACCTTCGCGGGATTTGACCTGCGGTTTCAGGTCCGGGACGATGTTCTGACGGTTATTGAAGTAAATAAAGTATAACCAAAAGGCGGATCTTACGATCCGCCTTTTAATTCATCCATATCCAAATCCCTGTAAGGATGGACCCGCTGCCAGCCTTCGGCGGTTTTCTGAATGCCGGACCGATGATTCGACAGCAGCCGGACAATATCATAGACATTGATCCAGATTTCGGAATTGCACTCCTTCTGGCTCTCGTCGAAGATCAGCTCCATCCCGAAATGCAGATGAACCGTCTCAATGTTGTTGACATTTTCCTTATCGGAATACCCGGTACGTCCCATAAACCCGATCAGATCCCCCGCCTGCACAATGTCCCCCTCTTCCAGTCCCGGAGCAAAGGGGGCATCCTTTTTCAGATGGGCATAGTAATAATACCGCCTGCTGTCAAAAGAGCGGATACCGACCCGCCAGCCGCCGTAGCGGTTCCACCCCATAGCTTCCACGATGCCGCCCTCCACTGCAACGATCGGCGTCCCCAGACCGCCCATCAGGTCATTGCCCAGATGCCTGCGGGCGAAGCCGAAACTGCGGCTGACACCAAAATCATCGCAGTGACTGTAGCCATATCCCGCCGCCACAGGGGAGTAAGCCTTCAGGCCATAATCCGCAACCCATTCTCCGTCCTTTTCAATGGCGAAGCTGCCCAGAAGGCCGCCCAGGGCTGCGGTGTATGCCTCGTGATAATAATCGTAATATCTGAAAAGCTCTCCCAGCAGCTCCTCTGCGCTCCTGTCCCCTTCCAGGTCCGCTGCCGCCTTCTTCACGGAGACAATGCCGCAGCGGCCCCCCGTACGGCAGGCGGCAAGCGCCAGAATGTCGATCCAGCTGATGTGCTTTTCCTTGTCAAAACTGGAAATATCCACATCCATGGCATATCTCAACGACTCATACGGCACATTAAAATCCACCCATTTGATGGGTTCCGCCCGGACCGGGACTGTCATCAGCGCGCACAGCAATACGCAAAGAAAAAAACGCCGTTTCACACAACCACCTCTTACGGTAGGGTGTGAAACGGCATTATTTTTATTCATTCCAAATCCCGGATGATGTCCTTTGCAACCCGGTAGATATCCGCCATAGTGTTCAGCGAGGAGATCTCACGCTTGTAATAGCTGGCATTGCGGACCCCCCGCAGATACCAGGCAAAATGCTTGCGTGCTTCCAGGCAGGCAATGTGCTCCCCGTGGTCCGCTTCCGAAAGTTCAAACTGCCGCACCGCCACTGCGACCCGGTCTTTCAGTGCAGGACGCTCCGGAATCGGCTCGCCCGCCATGGCCGCTTTCACCTCCGCAAAGATCCAAGGATCGCCGAAGGTTGCCCGGCCGATCATTATGCCGTCGGCACCAGTCCATTTCAGGCACCGCAGCGCGGAAGCCGCATCCACAATGTCGCCGTTGGCAATGACAGGGATGCTCAGCTGCTCCCTGACCTTGCGGATATAGTCCCAATCCGCGACACCGGAATAGAGCATACTGCGGGTACGTCCATGGACGGCGACCATCGACGCACCGTTGTCCTCCATCCGCCTGGTGAACTCCAGCACATTGATGCTCCCCTTATCCCATCCCAGGCGGCATTTGATGGTAACCGGCACCTGCACTGCATCCACCACCGCCTTCACAATGTCGCCTGCCAGTTCAGGCGTGCGCATCAGGCCGCTGCCGTCGCCGGAATTGGCGATCTTCGGCATGGGGCATCCCATGTTGATGTCCAGAAAATCGCAGCCGGAGATCTCCAGAGCCAGTCCGGCAGCCTCTGCCATGATTGCCGGGTCATTGCCGAATATCTGGGCGCCGCAGATGCTTCCCTCGTTCTTTTTCAGAAGTCCAGCGCTTTTCTTGTCCTTGTACACCAGTGCCCGGGAGGACACCATCTCCGTCACGGTAATATTGGCTCCCAATTCCGCGCAGACGGTGCGGAAAGCCAAATCCGTCACACCGGCCATGGGTCCCAGGACCAGCGGATTATTCACTTCAATATTGCCGATCTTCACGGAGATCCCCCCTTGTTTTTTCGGGAGGATTATACCACAGCCGACAAAAAATTACAAGAGCGCCGTTGCCAGCCAGAACAGTCCCATCACCATCGCGCCGCCGCAGGCCCAAACAGGGCCGTACATGGACAGCCGGCGCTTTTTTGCAGGTCTGCCCGCAATCTGCTTAGCTTCCTTCAGAAGTGCTTCCTCCGTGATTCCCTGGCTTACCGCTTCATCTTTGAGGATGAAAATGGCCTGTTCAAACAGTTTCGGATCCGGACTATGGACAACAATGACCTGCCGGGAAATACCTTTTACCATAATTTACCGCCTCCTGTTGGAAGTTTATCCAGCAGGAGGCGGTTTCATACAGGTTTACTTCAAATCAACAATTTTCGCTGTGCTAACTTCCGCATTTGCCCGGCGCAGCAGTCCCCAGACACCCAGACCGGCAAAAAACAAACCGCCAAGAAGATAGCGGATGGTGGCAGCCCGGTACTCCGGATCCGATTCCAGCATCCATGCAATCAGCCAGGGAATCTCACCGTAGGTCATGCCCGGAAGCTCTCCCGCGCCGATCAACTGAGCCACCGTGATCGCGTCCGCGCCGAAATTACCCAGCAGCACACCGAAGATTACTGCGAGGATCAAAACGGCGATCTTGCCCTTAGCCTGCTTGCCCTTGAGCAGGTTGTAGCCAAACTCCGCCAGCCAGCCGATGGCAAGTCCCACAAAGGAAGCAATATATCCGAAATACATCACCACGGCCCACAGCACACCGCCCAGCGCAGCGCCGATCAGCGCGCCCACCAGGCCGGTGGCATAAGACCCTGTGGCTTCCTCCTTCAGCTTCTGCTCTTCCCCAAGGATCTGCCGCTCCACCGCGTCGCCGCAGGCATTGTGCATATAGTAGGCAACGCCACCGATCAGTTTCCAGCAGCCGCCGGTAATCTCACCGCCGCACTGGGGACAGACAAGGCATCTGGCAGCATCTGCCTCCTCAAGAAGCGGGAGGAACCAGTTCAGGAATTCACGGATCCTTCCCATGGTTCCGACTCTGTCGTCGAACGTCACCTGGATGTATTTTCTTGTCACGCTTAGACGGCTCACCCGGAATTCCTTCTGAATATTCCGCTCATCCACCTTAGCAGTGAAAGCCCGCTCCTTTGCGGGATCCGCAATGGATGTGACAAATGAGATCTGCTTATATCCGGATCCTTCGCACATGGTCGTGCAGAAGCCGCCGAAACTGCCGTAAGCAACCCCCTTGTCGATCGACATGCCGTGTTCACGGGCCAGCTTTTTCAAACCTGCTCCAATCATCGTTATTTCCTCTCTTTCCGTCATACCATGACACAACTATCATAGCACAACGTCACAGGAATTACAACAATCACAACAAAACCGGAGAGCACCAGCTCTCCGGTTCAATATTACAGCAGACACATTTTCATGGCGTCATCATTTACATGGAACCCCATACGCTCATACAGGGGGATTGCCTTTTTCTCGGCAGTCATTTTCAGCTCCACCGCGCCCGCGTCACGGGCCAGCTGGATCACCCGGGGAAGGACCTGCGCCATAACACCGTGGCCACGGTACTCCGGAAGGGTATAGACGCTGTACAGCATGGCTGTCAGGCCCTTGACATTCACTTCGTCAGGCATCGTTTCGAACAGATAGATAACCGCATCCGCAATCACCTTTCCGTCCTTCTCTGCCACCACACCCAGGCAGGTCTTGTCGCGCATATGCTTCCAGACGAATCTGCGGATCTGATTCTCCAGTTCTTCGGGCAGAGGGTCCTCCGTCACCTCATCGAGCATCTGCATCCGCATGCGGGTGATGGTCTCAATATCTTCAGGGGTAGTGGTTCGAATGATCATTTAGTTACCATCCTTTGGTCTTTTATATCTCCCATGGGGTTCCCATTTGGGCAGCGGATAGCGCTGCATGGCGCCGAAAATCCGTTCCCTTAAGTCAGGATAAGTCGCACTGAGATCGTAGATCAGCTTCTTAATTTCCTCTCTTTTGGTCTGCTTATCCACAGGGCAGCGGTTTTCCAGTATGGGCAGCTCCATCCGTCTGGCAAAATTGTCCACCGTCTTTTCGTGGATGTAAAGCATGGGGCGGATCTGGATGACACCTGTCCGGTCCAGATTGGTCACAGGCTGGAAGCAGCTGATGCGCCCCTCGTAGAACAGGGACATAACAAATGTCTCCACTGCATCGTCATAATGGTGGCCAAGGGCCAGCTTATTGAAACCCTTATCCAAAATCGCCTGATTCAGCGCACCGCGGCGCATCTTCGAGCACATGGAACAGGGATTCTTCTCCTTGCGGTAGTCAAAGATGATAGGCGCGATTTCCGTCCTGACAACGGTATAGGGAATCTCCCATGTGTCGCACAGAGTCTGTATTCCAGAATAATCCATTCCGAGTCCCATGTCAATGGTGATTGCTTCCAAATCAAAAGATTTATTGAAATATTTCTTCAGTCCGGCCAGCAAAACCAGCAAAACAAGGCTATCTTTGCCTCCGGAAACACCGACGGCGATCCGATCCCTCTCCCGGATCATATCATAGTCATCCACACACCGGCGGACCAGTCCCATAAGCTTCTGCATGTCAAGAATTCCTCCAAAATATATACAAAAATCGAAAGCGAGCATTCGAGAGCATTTAAGAGATTTTGTGAGAATTTAAGAGTTCTCTTCGGATTTTAGAAAAAACTCAAAAAAAGTAATTGACAATTAAAAATAGTCATGATATAAATATCTAGCGTTTTGAAGACATTGTAATTCAAACACCGTGATTTGTCAAAATAAATTAACCTAATTGGAGGAAGTATTCATGTCCACTACTCTGCTGAAGAAGGAGACCCTGGAGCGCAAGTGGTACGT
>JAGAUY010000073.1 GCA_017620525.1 Oscillospiraceae bacterium | reverse complement strand
GGAGCCTTGCAGCAGATTGATGGCTGTAGCAGTCTGCCCCTTAAATGTACCATTTGTGAATCTCACCGTGCACCGCTGCTCACCTGAGCGAACCAGGCCCGTATCCACGATGGAAGAATCGTCCACCGAAAGGACCTCCGCAATGCACCGCTCCGCCTCTTGATACTGTACCGCGTCCTCAAATCCGGTGGGAACCGTAAGCAGCAAAGCAATCAGAAGCAGGCAGACCTCTACCGGCGCATAATACCTCAGTTTTCCCATATGTCCTCCATAAAAACACCCCTGCTTATGGCAGGGGTGTCCGTTGTGTGAATTACCGAACATTCAGCATTTCTGCCAGCTTGTAAAAGATTTCGGTGTTATCGTAGTAGCCGTTGAACACTTCGGCATTCACGCCTTCTGCCAGCACAGCGACGGGCAGGCCGGTGTGGGAGTAGGAAGTGAAGGAAATGCCAGACTTGTTGTTCAGAATGTGGGTCAAAGTCACAGACAGAGGATCGTAGGTACCGTACATCACGTACTCAGCCTGGGCATCCTCACCGGTCTCAGTACCGTTGATGCTCTTCTCGAATGCAACCCGGAGCTGCTCCAGCTCGTAAGCAGTCAGAACCAGTTTATCTCCCTCTTCGCCCTCAGCCTTCAGGCCGAACAAAGCCTCGATGTCAGCCAGAGCCTCCTCGAAGGTGGTGCCGTTTTCCTTGTAGGCAGCGGTATACTCGTCGTCAAACTTCTGGAAGGAGATCTTCTGGCTCTCCAGCAGGGTCAGGTAGGTATCGTAATCGGTGCCGGCGAAGCCGATGGTCAGACCGCCGGTTTCGTGGTCACCAGTGACAATGATCAGAGTCTCGTCAGCATGGTCCTTCGCAAAGTCCATGGCAACCTGGATGGCATCTGCGAAAGCCATGGTATCACGGATGGTGGATGCTGCATCGTTTGCGTGGCAGGCCCAGTCAATCTTGCCGCCCTCGCACATCATGAAGAAGCCCTTGTCGTTGTCCAGAACTTCAATGCCCTTTTCCACATAGTCAGCCAGGGACCACATATCGTCGGTGCGGTCCAGCTCGTAAGCCATGGCATCGGAGTCAGCCAGATACTCATCGATCAGAATGACCTTGCCAGAGTCAGCGTTGATGGCAGCTGCCTCTTCATTGGTGAAGGTTACAGTGTAACCGGCATCTTTTGCCAGGTCATACAGATTGGGCAGAGGGTTCTCCTTATCGTAGCCGGTGGTCTTCTTCAGACCGCCGCCAGCAAAGTATTCAAAGCCGGATGCAACCAGTTCTTCGCCAATCTCATAGTAGTTGTTACGGCTTGCCTGGTGAGCATAGAAGGCGGCGGGAGTGGCATGGTTCAGGTTGACGGAGGAAATGATACCAACCTTCATGCCCAGCTGCCCGTGGACCTTCTCGGTAATGGTTTCAAAGGTTTCGGTGCCGGTGACATCCACATTGATGGTACCAGAGTAGGTCTTGCGACCAGTAGAAATGGAAGTCGCAGTGGATGCGGAGTCAGGTGCGAAAGAGTTGGAATCATAGGTCACTGCGGAGCCTGCGGCTTCAAAGTTCATGAAGTTCAGGTACTCAGGTCCATCCAAGGTAGCCCCCTGGTTGTCGTCCAGACTGGGCTGAGCCAGGAAATAATCCTCGTCCTTCAGTGCGCCCAGAAAGTCGGAAGTAGACTGAATCTGGGGATAGCTCATGCCGTCACCGATGAACAGGAATACGTACTTGGGTGCAGATACCGTCCCGACCACAGGCACGGTGGTCTGCATTTCAGGCTTATTCTCCACCTTGGGAGTGGTGGCTCCGCTGCCGGGATTCTGATTGCTACAGCCCGCAAAAATACCTACGCACAGGCACAGCGCCAGCAGCAGTGCAACAATTTTTCTCATTTTGGATTTACCTCCATTTATTTTCGGATTTGTGTTTTCCACGCCCCTCAGTTTACCGGCTTTTTGTAAAATCGGCTATCAAGCAACGGTAAAATCATTTTGAAATATATTGGCGCAAATTCTGGTTTTATTTACATATTGTCGAAACCGCGATCATATGTAAACTCTGTATGCATTTTCACTGCGTTCCCAACGGAGCATACAACTGCATAGTGTGGAGCGGAAGGTGATACCATGAACGCTTGTGAACTGACCGCGTCCATTACGGCCATCGCAAACTGGCTGGTATACCAATTATGCCATGATGAACTGGAATTGTTGGCCGTATCTCTAACACAATTAGGTAATATGCTCTCGACAATTGCCACAAGAGAAATTATTTGCAGCAAACAAGTACCGCCGCCCATACTGGACAATGGTATAAGTTAAGGTAACATTGCCCAAATTGAGACGCATTACTTGTATTTCGTTTCAGTTACGGTTTTGTATGTATTCCCCGTTTCTTTGCCAACTCGCTTGCCGCCTTGCGGCGGTCATCGGAGTAGGGTGCCGTCAGCCGGATGCTGATTCTGCTTTTGTCGATCTCGAAGCGCAGACCGCCTTGACCATCATCGTCGGTCTGCTTACACAGTTCCGGGTATTTTGCTGCGAACTTCCGCAGCCGCTTCTTTAGATTCGTATCATGGGTGTAGACCTCCGCAAGGGGGTCTTTTGCATTGTAGTACACATCGGTTGTCTTCTGTTTTTTTGTAAGACCTGTTTTCATAGAAATCCTCCTGTTTTTCATAAATTTTCCTCGGCTCTTGAGCCGGGAAAAAGGGCCTGTTTTCCGATAGGAAGCTCCCAAATGATGACTGCATCATTCGGAAACTTACTATCGGATTTTTCTTGATTTTTCCGGCTCTTGACATTATCTTTCATAGTCCCGCTTGGGCTTCTTTTGACCAGGTTCCGGCTGGCGTCTGGCAGGCGGTTTTTGCACCGGCGGTGCCAGCTTGCTTTCGTCCTCCCGGAGCAAACGATCCACATCCTGCTGGGCTTCCATCATGGTGATAGGACTGTACTGCTTCCCATGGGCCTGCTGCAACCTATCTCTTGCATCCTGGGTATGGAGCTTGCGCAGGATCTGCCGCTGGGTATGAAGTTCGGACTTATCCACGTTCTCCGCTTCTCCGGTCAGTTCCCGGAACTGAGCCAGCGCCGCATCCAGTTCCGCTTGATACTTTGCTTCGGTCTGTTCCAACCGCTGCAAGGAGCTTTCCATGGATGCCACCCACTGTTTTATTTCCTTCATGCCGTCGTCGTCAGTCTTGTCGAACTGGCTGAGGATCATAGCCTTTTCGCTACGCAGTTCCTCGATGTCCTCGGAGAGCTTTGCGATCCTCTTTGCCAGTTCCCGCTGCTTGAGGATGTTCAGCGCAGAGGTTGCTTTCTTTTCATCCAGCAGCCCCTTTCGCTCCCGGCTGAGGCTCTTAATTTGACTGACTATATCGGAATACTGCCGCAGCACCGGCATCACATTTGCCGGGGTGTTTTTGATACTCCGTCGGTTGGCTTTGGTATGCAGGATCTGATACCGGAAGATCAGCATATTCCGCCGCACCGTTTCCATAGCTTCCGCAAGGGCAGGCACCGTATTCTTGACCGCCTTTGCGATCTTTTCATAGATGCTCCGCAGCTCCCGCAGCAGCTTGTTGTCTGCCTTAATCTGCCGGTTCAGTTCGCACCGGTCAGCAATGAAGCCCTGCTGCTCCATGGCCCGTGCGGTCACGCCCTCATGGATGGTAGGCTGCTCCAGAATGCCACGGTCTGCATAGCTGCGGTGATCGATCCGTGCTTCTGCTCCCACCCGTTCCAAGTAGCGGTTGGTCACATCTGCCCAGGCAGAGCGCCACAGCACCAGCTGCTCGTCGCTGTTCCACCGAGCGGCAATGGGATTCTGCCGCCCGAACCGGGTGCTTTTCGGAGTCTTGGACACCCGCTCATACCCTGCCGCTTCCGCAACAGAGGGCGCCATATATTCCTTTTTCCTGCCGACCTTGTACTGGTACTGCTTCTCCCAGCCTTCCTTCTGGGCCTGCCTGAACTCCGCTCCGGTAAAGCCCATTTCCTCACCATCCCGGATGCACAGATACTCCTTTTCCGTCTTGTATTGCCACTGTCCGCTTTCAGCCAGTGGCCGCACCGTGACCATGATGTGGGCATGGGGATTATGTCCGTCTGTATCATGGATGCACACATCGGCGCACATCCCGTCTGCCACAAAATTATCTTTGATAAATTCTGTCAGCAGACTTTCCCATTCTGCCTTGCCCATCTCTACGGGCAGCGCCACAACGAACTCCCGGGCCAACCGGCTGTCCTTGGTTTTCTCGTTTTCCTCTACGGCGTTCCAGAGTGTTCCCCGGTCTGACCACTCGGCTGGCGCATATTCCGGGAGGAATAT
>JAGAUY010000009.1 GCA_017620525.1 Oscillospiraceae bacterium | reverse complement strand
GACTTCCACGGCGAAATGGACTTCAAGGTTGCCGGTACCACCGAAGGTGTCACCGCCATCCAGATGGACCTGAAGAACAAGGGTCTGACCATGGAGATCATCGCCGACGCTCTGGAGCGCTGCCGCAAGGCCCGCCTGGAGATCCTGGAGCAGGTCATGCTGCCCTGCATCTCCGAGCCCCGCGCCGAGGTCAGCGAGTACGCACCCAAGATGCTGTCCATCAAGATCCCCGTGGATAAGATCCGCGAGGTCATCGGCTCCGGCGGCAAGACCATCCAGAAGATCTGCGCTGACACCGGCGCCAAGGTTGACATTGAGGACGATGGCTCCGTGTTCATCTCCGCTGTCGATTCCGCCGCTGCCTACGCTGCCAAGAAGATCATCGACGACATCTGCTTCGTTCCCGAAGTGGGCAAGCTGTACTACGGCAAGGTTGTCCGCATCCTGCCCATCGGCGCATTTGTCGAGATTGCTCCTGGTCACGATGGCATGGTTCACATCTCCAAGCTGGAGAACCGCCGCGTCGAGAAGGTCGAGGACGTTCTGAACCTGGGCGACATGACCTGGGTCAAGTTCATGGGCTTCGACGAGAAGGGCCGCGCAAACTTCAGCCGCAAGGACGCTCTGAAGGAAATGGCCAATCAGTAAAATACCGCTTAAAATATATCATGCTGCTTTTTGCAGCATGATATATTTTTAATATAACAGACTATGAATATTGTTTCATATATCAAAAAAGGGAACAGGGACACAGACAGAGGGATTACGTTAATTGTCTTTGTAGTTACGTTTGTTTTTCTGTACTGCCAATTCAATGCGGTCATGGTATATTTTGACGACTTTGCGTATTACAGCCTGTCCTATTCCCCCGGTTTTAAGCATGTGGGACAGTATTTTACCTTTGCGGAGCTGTTCACTTTCCTGAAATCCCATTATTTTGACTGTAACGGTCGACTGCTTTATTACTTTCTGTGGCTGACTCTGTTCCGCATCGGTGGTCTTACTTTGGTCAGGCTGGGAGCTGCACTGATTGTGACCGCAGTGCTTTACATACTCTATCGGTTTTGCGAAGTATTTTTATGCGGCAATTACAACCAGGGGCTGACAGCAATCCTGGTGACCTCACTTTACTGGGTACTGGATATCGTCCTGCTGCGCCAGGGTATCTACTGGTTCGCCGCTTTCTTTCACTATGTTACCCCCATCGTGTTTTTGGTTCTGTTTGCCGTCCTTTATTTTTCCGGGAAACAGAGTTTCAAAAAAAGGATATTTCTGTGTCTACTGTTGTTCCTGTCCAGCTTTTCTCAGGAACAACAGAGTATCACTACGATCTTCTTCTCCATTCTCATCGTTCTTTACGGACACTTTATTCGAAAAGAACGGATTATTACCAACCTGCCCTATATTTTCGCGGCTGTTGCCGGCTGCCTGATTATTTTCAGCAGCCCCGCTCTCTGGAATCGTCTGGAAAACACTACCAATGGTACCGGATTTTTCTCCGGGATACTTCAGAATCTGAAGACAACCATCTACATATTCTTCACCACCACCTCCTGGCGGTACAACGTGATTCTGTTTCTTTCCCTGATTCTTCTGTCTATGGCGAATTTCCGATCCACTGTCAGCCGCCGGATGAAGCTTTGGGATATTCTGTGCATAATCGTTTACGGCGTGCTTGTATATCTGTATCTGCTACGCCGGAAGAATATCGAGCTGTTCTTTGTATATTCCGGACCTGTAAAAATTATTATCACCGGACTGCTTCTCGCAACGAGTATGATCACTCAGATCCTGCGATATCATTTCATCAGAAGGAATTATCCCGCCATGATTCTGGCCGTGACAGCACTTCTGTCCGTGGCCTGTCTGGCAATGGTACCCACCCATCCAAACCGGCTGATGACACTTCCTACCTTCCTGCTGTTTCCGGTCATTGTGCAGGGAATTTTGGTGGATTATCGTAGTACCAGAATACGCAATATTATCGCAGCAGTTTTCTGTCTGTTCGTCGTTTACCACAGCATCGTCAACGGCACGCAAATCTATAGCGGATACGCAGCCAACAAAGCCGTCTATCTTTACAATGAGTCGCAGATTCTGGCGGAGAAATATGACTACGATCAAAACCAGGATCCCATCGACATTCGGTGCAAAATCCTGCCGGACAACCGATACAGTGCCGGAATGGTATATGAAGAAGATTATGAATACATGATCTGGTGGATGGATAAATACTATCTTCTGCCCTACGACACGGAATACCATTTTGAATAATCAATCAAAAGAGCGCTGCATTCGCAGCGCTCTTTTTTCACTTCAGCGGTTAAATTGCTGTTTGTCGCGCCGTTAAACAACCATTGTAGGGGCCGGCCTTCTGGACGGCCCATCGAGGGCTCAAATCGTTTCGGACTGTCCGGAGGCCGGTCCCTACGGTGATTCATGATAACTGAGCGGCAAACCGCAATTCATATTCATAATACAACAAAACGGACGCTGCAGGTGCAGCGTCCGTTTTGTTTTTTACGTTATTTACTTCGCGTTGGAAGTGGAGCGCAGGGTCACGTCGTGGTAACCGCCCTCAACGATGGAGGTAGAGGATACCAGCGTGATCTTGGCATCCCGCTGCAGGTCGGGGATGTTGGTGACGCCCACGTTACACATGGTGGACTTGACCTTATACAGGGAGCCTTCCACGTTGTCATGGAGAGAACCGGCGTAGGTGACGTAGGAATCAACGCCCTCCTCGAAGGTCAGCTTGCTGGCGCCGCCCAGGTCGTAGCGCTGCCAGTTCCGGGCGCGGTTGGAGCCCTCACCCCAGTATTCCTTCATATAAGCGCCGTTGACCATGACCTTATTGGTGGGGGACTCGTCGAAGCGGGCGAAGTAGCGGCCCAGCATCAGGAAATCCGCGCCCATGGCCAGAGCCAGGGTCATGTGATAGTCGTGGACGATACCGCCGTCGGAGCAGATGGGCACATAAATGCCGGTCTCCCGGAAATACTGGTCCCGGGCCGCGGCAACCTCGATGACCGCGGTGGCCTGACCCCGGCCGATGCCCTTGGTCTCACGGGTGATGCAGATGGAGCCGCCGCCGATGCCAACCTTCACAAAGTCCGCGCCGGCTTCCGCCAGGAACCGGAAACCATCCTTGTCCACCACGTTGCCCGCGCCGATCTTGACGCTGTCGCCATAGTGTTCCCGGACCCACTTGATGGTATTTGCCTGCCAGCAGGTGTAACCCTCGGAGGAATCGATAACCAGCACGTCCACACCGGCCTCCAGCAGGGCGGGAATCCGCTGGGCATAATCCCGGGTATTGATGCCGGCGCCCACCAGAAAACGTTTCTCAGCGTCCAGCAGCTCCAGCGGGTACTCCTTGTGGGAGGCATAGTCCTTACGGAAGGCAAAATACATCAGATGATCGTTTTTATCCAGGATGGGCAGGGAATTGAGCTTATGCTCCCAGATGATGTCATTGGCATCGGAGAGGGTGGTATTCTCACCGCCGGTAACCAGCTTTTCCCGGGGCGTCATGAAGGCGCTGACCTTGATATCGGTACTCATGCGGGAAACCCGGTAGTCACGGCCGGTGACGATGCCCAGGAGCTTGCCATTGGCCGTGCCGTCCTCGGTGACGGCCATGGTGGAGTAGCCGTTGCGCTCCTTCAGCTCCAGTACATCAGCCAGCGTGTTTTCCGGAGTCAGATTGGAGGCGGAGACCACAAAGCCTGCCTTGTAATTTTTCACCCTGCGGACCATCTCCGCCTGATTTTCGATGGTCTGGGAACCATAGATGAAGCTGATGCCGCCCTCCCTGGCCAGGGCGATAGCCAGGGTATCATTGGACACGGACTGCATGACAGCGGAAGTCAGAGGCACATTCAGACTGATGGCCGGTTCCTCGAAACCCTTGCGGTATTTCGTAAGGGGTGTTCGCAGGGATACGCGGTCGGGAACACAATCCTCGGACGTGTATCCGGGGATCAGCAGATACTCGCTGAAGGTGTGGCTGGGTTCCGGGTAGTAGTAAGCCATAGCATGTTGCCTCCTGTTTGGAATATGTAAAATATCAGGATCAGCCCTGGTCCAGCAGCTGCTTTTCCAGATGACCCTTGTTGTCGATCTTCTTGAAATTGCCCATGACCTCATTGACCTGGCTCATAACGGCGAAGGTATGGGGGCAGTCCCGGATGATGGCGGACAGGGCCGCAACCTGGGAACGGTTGACAATGCAGATGAGAATATTGACCTCCTTGCCCAGATACATACCCTTGCCGGGGATCAGCGTGGCGCTGTGATGGAGCCGCTGAATGATCTGCCGGGAGATGAACTCCGGATCCTCCGTGACAATCTCAAAGCGGACCGCGCTTCGGACATTTTTTGCCATCTTGTCCGTGACGGTGGAGGACATGAAGCAGTAAAGAATACACAAAATGACAGGCTCGATCTCATAGTCATAGACGAAGAAGGAAATAAAAGCCACAACCACATTCAGACCAAAAATCAGCCAGAAAATATTCTTGTCCGGACGGAATTTATGGATGATGGCAGCGATGAAATCGGTGCCGCCGGAATTGGCCCGGCACTGGACGATGATGCTGTAGCAGCCGCCGAAGACGATGCCGGCCACCAGGGGACCCAGGATGGTGCTGGTGCCGTTCTCAGTGAAATAGGCAAAGCGGGAGACTTCCAGCTTATTGAGCATGACCAGCGCCAGAGAATTGACCAGCACATAGACCATGCTGCGCACCGCCAGAGGCTTATTCACCCGGAAATACACCCAGATGGCCAGGGGAATATTGATGATCAGACTCAGATAGCCGACACTGATGCCGCTGATGTACTGGATCATGGTGCATATGCCGTTCAGACCTGCCGGAGCAAACCGGTTTGGGAAAACAAACAGCTCATAATTCAGCGCGCAGATAACCGCCATCACCGCGATGACAAAGTAAGTCCAGGTCTTTTTTACAATGTTCATATGCTACCTCTTTTGTGTTTCATTTGCGCCTGCGGCAGCGCGGTAAGATGCAGTTTGAAGCATTCTTCTTTAATATCGTATATTACCATACCACGATTTTCCGGTCAAGGCGGGATTGTGCTCAATTTTGTTGCACGCTTTCCGGCAACTTTGCCATTTCCTTTATTTAATTGTATAAGGGTAAAAAAGCCTTGTTTTTTACCCTTGAATATGTTAAAATTTACGGTGAGATATTGTCGCCTGAAAAGCGGGTTTTGTCGCTTTCAGGCCGCCGAAAAGAGCCAGAAAGGAGCCCCGCTTATGTATTCTTCTGCCTATGTCTGGGCAAAGATCCTCATCTATCTGGAAGAGCGCCTGACCAGCACCATGGTCTCCGCTTCCTTTGATGACGCAGAGGTTATTGAGCTGAATGAAGAGCATCTGATCCTCTATTCCTCCTCCGACTTCCGCCGGGAAGTCATCAGCCGCCGCTATGCCAGCATCATTCAGGATGCCCTGAAGGAGATCTTCAATTCCGACGCCAAGCTGATTGTCTTCGGCGACGAGGAGCTGGCTGCTTTTAAGTCCAAGGGCAAGGCCACCACCGCCATGGACTTCAATCCCCAGTTTACATTCGATAATTTCGTGGTCGGTCCTTCCAACCGCTTCGCCCATTCCGCCTGCATCGCCGTCACCAATGTTCCCGGCCAGGTTTATAATCCCCTGTTCCTTTACGGCCCTCCCGGTGTCGGCAAGACCCATCTGCTCTATGCCATCGCCAACGGCATCCGGAAGGGAAAACCCGATGCCAATATCGTCTATATCAAGGGCGATGAATTTACAAACGAACTGATCGATGCCATCAAAAACGGCAGAAACATCGAATTCCGCAACAAATACCGGGAAGCAGACCTGTTTCTGGTGGATGATATCCAGTTTATCGCCGGCAAGGAAGCCACCCAGGAGGAATTCTTCCATACCTTCAACAAACTCTACGAGGAGCACAAGCAGATCGTCCTGACCTCCGACCGGAAGCCCAGCGATATGCTGACCCTGGAGGATCGGCTGAAATCCCGTTTTGAATGGGGTCTGACTGCCGATATCAATCCGCCGGACTATGAGACCCGTATGGCCATCCTGAAAAACAAAGCCAAACAGCTGGGTCTGAATCTGAGCGATGATGTGTGCAACTACATTGCCATCAACGTCACCAACAACGTCCGTCAGATTGAAGGCACCGTCAAGAAGATCCTGGCCTACCGGGATCTGAACAATATGCCCCTGGATCTGCCCAATATTTCCCGGGCCATTGACGATATGTTCAAGAAGGAAGGCTCTTCCGTTCCCACCCCCAGCCTGATCATCAGCCAGATCTGCAAGTTCTACTCTGTAGACGAGACGGTCCTGCGGGGCACTCTGAAAAACAAGGGAACCACCGAAGCCCGCCAGATGGCCATCTATCTGATCCGGAAACTTACAAATCTGTCCCTGCCCGACATTGGCAAGGAATTCAACCGCGACCATTCCACCGTGCTGTATGCCATCCGCAAAGTGGAGGCATCCCTGAAAGCCGGTGATACCCACATGCAGAACAATGTAAGGGATATTACAGCCAATATTAACTCTTGTCTGTAATAATGAGGTGCTTATATGTACCACCCCTCCAAAACCTGCGGAGCAGCCGCGAAAGAACCGGAAGGGCGGGGAGAGCGAAGCCCCCGCCGTCGGTAAAACGCGGAGAATTGCAGGTTTTGCCCGTTAAGGTGCTCCATACTTTTTCGGTGCGCACCGGGGTTTTCTTATAAGGGGCGGCTTTGATTGCGGGAGCAATCAACTCAGCGCCCTTTAAGCCGATTTCTTTGGTTACTTTATTGTTCACAGACAAGAAAGTAACATTGCATTGCTGTACTTCAAAACTTTTCCACAGAGGCTGTGGAATGTGGATAAAAAAGCTGTGGAATTTCCGGTGCTTATTTTTCCTCCACAAAGCCTGTTGAAAAGTTATCAAACCTCCACATTCCCCTGTGGATAAATTTCCGTTGCGCCCCTAATACAAAACGGACTTTTCCACATAAATTTCCCCTAATACTAATTCTGCTACCTTAACTTATCTATTGATATATAAATCAATTTATCTTTGTACAAAAGGAGTATGGATATGCGCTTCACCTGTGAAAAAAGTATGCTGGTACAAGGTCTGAACATTGCAGGCCGTACCGTCGCCCAGAAGAGCAGCCTTTCCGTCATCGAGGGTATCCTCTGCCGGGCAGCTGCCGGTCTGAGCCTCACCGGCTATAACATGGAAACCGCCATCACCTATCTCATTGACGCCGATGTAGCCGATCCCGGCGAATGCATCCTTCCCGCCAAGCTCTTCGGCGATATCGTCCGCAGACTGCCCGAAGGCCCCGTCACTGTGGTGGTAGATGACAATTACAAGGTCTCCATCCGGGCCGGTTACGCATCCTTCACCATTTCTGCCGAATCCGCCGATGATTATCCCGACCTGCCCGACGTCAACGAGGGCAAGGCTATTAAGATTCCTCAGAACGCCCTGAAGGATCTGATCTCCGGCACCATCTTTGCCGTTTCCGAAAACCAGGGCCGCCCCATCCACACCGGTGTCAAATTCGAAGTGGAGCCCGACTCCATTTCCGCCATCGCCGTGGACGGCTTCCGCCTGGCACGACGGACCTTCCATCCGGAAAATTCCACAGAACGGACGCTGAGCTTCGTTGTTCCCGCCGCGGGACTGAAGGAAGTGGAAAAAATTCTGACCGATACCGATGAAGATGCCGCCTTTACCCTGGGCACCAAGCACATCCTCTATCAGGTGGGCAATGCCACTCTGGTCTGCCGTCTGCTGGACGGCGAATTCCTGGACTGGAGAAGAGTCGTGCCCGGCAACTGCCCCATCAAGCTGGTGGCAAATGTATCGGATCTTGCTTCCTCTGTGGAGCGCGTGGGTCTGATCGTTTCCGAAAAATATAAGAGTCCCGTACGCTGCGTGTTCTCTGATCAGGTCCTGCTGATGCGGACCAATACCACCATCGGCGCCGCCGAGGACCGCTGCTCCATCGCAGGCAACGGCAAGGATCTGGAGATCGGATTCAATGTCCGCTATCTTGCCGACGCGCTGCGGGTGATCCCCTCCGAGGAAGTGACGATGGAGCTGACCAACGGTCTAAGCCCCATCGTGCTGACCCCCGTGGATGACAAGGAAGATTATGCATACATGATCCTTCCGGTCAGAATCAAGAACAGCTGACGAAAGGAGAATGATCATGAAAGTTGTTGTTAAGAAGAAAGCCAGCGGGGAAGTGGTTCCTGTCTGGATTTATAGTGAGTTTATCAAGCTGCAGGATGCCCTGAAATATGCCAATGTGGTCTATTCCGGCGGCGAAGCCAAGCAGCTGATCCTTGACGAGCAGGTTAAGGTCAACGGCGAGGTTTGCACCATGCGGGGCAAGAAGCTTCGTCCCGGCGACAAGTTCGAGTTTATGGGCAAGACCTTCCTGATCAGCACCCATGAATCTGACTGAGCTGCGGCTGCGGGATTTCCGGAACTATGAGGATCTTCAGGTATCCTTTGAGCCGGGAGTCAACCTGATCGTGGGAAACAATGCCCAGGGCAAGACCAATCTTCTGGAAGCTATTTCGTATCTCGGTTCCGGAAAGAGTTTCCGGGCCCAGAAAACTTCCGAAATGATCCGTTTTCAGGCTGATTTTGCGGATATTGAGGGGAAAATCTTCTCTCAGGAACGGGATCAGACCATCCGCTGGGTTCTGTTTGGCGGTTCGCGGCCCAGGCAGCTCTGGCGCAACGGCGCCCGGAAAAAGACTGCCGGCGAGATCGCCGGGGTGCTGCCGACGGTGCTGTTCTGTCCGGAGGATCTGATGGTCCTGAAAGCCGGCGCAGCTGCCCGGCGGCGTCTGGGAGATTCCGCTATGAGTCAGCTGCGGCCAAATTACGACGCTGCCCTGACGGAATACCACCGGATTCTGGATCAGAAAAGCCACATCCTGAAGGATCACTTTGAGTATCCCGGGGTGCTGGAGATATTGCCGGAGTACAATATGCGGCTGTGTCAGGTGGGTGCGCTGCTGATCTCCTACCGGGCAAGATTCTATGATTCCCTGGGAAAAGCGGCGGCGAAGTACCATGAGCAGTTTTCTGGCGGCGCGGAGGAATTCAGCCTTCACTACAAAACCGTCTCGACTGTTAAGGATCCCTTTGCGCCGGTGGCGCAGCTGACTCAGGATCTTCTGGATCATCTGGACGCCCACTACCGGGCGGAGCTGGAATCCGGCCAGTGTCTGACGGGACCTCACAAGGATGATTTTGATGTGTCCCTTTCCGGGATCAATCTCAAATCCTACGGCTCCCAGGGCCAGACACGTACCGCTGCCATTTCCCTGAAGCTGGCCCAGAGAGAGCTGATGGGCCGGGAATGGGGCGAAGAGCCGGTGCTGCTGCTGGACGATGTTCTTTCGGAGCTGGACCAGGGCAGACAGGATTTTGTACTGAACCAGATCGTATCGGGTCAGGTTTTCATCACCTGCTGCGAACCGGGCCGGTTTACAAAGCTGGGAAAGACCATCGAGATTCAAAAAGGAAGAGTTATTTAATTGAAAATTGAAAAAAGGAAAATGGAAAATTGAGGGATTGCCTTCGGCAATGATTTCAATTTGTCGCGGAGCGACGCCATAATTTTCAACTTTCAATTGTCAATTTTCAATTTGCATATTTTTAGGAGGACAATCAATGTCTGACGAAACCAAAGTAACACAAGAATACGGCGCGGAGCAGATCCAGGTCCTGGAGGGTCTGGAAGCTGTCCGGAAGAGACCCGGTATGTATATCGGCTCCACTTCCTCCTCCGGCCTGCATCACCTGGTCTATGAGATCGTCGATAACGCCATCGACGAGGCTCTGGCAGGATTTTGTAAGCACATCAACGTTACCATCAATCCCGGTAATTCCATCACCGTCACCGACGACGGCCGCGGCATCCCCGTGGACATCCAGCCCCAGACCGGACGGCCTGCGCTGGAAGTTGTATACACCGTTCTGCATGCCGGCGGCAAATTCGGCGGCGGCGGCTATAAGGTATCCGGCGGCCTCCACGGCGTCGGTGCTTCCGTCGTCAACGCGCTGAGCGAATGGCTGCGGGTACGGGTATTCAAGAACGGCAACATCTATGAGATGAAATTCTCCCGTGGCCGTATCACCCAGGAGATGACCATCATCGGCAGAACCGAAAAGACCGGTACCGAGGTTACCTTCCAGCCGGACCCCGAGATGTTCGACACCCTGGTTTATGAATACGAAGTCCTGCACGAGCGTATGCGGGAGGAGGCCTTCCTGAATGCGGGCCTCAGCATCACCATCACTGACGACCGGGACGACGAAAAGCAGATCACCGATACCATGTGCTATGAGGGCGGTATCCGGGAATTCGCGGTCTGGTGTAACAAGAACAAGACTCCCATCCATGAGGATGTCATCTATATGTCCGGCATGAAGGGCGATGCTTCCGCGGAAATCGCCGTCCAGTACAACGACGGCTATCAGGAATTTATGCTCTCCTTTGCCAACGACGTCCGCACCCCCGAGGGCGGTATGCATGAGACCGGCTTCAAGACGGCTCTGACCCGTGTGCTGAATTCCTATGGCATCAAGAACGGCATCATCAAGGGCGACGACAAGGTATCCGGCGAGGACTGCCGCGAGGGCATCACCGCCATCATCTCCGTCAAGCTGACCGACGCTCAGTTTGAAGGCCAGACCAAGGCAAAGCTTGGCAATGCCTATATCAGAACTCTGGTTGACCAGATTGTCAGCGATCAGCTGGCCACCTATTTTGAGGAGCATCCCCAGACCGCCAAGACCATCCTGGAAAAGGCCATGATGGCAAACCGGGCAAGAGAAGCTGCCCGGAAGGCCCGGGACTCCATCCGCCGCAAGACCGGTCTGGAATCCGGTCAGATGCCTGACAAGCTGCAGGACTGCAATGAGCGGGACCCCAGCCTCTGCGAACTTTACATCGTCGAGGGTGACTCTGCTGCCGGCTCTGCCATTCAGGGCAGAGACTCCCGTTTCCAGGCGATCCTTGCCATGTGGGGTAAGATGCTGAATGTGGAAAAAGCAAGAGTGGATAAGGTCTACGGTAATGACAAGCTGAATCCCCTGATCGTGGCGCTGGGCGGCGGCATCGGTGAGGACTTTGACTTAGAAAAGGTGCGTTACCACAAAGTG
>JAGAUY010000072.1 GCA_017620525.1 Oscillospiraceae bacterium | reverse complement strand
CGATACAGATAGATCAGCTTCAAAATACTAACGACCACCGTACCGATGGCACATCCAAGAATTGCAAGTGCGCCAAGAATGGGAATGATCAGCATAACAATAATGCATCCAAACATGCCAAGGAACAAACCAATGTACCACTTCCAGAGGACTTCCCATTTCTCGGACAGTTCGTTATCAACTCCGGACAGGACAGCGGAATGAGCCATATACTCATTGTACTCGCCCACCAGCGCAACAATCGCAGCCGGGATCGTGAAAATGAGTATCCAGGTTGCCCCATCGGATCCACCATTTACAATGGCAGCAAGGGCACTGGAAGCACCTGCGATCAAGGCACAGATACCTGCAGTACGATAACGGTTTTCTTCAGAACCGAGCTTCAGGAGAATGGCACCATATGTAAGGGAGCAAATTGCGTTGATGATCTGTCCGGGCATGAAAAGTGCGGGCAGAATCTTAACAGTGGATTCATTGGACATCAAGCTGCCGATGGAACTTGGAATGATCAGCCAGAAGATGATCCAGAGCCATTTTCCCAGGACAGGTGCCCGCTTGGCGATGGCAGCCTTTCTCATTTCCTCTGCTTCCATCTTCCTCCGGCGGTAATCCGGCATATTGTCGCGGCTTCTCAAGGTACCGCAATTGCCCTTAAAGCCACAGGTATCACAGGTTTCGTGGCCCTTATCCCGGACACACTTGGCAAGTTCACAGTCGCCGCCAAATTGACTGCCAGGGCCACTCTTGCACCCGGAGCAATTCAGTTCTTCCTTTTTGCTGCATTCAGCACAGAATTTACCACAATAAGTTTCAGCCATAACAAAACCTCCTATATTATGTATTGACAATCAACTCATCCAGCTGCTGTTTGAGGCTTTCGATTCCTCTGTCAGCAGCCTTTTCCATCTCATTCAGCTTATCCAGAGTTCTGCTGATCTGACTCTTGGTGCTGGAAACGGAATTCATGGACTGGCTGATCTTATCGCCAACGGCCCAGTCTGCGAACAGGCCATCAAAGAAATAGTCTGCAAACCGCAGGAAGCCATCGATTTGAATCCGCATATTGGCAGTGATCTGGATGTCAGCCAGCTCGGTTTTGAACCGTCTGAGTTTACTCTGGAGTTCAGAAACCAGGTCCTGAGCCTCATCCAGGTGGCTGTGCTTGGCCATATGCGTGATGATACCACCACCGCCAAACATATCCCAGGTATTCCATCCGTCGGCGCTCTCCAGCTCAGAGAGGATACGGTCTGCAGTTCCCCGGGCACTGTAGCCGGCAGAGATTGCCTCCTTGATTTCACGCTTCTGGGCTTCCAGAGCTGCGATCTTCTGTTCAATATCAAGGATCTGATCCGCAGCTGCGGTACCGGAAGATCTCAGAGCAACACGCTTTTTATCCAGTTCTTCCTTATACTGTACTTCTGCGATACGAATCTCCGAGAGCTGACTCTGAATATCAGAAATGTCGGATTCAATGCCGGCAAGCTCACGCTCTGCAGCATCCAGTTTTACCTTGGCAGCATAAGCTTCTTTGCGTTCCTGATCGAGTTTGTCATCAAGTTTACCGATGACCTGAAAGAAGAAATTGGCCAGGCTTCTGCCCTCCAGTTTCTCTACATCTTTCTGCTCCGTGCGGAAAGCAGCCTGGAGAGAAATAACCTCACGTTCATATTCCCTTCTCTGATCCTGCAGTTCACGGAGTTTTGCTTCCAAAGAAGGCTTCATGGCTACCTTCTGCTGGAGTTCAAATAAGAAATATGCCATTTTACTCTACCTCTAATCACAGAATTACGTTTGCTCTTCAGAATCCGTTTCATTGGGTTCGGTACGATTGGAAACAATAGTATAAAAACCACCGAAGATGCCGATTGCCAATCCCGCCAACCCCGCATATACCATGATAACAGCAAAAGGACTATACTGATTTCCAGAAAGGACATATGCCAAAAGGATCAGTGCCGTAGATGCTACGATCCAAAAGATATATACTGCAAGTTTCCAGATTCGTTCCATGACGGTTCCTCCTTAAACCTGAGGTTGCTCAGCCTGCGCATACTTGTATTCTGTACCGGAGATTTCCCGGTAAAAGGCCGCAGTTGCTGCTTGCTTGTAGGGTGTAATCCACAGGCCTCCAATGCCAAAGGTCAGCAACGCACTGAGGATCTCCCAACCGATGAAGCTGATCTGTACACAGAACAGGCGCCAGCGGTTGCCGGACATCATCTGCTTGGAGCGTTCGATAGCCTCGCTTGCTGTCAATTCCGGATTTTCTGCCAATATGTAGCTTGTCATTGCGTAACTATAACCAGCAATGATACCGGGAATGATGAACAGCAGCGACCACAGCAGAACATAGACACCCTTCAAGAGTCTGGCACAGGCAGCACTCTTCCAAAATTGGAAATAGCCGAACATAGTGCCTATCTCAGCTTCTTTCTGCCGATCCACCAGATCCAAATTAAACTTCATATAGCCTACTTCAACGATACTGCCAAGGATGAACAAAGCAATACCGGTAATGATTGCAAAGATGGCAATATATGTGGCAATGCCTGCAAAGACAGTCCAAAATTCCGTACCACCATTGGAAGAAATCACATCCTGGCCAAGGATCTGCAGGCTTGCGTTAAAATTGCCGTCATTTAGTTCTACTTTAAGTTCCGGTCCGCTAGAGCCTATAGCACCCAACAGAGATGCAATCAGACCCGCAACAACCGCGATACCCCATTTGCCCTTCAATGCATTTCGGGCAATCGCTCTAAAATCAGATGCGTATTTCATAAATGACACCCCTTTTCAAATAGTCACTGGATTCCAAATCCTTCATTTCCCCTTTCAATTGCGAACCGGAACATCTCTTCGTGGATTGGAAACGTAAGTTCCTCAAACCCATTTTCCTGCGTGAATGATATCACGCGCCGTTCCCAGTTCACCCATATGGAGAATACCGTCTCCTCTTCCCTTTCCTCCATAGCATCAGTTGCTGCTGGTGGGGATGTAAGGACGGATGGCATTGGCCACGTTGTAGATGGGCATAGTCTGGAGCCACACTCTGCCAGGTCCGGTCAGAACGGTATTAAAGATACCTTCTCCACCAAAGAGCATATTCTTGGCTCCGGGTACAGTCTGGATATCCATCTGGACGGAAGGCTCGAAACCTGCTACATTGCCTGTATCCACCACGATCTGCTGACCGGGCTTCAGGATGTACTCCATCAGGTCGCCGTCGATTTCCACGAAGGCAGTGCCGCGACCGGAAAGCCGCTGCATGATGAAACCCTCGCCGCCGAAGAAACCGGCACCCAGGCGCTTCTGGAAGTGGATAGAGAGGTTAACACCTGCTTCCGCCGCCAGGAAGGCGCTCTTTTGAACGATCATCTCCTGACCGGGAGCAATATCGATCACCTTGATCTCACCGGGGAAGCTGGAAGTAAACGCGATCATACCGGCGCCACCACGAGCGGTATAGTGGTTCTGGAACATACTCTCACCGGAGAATGCCTTGCTAAACATCCGGCCAAGGCCTCCACCGTGGGTCTCCATCTGCATATTGGGACTCATCCAGGCCATGGAGCCCTTCTCGGTGATCATCTTCTCTCCATTTTCCAGGTTACAAATAACAACGGGAAAGCTCCCGCCTTTAATCTCATACTTCATGATTCTTCCTCCAAACTCATTTTTAGATTTACAGGCACGCCTTCAGAATGCCGGCTGCAATGGCGATCATAATAATGGGTACCAGCAATGCAATGCCGCCCAAAAATATCAGGCAGACGATCAGCACTGGAAATGCCAGACCGATCAGAATACTGGCCGCGACTTTGGCAACGCCCCAGGTCAGCTTAAACGCCAGACCGATGGCTTTCGCCAGCAGCCAGATAAAGATTGCGACGACTAATAATTCGAACATTTTCGTTTCCTTTCAATGAATTAACGCTCAAAGCCCTTATAGCGGGTTCCCTGGTAGGTCAGAACACCCCTGTCACCTATGGACAGTTCATTATACTCATACCGCTTCACCTTCAGCTCCAGACGCTCGCCGTCTTCTTTCTCAAAGGTGATATGGTAAGAATGAGTATGGTGGTGATGTCCATTGCTATGATGGTGATGCGTCTTTCTTCTCATATCAACGATGGTTGCTGAACCTGTCAGCACAGGAGAATTCTCATTTTCTATGAACTGGGCGATGCCTTTACCGATGATCCAGAAGAACAAAACGAACCAGATGATTACAAATATCTGCATTCTCTTTTCTCCCTTCTAAAAAAGCGCAAAGGACCTCACACACTCGTGAGGCCCTTCGGGTCTGATTCCATATTCTGATTATTCACTGCACCGGTGGCCTCGATTCCCAGTGTTTTGGCATATGTAGGGTGTTTCTCCAGTTTTTCCATAAGCCGGATCATCAGAACTCTTTCTCTTGCAGTCAAATACATCACTCCTTTTCTGCTGCGCAGATCTTTCTGGTATGCATCTATTTTACAGAAAGTGGGCAGCGGAATAAAGGGCGGCTTCCGCAAATTAGAGGGCCTATATTTTCTATATTGAGAGAATTAAACTACAGTTTGCTTTTCTTGTGTGCTTCATACTGGGTCTGGTCAATGGCGCCGGTATCAAGCATCCGCTCACACCAGAGCTGCAGAGTCTCTACGGCTATGGAAATCTTCTCAAGTTCTTCCTGGATACGAACGAAATCAGCCAGCTCATCTCCAGTGATCTTACCGTCCACGGTAATCTCGATCAGACGCTCCTTCTGCCGCTGCATGGCGTTTAAGGATGCGATGGTCTCCAGCACGATCTGGGACAGGTCCTTGACCTTGATCTCAGGCACATACTGCTGACCGATGGGACACTGATTGGCGCAGTAGTAGTTGCACAGAGCAGGATGCTTATATTGGTCAGACATCAGCAGCACTTCATCAGGATGAGGCATGGACCGCTCGCTCTCGATTTTCTCAATACGCTCAGGAGACATGGTAACTAACAGGTCACTGGCTTCCTCGCGGGTCAGATCCAGCGCTTCCCGGGTGCGCTGATAGATGTTCTTATTCTCTTTGGTGGACTTTCTTGCCATAAGTGGGGTCCTCTTTTCTCTCTATTTCCATTATGCAGAAGCTTTCTCCTCTGCAATCTGAATCAATTCTCTTTCGGAATTGACGTCATTGGGGTAAGGATACGTCTTGGCGACCTTCTCAAAGACTTCCATCGCCTTTGCTGCCTTACCCTGATCCTTTTCCACCAGAAGCGCATAAGCATATTCCGTCCGGATAACAGACGGGAATGTGCGCATTGCTTTCATGAATTTCTGCTGTTCCTTAGTATAGAACGATTCGACTACCTCGGGACGGTTCTCATGGATCAGTTCATAAAACAGCCGATCACAGATAATCATGTTTCGATGGATACCAATCATGCCGCTATCGATTTCCAGAATATGCGCCATCAGTTTATCGGCTTCCTCGAAACGGTGCTGGTCCATCAGACGGTTGCAGACACTGACACCGGTGGCAGCAACAAGATTGTTCTTTATGGCTTCATCAGAAGGCATCTGGAACCATTCGTCAGGCATATCCTTCAGACGAAGTCCCATGGATAGCTGCTCAATCATCTTCATCTGCAGCCAGAAGGCCTGCATAGCATCTTTGCTTTTGCCGAGGGAAATGGCATTATAGCCATCGTTATCCACGGTCTTCGTATGCAGCGGAATTCCGTTTCCGAGCCCGGAAATGATACCCATGCCGATCATCAGGAAGCTGAAGAGGGCAAGGAATCCACCCTTTGGTGCAGCAATCAATACCGGAACAAACAGCAGGCTGACCAGCAGATTCATAACGGAGCCGCCCATATTATAGAGCACCACCGGGAACTTGCCATCCACCATTTCAGGAGGAGCCATGAGGCACTGGCCGCCGGTGCCTGCAATCTTCAGTCTCTTGCTGACCAGTTTTCCATTCTCCTTCAGGAGCATAAAGCTGCCGATCCGAAAGGAAGAAAAGGTATAACCGGAGAGCAGGCCGCCGATCAGGTGTCCGGCTTCGTGAATCACGATATGTATAAACCAGGACAGATACAGGAATACCAGCATGGCACAAATCCGATAGGCTTTTCCGCTGGATTCAACGCCTTCAGGCAACTGCCATTCCAGGAAAGAAACCATGGACAGGCCAAGCACCATACCCATCAGCGTAAAGAACGAGATACTGGCCAAATGACTGCCGATCTTGCTTTTTTTCTTTTCCTTTGCCATACTGATTTTCCTCTCTAATTAGGTATAAACATTAGGGGAATATCTGAACTCCGTTCACCATATTCAGCCTCAATGCTAGAAAGTAGACTTGCTTCCTTCGTACAGAATACACTTGTAAGTCTATAGTATTTCAGTTTGATTTTAGCATAAACGGATAATACTTACAATCCCGTTCATGCACAATTCACGGAATGTCTATAAATGGGCATAGTATCCCCCAATATAATATATTTCTTGTATTCCTCCATCTCTTTCGTACCGCTTGATAAAGTGGGGCTTTATTTTGGCGGGATTCGAATGTGGAAAGTTCATTCAAAACAATTGAAATCTTCCCTGCACCGCGTGTATAATAGTTTCAGTAAACCCGCAGGAGGACAAAACCATGCTTAAAATACTGATTGCGGAAGATGACCTGGAACTGCGCCAGCTGTTCCGGCATGTTCTGATCAAAAACGGATATCTGGTTACCGGTGTCGGAAACGGACAGGAGGCGCTGGATACCCTGGACAGCGAGTATTTTGACCTGATCATCTCGGATATTATGATGCCTGTGATGGATGGCTACACGCTTGTGCGGCTTCTGCGGGAGGAGAACATCAACACCCCCGTCCTGATGATCACCGCAAAAGATGCCTTTGACGATATGCGTCTGGGTTTTCTGTCCGGTACAGACGACTATATGGTCAAGCCGGTGAATGTCAATGAGATGGTACTTCGCGTCGGCGCCCTGCTGCGGCGGGCGCAGATGATCAACGAACGCCGGCAGGTCATTGGCGATACGGTTCTGAACTGTGATTCCCTGACTGTGACCACCGCCTGCGGCAGCATGATCCTGCCTCAAAAAGAATTTATGCTGCTGTACAAAATGGTCTGCTTCCCCGGCCGGATTTTCACCCGGCAGCAGCTGATGGATGAGATCTGGGGATACGACTCCGGAAGCGACACCCATACTGTGGATGTCCACATCGGAAGGCTCCGGGACCGATTCCGGGACAGCTCTGATTTCAGGATCGTGACCATGCGGGGTGTCGGATATAAGGTGGTAAAGCTATGAAAAAAACCAGAATTCATCTGTCCATGCGGACGACCATGACCCTGCTGGTTGTGGCAGAACTGAGCGCCGTTCTGGTGGTCGCGTGGCTTATCACCTGGCTTCTTCGGTATTTCGGCATTACGTTATTCATTCCTGAGATCATCTGGTTCCTGCTCATCAGCATCAGCCTCGGTTTTGCCATCACCGTGGTTCTCGGAAAGTGGCTCTTTGATCCCATTACGAAGCTGGGAAATGCCATGCGGCAGGTGGCAAGCGGCAATTTTGACATCCGGCTGGAAGGAAACTACTGGTTCCGGGAGATCAATGACATCCACGCCAGCTTTAATCTGATGGCGGGTGAACTGGGCGCCACAGAGATCCTGCAGACAGATTTCGTCTCCAATGTTTCCCACGAATTCAAAACACCCATCAACGCCATTGAGGGCTACGCAACGCTGCTGCAGGGAGCCGATGTATCTGCGGAGCAGGAACAGTATATTGAAAAAATCCTGTTTAACACCCGCAGACTTTCCAAGCTGGTCGGCAACATTCTCCTGCTTTCCAAAGTCGACAATCAGGCAATCCACACAAAACCTGTCACATTCCGGCTGGATGAACAGATCCGGCAATCCATTGTCATGCTGGAACCGGAATGGGCAAAGAAAGATATCGAGTTTGATGTCGATCTGAAAAGTATCGAATACACAGGAAATGAAACACTTCTCATACATGTCTGGAACAATCTGATCGGCAACGCTGTCAAATTCACCCCCCATGGCGGCTTTATCGCAATGACACTAAACCGCCGGGACGATCAGGTAGTCTTTTCCATCGAAGACAACGGCCCCGGTATTCCTGCCGAATCCCAAAAGCATATTTTCGACAGATTCTACCAAAGCGACAGTTCTCACCGCTCCGAGGGAAATGGCCTCGGCCTGGCTCTGGTCAAGCAGATCCTTTCCGTGTGCGGCGGCAGCGTATTGGTGCAGAACCGGGATCAAGGTGGGTGTATATTCGAAGTAACGCTCCCGAACAATTGAATTGCAGAAACAGGTACACCATCCGGCTGTACCTGTTTTTTCAACAATTGTTGAAGTTTAGTTGAAGAACAGTTGATTTTTCTGGAATATACTGACTCCATAAAATACGCGGTATTGGAGAATTCTATGAAAGAAATCAAAGTGACCTGTGATTCCACCTGCGATCTGACAAAAGAACTGTACACGTCCTACGGTGTGGAAGTGATTCCCCTGGGCGTCAGCCTGGGTGACGATTTCCGCCGGGACGGACTGGATGTAACAGCCCGGCAAATCTTTGAATATGTCGATAAAACCGGACAGCTGCCCAAAACCTCTGCGATCTCTGTCGGTGAATATATGGATGCATTCGGCAAGCTTGTTGATCTCGGATATCAGGTGCTGCACATCAGCCTCTCCGGCGATCTTTCCTCCAGCCACCAGAATGCCTGCATCGCAGCAGAAAGCATCGGCGGCGTGACCGTCATTGACAGCCGCAGTCTGTCCACCGGCTCCGGCCATCTGGTCCTTCTGGCCGTGGAACTGGCCAGGTCCGGCATGGGGGCAGAGGAAATTGCCGAGGTCCTCAATGAGCACAAACACCGGCTGGATGTGAGTTTTGTTCTGCAGACCCTGGACTACCTGCATAAGGGCGGACGATGCTCCGGAGTGGCGGCTTTCGGCGCCAATCTGATGAAGCTGCGGCCAGAGATTGAAGTCGTCGATGGACGGATGCAGGTGGGACGAAAATACCGGGGCAATCTTGACCGCTCCGTCGCCGCATATATCCGCGGCAGGCTGGAAGGCCGGACGGATATTCAGACAGACCGGATCTTTTTGACCCATTCCGGTGTGCCCGAGGAATCTGTTGCAAAAGCCATCTCACTGATCCGTGAACTTCAGCCCTTTGAAGAGATCATCGAAACCACTGCCGGCTGTACCATCTCCAGCCACTGTGGACCCAATTGCCTGGGTGTTCTGTTCTTCAGAAAAACCTGAGCGCACAAACGAGGAGGATTTGCCATATGATTCGGATCATTACAGATTCCGCATCCGATATTACCCTTCGTCAGGCGAAGGAACTGAATATTCACATTGTGCCCATCAGCATCCAGTTCCAGGACGGTCCCTGTCCTCAGGAGACTGACGCCGATCTGGAGCAGTTCTATATCCGTCTGGCCCAGGCGGAAGAATTGCCTTCCACCAGCCAGCCCTCCCCCGAGCTGTATCTGGAACAGTTTGAGGCAGCAAAAGAGGCCGGTGATGAAGTTCTGGTGCTGACATTGTCCAGCGGACTGAGCGGAACCATCAACGCTGCTCAGATTGCCAGGGAAATGTGCGGCTACGATCCTGTGTATATCGTGGATTCCCGGCAGGCCATTGCCTCCCAGCGGATCCTGGTGGAATACGCTGTTTCCCTCCGCTCTGAGGGTCTGCCCGCACCGCAGATCGTGGATAAGCTGGAAGCCCTGCGCGACCGCATCACCGTCAACGGTGTCATCGACACCCTGACGTACCTGCGCAAGGGCGGACGGATTCCGGCAGGTCTGGCTGTGGTGGGCAATGCCATGCGGATCAAGCCGGTCATCGTGCTGGAGGATAAGATTCTGAAGACCATCGGCAAGGCTCTGGGACGGGAAGCCGGCAAGCGGATGCTCTATCAGAGATTCGAAAAGCATCTTCCGGACCCCGATTTCCCCCTCTATTTTCTCTATACTTCCGACAAGCAGCTTGGTCAGCAGTTCATGGAGGAAACCATCGAAAAGTTTCAGCTGCAGAATTTCCAAACATCCCTGATTCCCGTGGGCGGCGTCATCGGCACCCATGTGGGCACCAACGCCATGGGCATTGCGTATGTCATGAAATAATCAAAACCTCCGATACGGCTGGTCCGTATCGGAGGTTTTTTGCGTTATGCGATTGCCCGGTAGAGGAAAGTCACGACCTGGGCGCGGCTGCAGGGGTTGTTCACGCCGAAGGTGGTGGCATTCAGACCGTTGGTGATGCCATTCTCCACCGCCCAGAGGATCGCGGTGGAATAGAACTGTCCGGGCGCCGCGTCATGGAAGGGATTTTCCGTGATGGCGGGTTCGGGATTTCCTGCATAGCGGTGCAGGAAGGTGACCACCTGCGCGCGGGTACAGGGGTCATTGATGCCGAACTTCGTGGCGGACAGGCCTGTGGTGATGCCGTTTTCCACGGCCCAGAGGACTGCCTTGGAGTAGAACTGATTCTCTTCCACATCCTCAAAGGAATGGGACGCGGCAGTGGGTTCGGGACTGCCCGCCGCCCGCCACAGGAAGGTAACGAACTGGGCGCGGGTACAGTTTTCATCCACACCAAACCGGGTGGCGCTGAGACCATTGGTGATGCCATTGTCAACCGCCCACAGGACGGGATTATAGTAGTATTCACCTTCGATGACATCGGTGAAGGGATTTGGATTCGCTATGCCGCATACCGTACAAATACCGTCTTTATAATCATGCTCAGCTTTATTAGTTACGACTGTCTTGGTATTGGTATAGATTTCGCCATTGTATTCCGCAGTCGCGGTATAGATGATTTCACCGGCTTTATTGCAGGTTGGCTCGATAGCTAGACTAGTTACAGGACATTCAATTGTGTGAATATTATCTTTGCTAGTGCAGATAAATAATGCATTACATGAGAGATCTGCCTGCCATTCGAATTTCGGAGCATCATACATATGCACAGAGCATTTTTCTATACCCGAATCAAAGCTTGCGGGAATCACTATATCATCACGGTTAATTGTATGAATCACATTGTCGTAAGGATCAGTCTTTGTGTAAAGATCATAAACCGTACCAGAAGAAACTTCCAAATCATAGAAAAGTGAATGACGTATCAGCGTTGGACCAAGATACTCTCTAATTTTTACTTTCATTGTTCCGCCAGCGTATCCATCGCATTCAATATAGTATTCATCACAATTTGCGATGCTGATAAACTTGTGATCTCCTACTTGAATTGCAGATACATCACCCAGGACATAAGTTCCATCATCACACAGTTCGACAACCAACGAACCGGAACAATTATAGACACGAACATCAACTGGGCATTCTATAACATAGTCACTGGTAATTCTTACGACCAAAGCTTTTTCATATCTGTCATTACTTATCAAATCGGCATACTCTGGATAATATTGGGGAAAATCATCCTGTAAGTGATTCACCCAATGTGTTGCAGCATCCACATTGTTGCGAATAATTGTTGCTTTCAAACTAGAGGCATATTCTTTTAATGTGTTTTTTGCATCATTATCATTGGTGTTTCCACAAATATCATCAATTATATCACCCATCGTGCCTGTGATCTTATGCGCAATTGTATCTTCTACTGCTTCAGCATAAGAGTATGCGATATTGCATTCTTCCGTAGCAAAGGCATGAAGAAGGGACACTGCATTCAGCAATACGTTGGCATTCTCTTCGGTCTTGTCCTCTTTATACTGTCTTCTGATAACCAACATAGCACTTTCAAGATAGGATATATAACGATTGACAGCTTTTAATTTGTAGAGTTGTTCTGAGATATTATCTGCGCCGAACAAATAGTTTGTAACGGTATGACTTGTTTTATATGCTATTAGCAAAATCGCTAATTCCGGATTGGCGGCAACGGCCTTGTCTCTTATTTTGCCCCAAATGAACGAAAGCCCCTCCGAAACAGCAAATTTGCCACTGGTCATAATATTGGCACGAAGGAGAGCACCAGCTTTAAACTGTTCTCGATTCGTTTCATAGATCATATCTCTACAAAACGTCACAGCATCCCGCATAGCGATGAATTCTTCGGTTTCCGGAATTTTCAAAAGCATTTCATCAAGTACATCTGCCATTGAATCAGAAACATACCACAATTCAATGTATAATGTCGTTTTCTCTACGAAATCAACGGCAGTTGTTGCAATCTCCATAATGCTGTCCAGGAAATCAGCAGATTCTTTTAAGCTTGATATGGCACCTGCGAAGCCATTTTCATTCAGGCTTTCTTCGAATGCAAGTTTCAATTCTGCTTTTTGCTGATCAGTCATAGAATCGAGTTCCATATCTGTTGCCAATTGCCAATTGTATTTTAACTCTATAAGTTCTTCTGTTCGCTCTAGAAGGTTCTTTGAGATATTTAATGTTTTTTCTGTCGCCGAGAGTCCCCATGCGTAAGCAGAATCATCGTTGGTGGCACAATCCAAGGCACTCAGCAGAATTGTTTCATAGATATCGGTTTGCTCGAACTTATATTTTGCATATGCCTTACCATCAGCAAGGGTATCATAGAATAGTGTTATTTCTTTCCATGCCTCTCCCCAATCGTCTACATTGCTGTTATTCAAAATCGGTACAGCAGGAGAATACTCATTGATTTGCCTGATGAGATCATCCATATTGATTGCTTCGTCGTTAAGCAGGTTATCCGCATGGTAAATTGCCTTTGAAAAAGGAATCTCCGGTTTGATGTTATCATCACTCGAATCACCCAGACCCAAAGATGCGAGAATATCCGCTATGGCTGCATATATCTCCTCTTCGGTCATACTTTGTCCCTGTTCTGAATTTGCAGAAGTCGGAGTACTTACCACCGTAGTATCAATTGAATAGCAGCCTTCCACCTCTACACCTGTTCCGCTGATTCTTCCTGCATAGCAGTATTCATCATATGCTAGATCAGCATGGATTGATTCAGCCAAATTATAACTGTTAGATATACCGCCAGCGAAATCACCAAACAAACCGCCCGCATAGCAGGTTGTCAACTCATTAGACGAATAAGCAGATACATTACCAAAATTGATACAATTCATACTATCAGTCTTATATGCGCTGGTATAACCTGAAATACCTCCTACATTGCAACATCCACTGACGTTCATATTTGAGTGAATCGTACCGGTAATTCTTCCGTAGTTCACGCAATTTATCATTGCACCATACTTACCGGTTATACCTCCGCAATACATATTGTTCGAAACATCATAAGTATAAATCGTACAATTCACATCACCATAATTTACACAATTATAGACTTCCTGATTGACAGCACCGGGAAATCCTGTAATACCGCCACAATACAGCCAAGAAGAACCATATCCCTGTCCTTCTGCTCCAGACATGACAATACTTGCTCTATTGCTACATCCATCACAGAATCCAAATCCCATGATTCCGCCCACAAAAATATCACTATCACAATCAGAAAAAACAGAAATCGAACCGGAATTGGAACAATTTGTCACAGTTCCTGCATTCTCACCCACAATACCACCAATACAGGGAGCATGGGAAAGATTTGCAAAATCCAAAGAGGTTTCCGTAATACTGATCTGGATATCTGTATTTTCAAGCACAATATTCTCCAGGGTTCCTTCGTTATATCCAAACAAGCCCAGGCTTACGTTGTTATCTGATATTCTGGATATTTTCAGATTGCTTATCACATACTGATTACCATCATAAGAACCGGTAAAGGGTATCAATTCCTGCGTTACCGTTTCGGTTCCAATGGGAATCCATTCCATGCTTTCCAAATCAATATCCGCAGTTTGTTCATAATGCGCCACCAAGTCTTCCCGAATCACATTCATCTGCGCTGCTGTAGATACCAAATAGGGGGCTTCCTCAGTGCCGTTGCCGCCATCAAACTTAACAGCATCTTCGCTGGCAAAATGAATCACTGCCTCCCCGAGAGGTTCATTCCATTCGTCCAACGCACCACGAAGAACCATCTTGTTCCAAGCACGCTCCGTACCACCAAAATACACATTCTTTAAGTTTATACAGCCGCTAAACGCAGAATCCCCTATACTGGTCACAGATGCAGGGAGTGTAACAGAAGTTAAACTTTCACAGTTAGCAAACAAAGAATCTGCAACTTCAGTTACACCATTGCCTATAGTGATTTGCTCAAGACTGGAGCAGGCTCCAAATGCAGCATCCCCAATGGTGGTGACACTATCCGGGATAATGACACTCTTCAAACTATCACAATTCTGAAAGGAATACATACCAATAACAGTAACACTGTTTGGAATAATCAAACCAGACAAGTTATAGCAATCAGCGAATGCATCATGACCAATAGTTGCAACACTGTCTGGTATAGTAACATTAGTCATTTTAACGCAAGCGTAAAATGTATAACTGCCTATAGTGGTAACACCTTCTCCAATGACAATCGACAAAATAGATTCCCAATTGCCATACCATGGTGCCTCTGTCCATCCATAGTCCTCCATTGGTCCCGTACCGGAGATGGTTAGCGTTCCCTCATCATCCAGCACCCAGGTCAGATTCTCGCCGCAGGTGCCGCTGGCGACTTCTGTCGCTGCCCAGGCGGTGGCGGGCAGCAGGGACAACGTCATACAAAGTACCAGTAGTATGCTGATCAATCGTTTCATGCTGATTCCCTCTTTCCAGTTTTATTTCCAGTTCCATTATATTATTTCTGACAGGCCTTTGCAAGGTAATTCCGGCAAAAAGGAACGCGGCAGGTTCGAAAACCTGCCGCGTTTGGTATATTTTGATAATCTTAGTTGAAGCGCACAATTTTGTTTGCGGTTCTGTAGACAAAGCCGGAGAAATTCTGGCCGAATCTGCCGGGGATGCAGATGAACCACAGAGGAGTACGGCTGCGGAAATGCTTGCCCCATTTGGGGTCGAATTCCCGGCAGTTGGCCCACATCTGCTCCAGCGCAGCATCGGTCTCCGCGGTCTTGTTCAGACGAGTGAAAAGAATGGAAATGCCGAACATGGTGAACAGCTCATGCTGCATGTACTTTTTCAGACGGCGGTCCGTCACCTCGTCCAGCCGGCTGGAGGTAAAGCACCGCTCCGTCACCAGGATCTGGTGGTGATAGCGCTTCTTCATGGCGCTCTCCTGCACGGACTGGTCGGGCCTGCCGATCCAGTAGCGGTACAGATCGATGTTCATGTAATACATCTTCTGAATATAGGGCAGGGTCTGATAGACCATCAGATTGTCCTCATAAAACACATGCTTCGGCAGTTCCTGGCCCCATTTGCGCATAGCCTCGGTGCGGAAAGTGCAGCTGTGGATGGTCAGCAGCTGATGGGGACGGAAACGCTTGGTATCCTCCCAGGTGAAGATCCTGCCCTCGGGCAGCACGCTGCTGTAGTTAATGGAACGGTCACCCACGCCATCGGAATGAACGTAGTAGTAGTTCGTCACCACCAGGTCCGCACCACCGGCACGTTCACACGACTCCAGCGTGTCCAGAAATGCCGCAAAATCCCCGCTGAGCACATCGTCGCTGTCCACGACCTTGAAATAAGTACCGGTCGCGTGCTTCAGTCCCTGGTTGATCCCTTCACCATGACCTCCGTTCTCCTGGTGAACCACTTTGACGATGCCGGGATACCGGGCAGCGTAGGCGTCCGCAATGGCGCCGGTATTGTCCGTAGAGCCGTCGTTGATGATGATGATCTCCACCCGGTCTCCGCCGGGCAGCAGGCTCTTGATGCAGTTTTCCATGTAATCCTGGGAATTGTAGCAGGGAATTGTTATGCTAAGAAGTTTCATATGCTATTGTCCTCGTTGTTAAGTTCTCTTTCTGCCAGTGCCAGCGCCGATTCCAGCACCGCATCCATATCATAATACTGGTATTCACCCATCCGTCCGCCGAAAATAGTCTTTTTCTCTCCGGCAGCCAGGGCCTTGTATTTCCGGTACAGCGCCGTGTTGGTTTCGTCATTGACAGGATAGTAGGGCTCCGCGCCGGGCTGCCACTCAGAGCTGTATTCTCTGGAGATGACCGTCTTCGGCTGGTTGCCAAACTCGAAGAATTTGTGCTCAATGATGCGGGTATAGGGGGTCTGTCGGTCGGTGTAGTTCACCACCGCGTTACCCTGATAATTGGGCATGTCCAGGGTTTCCGTCTCAAACCGGACCGAGCGATAGGCCAGGTGTCCATAGCAGAAGTCAAAATAGGCATCCACAGAACCGGTGTAGATCACTTTGTCCGCCAGCGCATTCCAGGCTTCCCGGTTCTCCAGATAGTCCTCATTCAGCCGGACTTCGATGCCGCTGAGCATCTTTTCCACCAGTTTCGTATAGCCGCCAATGGGGATACCCTGGAAACGGGCATTGAAATAATTATTGTCAAAGGTCAGACGGACCGGCAGACGCTTGATGATAAAGGACGGAAGATCGGTGCAGGGACGGCCCCACTGCTTTTCCGTGTAGCCCTTGACCAGTTTCTCATAAATGTCGGTACCCACCAGACTGATTGCCTGCTCTTCCAGATTCTTAGGCTCAGTGATACCTGCAGCCGCTCTCTGGCGGGCAATCTCCGCCTCTGCATCCCGTGGCGTGATCACACCCCACATCTTATTGAAGGTATACATATTGAAAGGCAGCGAATAAAGCTCTCCCTTGTAATTTGCAACGGGAGAATTGGTATAGCGGTTGAATTCCGCGAACCGGTTCACATAGTCCCAGACTTTCTTGTTGTTGGTATGGAAGATATGGGCGCCGTACTGATGGACCTGAATACCCTCCACTTCTTTCGTATATACGTTGCCGCCGATGTGGCTGCGCCGGTCGATGACCAGAACAGATTTGCCTGCCGCCTTGGCCTGCTGGGCAAAAGCGGCTCCGAACAGGCCCGCACCCACGATCAGATAATCATAATGCATTGGATTCACCTTTTGGTTTTGAATAGTTTTTGCTTCAATTACTGTGGATATATTCATGCAGCATTTTTCCAACCGTTGTTTTGCTGCATGAATTACCATAATAATTCCTCCGCTAAATATACACGTTTCCCGCGTATTTTTCAAGTACGCATGTATATATTAAATGAATTTTTAATATGTTAAGCTCCCCACCCATTGATTCAGGGTGGGGAGCGGCAGGATACTTGACTCCTGAAAACGATTATTTGATATCGACCGTCTCATCGGTGATGGTAGCCATAGCTTCCTCATTGGACATACCATTGGCAATGGCAGCCTTGCGGGCAGCATTGACAGCCTGGACCACCTTGATGCGCTGGCCATCCAGTTCGTAGCCGCGCATGGAGATCAGGGTCAAAGCCCACGCAACCATGGGAACCAGACAGAACAGTGCGATAACCACCCAGTTCATGCCATCCATATAGGGTGTTGCCTTGGTGGGCAAGCCCTGATAGCCAATAAAGGATACAGCAAGGAAAACAACCGTAGAGGCCAGGGAAGACACCAGTTTGTCAACCAGGCTGAACAGCGTGCCCATAATGCCCGGGATGAACTTGCCGGAGCGGTAGGTCTCGTAGTCGGCACAGTCTGCAACCATGGGGATGGGCATATCAGCGGTGGAATAATATGCACCGTAACCAATACCGAAGAACAGTAGGAAGAGGATGGTATACAGATTGATGGACAGCTTGCCGTCGGTCATAAAGTTCAGATTCCACGCAGGATCTCCCTGCTTCCACAGAAGCAGCAGCGCCAGCACACCGATATAGCAGACGAATGCCACCGCCACATAGGTCATCAGAGAAGCCTTCTGACCCTTCTTCTGGGACGTGCGGACCGTCAGCGCAAAGAAGGGAGCAGAGAATACATAACCCAGCACCATCATAGGCAGGTACAGACCATCGTAGTTGCCCATCATGCAGCCATAGAGCATACACAGGACCGTAACATTGGTGGCAATTGCCAGTGCCAGCTTGCAGCCGCCACCGGCGACCATCAGCCGCTGCAGAGGCTTGTTGTTTTTGATGATGGTGATATACTCAGAGATTTTGACGGTCTCCTGCTTGCCGCCCAGACCGAAATAATTCTCGTTGTCCTTCTCCCAGATGCCAATGATGGCCAGGATGGTCAGCGCGATGGAAACAATGATACCAATGGGGGTCATCACAGCAAACCAGGTGGCATTGTAGTCACCGAAGAACTTATCGCCTGCCAGGATGGGGCCGACAAACTGCATAACACCCATGCCGGCAAGAGAGCCGATGGTATTAAAGATGGTAAACAAAGGACGCTGCTTGGGGTCGTTGGTCAGGACTGCCTGGGCTGCACGGGTAACAGAAGTCTGGAAGGTATAGCCAATGACCCACACTGCATACAGCACAGTAAAGGCCACATACCGTGCCCACTTCATGGCAGCGGGAATGGCAGGCGTAAAGACATACAGGACAATGACAGACACCGCCATGATCGCATTGCCGATAACCATGAAGGGACGGAATTTACCGAACTTGGTGCTGGTCTTGTCCATCAAAGCGCCGATAATGGGGTCGGTAACAGCGTCAAACAGACGCATCAGCGTAACCATGATGGACGCAAAGCCCACCAGGTCCAGAATATTCTCACCAAAGGTGGCAATATAGCTGAGGATCAGAACAAAATAGACATTGGTGGCGCCGTTGTTCATGGGGAACAGCGCCAGCTGATAGAACTTGGCACGATTCATGCCGTTGTTTTCGTTGCTCATCGATATATCTCTCCTTTAGGTCCAGTTACCGCCGTTGCCATCGCCCTTGCGCAGCTTGTAAGCGGGATTCGGCTTATCCGCATATCGGATGGAAATCTGATCACGGCACTCCCCTGCCACAGCCTCCAGCTTCACTTCTCCGGAAACGGGAACAGTGAAGGTAAAGACCTTGTCCGCTTTCTCAGATGCAATCTTTTTTCCGTTGGCATAGAGCGTTACTTCCGGCAGATTGGAATAGACCTTGACTGTGGTTTCCTTTTCAGGCCGGTCCACATAGCGTCTGCCGCAGATGTGAACGAAGGGATCCTTTGTCCAGTATGCCTTGTATACATAGAAGCTGTCCTTCTTTGTCTTGCGGTCGAAGGTTACGAGGCCCTTGTGGTTCATGCCCGGTTCACCGCCCTGATTTCTTGCATCAGCGGCAAAGTCGAACATATTCCACAGATGGGTGGCCCACATAAAGGGGCGCTTTTCGAAGAACTTCAGCATATACTCATTGTACAGGCACTGGTATTCCTCACTCTGGTCGCCCCGCTTCGGATGGGAGGAATGAAGATTGGGCATACACTCGCAGCCATACTCGGAATAACCCAGACAGCGGTTGGGATACCTGGCATGGAAGAAATCCACCCAGAGGTCATTGAGCTGCATACCGGGCACATACCAGCCCAGATACAGATTCCAGCTGACCACATCGGTGATATGAGCCACCTTGTTGAAGGGGCCGCACATGGCATAGCAGGCCAGCGTCGTAAAACGGGTCGGATCCAGCTCATGGCACAGATCATTGAGCACATGGTGGTTATCCAGCATATCCTTATTATCCTTCGTGGAGATGGTGATCTCATTGGATACACCCCAGCAAACAATGGAGGGATGATTGTAATTCTGGATGATGAGTTCCTTCATCTGATCGATGGTATTCTGACGGCCGCCGGGCATATGCTCGGAGATGTAGGGAATCTCCGCCCAGACCACCATACCGTATTTGTCGCACAGATCGTAGAAATACTGATCATGCTGGTAGTGAGCCAACCGGATAGTATTGGCGCCGATTTCCCGGATCAGAGCCATATCCGTATCATGGTTCTCCCTTCCGATGGCATTGCCGATGCCCTTCCAGTCCTGATGGCGGCAGACACCCCGCAGTGGATAGCTGCGGCCGTTGAGGAAGAACCCCTTCTGGGGATCCACACGGAAATAACGGGCGCCGAAATGGGTGGAAATCATATCCACCTCTCTGCCGTCAACACGCAGAACTGCTTCACAGGTATACAGATAAGGATCCTCAACGCCATCCCACAGATGGACATTGGAGATGGTGAGTTCCGTATCGGTTCCCTCACCGGCAGCGACACAATTGCCGTCAGCGTCCTTCACGGTGATGGCTACCGTTCCTTCCGGAACATGATGCCAGGTACGGACCCGGACATGGGCATCACTGCCCTTCACATCCGCGTACACGGCAATGCCGGGACCTGCGTAATAATCCATATCAAAGTGATGCTGATTGACAACGATCAGCTTCACATCGCGGTAGATGCCGCCGTAGAAGGTAAAGTCAGCCTTCTGGGGATAGACCTTGCCGTTGACAGAGTTATCCACTTCCACGGACATCTTGTTCTCGGCCTTCAGAAGCTCCGTCACATCGGCACGGAAGGTGGAATAGCCGCCGTCGTGGGTCATGACGACCGTTCCGTTGAGAATCACCTTTGCAGAAGCGTTGACACCCGCAAAGTCCAGATAAACACGTTCGTCCGCACCGAATTTAGGTGCGGAGAAGCTTTTTTCATAAGTGCAGGTACCACGCCAGTAGTCATTGCCGCCGTCCTGACCGTCGATGTTATTCCAGGTATGGGGAATATCCACAGCACTTGCAGTGCCATCATGGTAGATAAACGTCCAGTTTTTGTTGAGCAGGTGCTCTTTTCTCATAAGCAGCCTCCTAGCATAATTCGATAGAACCGCCGGCAAAAATCAGACGGTTTCGTACCATTCGAATAGAATATCAAGATTATTATAGCATCAAGCCGCCGTAATAGACAAGGTCGAATTGCTGCATTTTTTCTGTCGCGTGGTTTCTGGCAGCCAGTCTCCGTTTCCCCGGACATTGCGCCCGGGAAAACCTAATTGTATTATCTAATTGTACAATATTTCTGAAAGCCGTAAAATAGACAATATTTATACTTGATTTTATAATTAAACAAAGTGTATAATAATTTTATATATTAAACAATTTTATTCTCAAGCTGTCCGTATCCCATCATCTGTCCATTCAGCAAGCATTACCAGAAAGAGCAGGGATCCCCATGTCTGAAAATCCGCAGTTTAAGCGCACCGACAAGGCCATTGTGCAGGCCCTCATCTCCCTCCTGAAACGAAAGCCATTCGAGAAGATCACCGTCCAGGATATTCTGGAAGAAACGCCGGTCACCCGGGCGACCTTCTATGCCCATTACCGGGATAAATTTGAAATCGCCGAAAAAATGATGGAGCAGTTCATCTGCGCACGAGACACTGTACGAAAAAGCATCAGCTTTTCCGACTCCCCTTCCCGTGATACACTGAACAAATCCTTCAGTCTCGACCGGGAATTTACAAAGGCATTGCTGCAGATCCACACAGAGAAAGTGGATTTTCGCCGTACGGTGGCGGCGGAACTGGAACGGGAGTATCTGGAAGGATCTGGCAGCCCCACCCGGGACATTGAGGCAAAGATCTATGCCAGGGCCTATGTGGAACTGTATCTGTCCATGGTGAATCTGGAGCAATCGGAACTTACTGCGGAAAAACTGGGCCAGATCCTGATCCCCGTGGCCATGCGGCTGCTCAATCTGACCGGTGATCAGGAGACCCTGACTTTTCTGACCAGCCGGCTCCAGCAGAAGTATCCCATGATCGGTAAATAAGATGTCCCCGGAGCGGCCACATGGCTGCTCCGGGGATTTCCGTATAGAATTACTTCTGCGCGCGGTACAGGAAGGTCACGACCATGGCGCGGCTGCAGGGACTGCCGATGCCGAAGGTGGTAGCATTCAAGCCGGTGGTGATGCCTTTTTCCACCGCCCACAGGACCGCGTCCGTATAGAACTGGTTCTGCTCCACATCATCGAAGGGATTGACGGCGCCCTCAGGGGCGGAGCCGCCTGCATAGCGGCACAGGAACGTGACAACCTGCTCGCGGGTGCAGGGGTCGTTGACACCGAAGGTAGTCTCGTTCAGGCCGGTGGTGATGCCCTGCTCTACGGCCCAGAGGACAGCCTCGGAATAGAACTGGTTCTGCTCCACATCATCGAAGGGATTGACGGCAGAAGTGGGCGCGGGACTGCCGGCGGCCCGCCACAGGAAGGTGACCACCTGAGCGCGGGTACAAGTCTCGTCCACGCCGAAGGTGGTAGGCGTCAGACCGGTAGTGATGCCGTTCTCCACTGCCCACAGGACAGGATCATAGTAGTAAGTATTCCAGATCACATCACCGAAGGGGTTCGGGATGGGAGGATTGGGAAGCTCGGTGTAGGGGATCCAGATGATGTCTCCGCCGTAGTCCAGCAGAACGTCCTCGGTCCAGGTTGCGTTGTCTGCAGGATAGTAGGCCTTGGCGGTGACATTATCAAAGGAATTGCTGGCAAAGAGGCCATCCACATAATCGCCAGTGAAAACAATCTGCCGCAGGGTGCATACCCCATAGAAAGCATAGGAAACATCTGTAACGCTTGCGGGAATGACAATGTAGCGCAGACCACTGTTGTCAAAAGCACTGATATCGATATACTCCAGGCTTCCAGGCAGTACCACTGTTTCAAGGCTGGTGCAATCTGCAAAAGTGTGCATGGGGAAACTTATCAGATTTTCGGACAGGGTTACATTTTTCAGGCTGCTACATCCTTCAAACGTGCCAAATCCCATCAAATCGGTAATTCCGTTGCCCATTTTAACGGTAACAAGTTCCGTACAGCCATAAAATGCACTACCAAACTCCACCACGCTGTCAGGAATCGTGACGCTTGTCAGTGAAGTATACGCAAAAGCACCATTGTGAATGGTCGTAACTCCATCGGGAATATAAATTTCAGAAATTGCGGTATTACAGAAGCATTGATGCCAAAAAACCTTCACACTGTCAGGAATAGAAACAGAATACAGATTGGTACACCAGTAAAATGCGGAGGATCCAATTTCTGTAACAGAATTGCCGATGATTGCTTCGTTCAGATTTTCGTAGCCTTGGAACGCATAGTCTGCGACATTGGTAATGCCGTCGCCGATGATGACCTTTTTGACATTTTGATAGTGGCCATACCAGGGATACTCGTTGTAGGATGCCGCTTCCATGGTACCCTCACCGGTGAAAGACAGGGTACCGGTAGCTGCATCAAATGTCCACTCAATATTTTCCCCCCACGTTCCAAATTCAGCAGCGTCAGCAGCGATAGGAATCACCGTAAGGTCTCCGCCATGGTATCTCAGCACATCAGAATTCCAGGTAGTGTTTCCAGCCGGATAATAGACAGATGCCGTAACACCATAGAAAATTTCGGTCGTAGAACTATAGCCGAACCTAGGTACATCGCCTTCAAAGACGATCTCCTTTAAGCTGGTACAGTCATTGAACGCGGCAGCTCCAACTTTAGTAACACCACCAGGAAGCACGATTCTTTCCAAACTGCTGCACTTATAAAACGCAAAGTTGCCAATAACGGAAACACTGCTCGGAATTTCGATATTCACAATACTGCTGCATTCATAGAACATATAATCACTGATCTCTGTGAGATTCCGCGGAAGGTTTATACTTTCCAGATCCGCACATCCTCTGAATGCATTCTGACCGATGCTCTCAACGGTGTCTGAAATTGAAACACCAACGAGAGCGGAATGACCAAAAAACGCTTCATTACCAATACTGGTCACTCCGTCCTCGATCACAACGTAGCGAACGCTGTCCCGATAATCATCCCAGGGAACATACACCATCGTTGCGACATATTCTGGATTCACCACATAATTGTTCATTGCGCCCTCGCCGGAGATGGTCAGTGTAGCAGTGGTTTCGTCGTAGGTCCATGTCAGGTTATCGCCGCAGGTACCTTCGGTTTCCGCCGCAAATGCGGTGGCGGGCAGGCAGGCAAGGACCATGCACAGCACCAAAAGGGCTGACAGGATTCTTCTTTTCATTTTTCTTCCTCCTTCAGTTTTCAATATTTTCTGTTGGTTCCATTATAGGTTCTGTTTTTTCTTCTGTCAAGCCGCCAGACTCCGGTTCCGTTGGGGGTTCTGTCACCGGTTCTGTAGGTAGCTCCGTTGGGAGTTCCGTCGGCGGCACGGTCTCTTCCGGTGCAACAGAATCCCCCGTCGTTTCGTCGGTCGTTCCTTCTTCCGGCTCCGTGGGCGGTTCCTCCCAGGGTATCGTCTGCTGCATTGTATCGCCGCATACGGTGCAGGTGAAGGTCATGGTCCCGTCCTGTTCCGCTGTCGGTTCCGTGGTCAGGACGCCATTGTCCCAGGTGTGCTCTGTACATTCCGTACTCTGATCACAAACTGAACAATGTACCTGACCATCTGCGGTTATCGTAACTTCATTGCCTGTAGCCCTATAATGCCAGAGTCTACTGACAAACGAGTTGCTGCGAATATCAATTTCCCACATTTGGGCCCGGGTTCCCTTGTAAAGGATATGTTTCAGACTGTCACATCCGTCATCTGCCCATCCATCAATATAGGTAACGCTAGCCGGAATTGTAATTGCTACCAGTTTTCTGCAAAACGCAACCAAGCTGGCTTCAATTCTGGATACACCGTCGGGAATATCCAGCTTGATCAGACTGGCACATTGATAGAACGCCCTGGCTCCAATGGTGTTTACCGAAGCAGGAAGCGCAATGCCGGACAAGCTGCCACACCACGCAAACGCATCCTCCCCAATTTGGGTAATTCCGTACGGAAGCTGAATACTGGTCAGATCGGAACAGCTGGAAAATACACCTTGTTCTATACTTGTTACACCTTCAGGAACTGCAATATACTTAAGACTTCTGCATTTACGAAAAGCCTCATACTCAATTCTGCACACTGACCGAGGAATGCTCAATTCCGCCAGGCTGATGCAGCCAGAGAATGCCTTATACCCAATTCTGGTAATTCCCTCAGGAAGATTGATTTTGGTCAGTGCCTTGCATTCATAGAAGGTCTCCGGCTCAATGGACGTAATCCCCGCAGGAAGAACTACTTCCTGCAGCTCATAACAGCGGTAAAACGCACAGGTCCCAATCTCTGTCACAGTCTCCGGGATCCTGATGCTGGTCAATCCGGCACGATAAAAAGCCCATTTTCCGATGGAGATCAAGCCATCAGGAAGTGTTATTTCTGCCAAACTGGAACATCCGGAAAATGCGTTCTTTTCTATCGTCTCGACTCTGCCCTCAATCTTTACGCTTTTGATATGATAGGATTCCGCAAATGCATATTGGCCAATACTCTTCACACTGGCAGGAATGGTAACACTGGTCATGGGTGCAAGGTAAAAACTATACGGATTGATGCATGTAACTCCATCGGGGATAACCAGATCGTAAATCGCTTCTCCGTTCAGATACAGTGTATCATCCATACCGCGCAGCGGATTTGAACGTTCACTTTCAAACCGGATCATGCACCATGCTTTCAGATCCGTGATATGGACCTCCCCGGAAGAAGTGTTATGAGTAAATGCATCAATGCCAATGGAAGTTACTGTTTTCGGCAGCGTCACACCAACGACGTTCCATGTCTGCGTGAAAGCACGACTGCCGATCCTGGTGATGCCTTCTTCCACGACGATTTTCTTGATCTTTTTTACATAGCTCTGGTTCCAGGGACAGGACTGGCCTTCCTCATAATCATACATTGCTCCGGTTCCGGAAATGGTAAGTGTATCTTTTCCGTCAAAGTACCAAATCACATTATCACCGCATTTGCCACCGGTGATCTCTCCGACAGTTTCTTCGGGAATCTCCGTTGGCTCTGCGGTCTCCTCCGTGGATACAACCATCGGTTCATGGTAAAGAGTTGCTTCAGTGACTTCCGTCTCCTGTGCCCACTCATCATCGAATCTTAATTCGCTGACATCCGGTATCTCCTGAACCACAAAATGGAATGCCTCCTTTGTCCATTTTGCAACAATTTTCCATACATCAACTCCAAATGCTTCGGCTGTGGCAGTTCCACAAAGGACAATCACCAGCACCGCTGCCGCGGCAGTGGCACAGCGCAGCCACCGGATGGGCAGAAGGAGGATCGGCTTCTTCGCGGCAGGCTTCAGCGTCTGTCCAATCAGATCCTGGCAGCCGGCATCCAGCTCCTCGGGGATTACAACGCCGGATTTTTCAAATTCCAGCATGAGCCGCTCGCCATCGGACAGAGCATATTCGTCCATCAGCTGTGTCAGCATCGCGTCATCCATGTGATTATCACGCATTGTTGCCACCTCCGATCTGTTCTTCATCCGACAGAATCTTGCGGGCATTGTCTCTGGCGCGGCTTAAAATCATCCGCACACTGTTGGGCGAGACACCGATCTGCGCCCCAATCTCCTCCTGGGAAAGGCCCAGGATATATTTTCCCTCCAGAACCAGCCAGTCCCGGGCGGAAAGAGACTGACGCAGCCGCGCCACCTCCATCCGGGCAGAAATGCCTGAAATCCCGTCATCGTTTACGCACTCCGCTTTCAAAAGCGCCTCAATGGACGCATCATCCAGATACACCGCATCCTCGCCGTGCTTTCGCTTTTCTATGTCCAGATAGGCCGTCCGGACCGTCAGCGCCAGATATTTGGCAGCTTTGGAGCGGTCGAGCTGCTTCAATGTGGGGATGTTCGCCATTAGCCGCAGTATGGAATCCTGCACAATGTCCTCACAGTCTGTCTGGGTGCTTGCGTATCTGCGGGCTATATAAAACAGAAAATTCTTATGATTTTCGTAAAATTCATGGAAAAATACGTTATCTTCCGAGGATATCGGGTCCTGCTTTTTGCGGTAACGCATTGTATCATCTCTTCTTTCTATCCTTATGTTATGTTAGACGATAAAGAAGCGGAAAATGCAACATAATCTGGAAATAAACTTCCATTTTCCGTATGTGAGAACGCACCGCAGAGATTCTCTGCGGTGCGTATCGTTATGATTCTTTCACACGGTCGCAATAGACCGTCACGCGGCTGCGGCCGCCGTAGGTACAGGTAAACAGGGTCAGATCAAACGCGCCGGAGGTCATCTCCTCCACGGCCGTAGGCGCCAGAATATCCATCGCGACCACTTCATAGACCGTGGTTTCGCCGTCCATATCCACAAACACAACACTGTCCCCTTCCGTAAGCTCTGAGAGCCTGCCGAAGTGGCGGGTGTAGTTATGGGCCATGAGCACAAGGTCCTCGCCCTTCAGGGTTCCGGCATAGCGGCAGGGGGCGATCCGCAGGCGGGTATAGTCCCAATCCGACATGACCGGAAGCTCCAGTTCCAAAGCCGGGAAGGATAGATAACCGATGTAGCCATAGCCATCGATCTCAACTTCTGTCATTTCCAGGTCTTCCGGTTCCAGCAGCTCCAGAGGGACTTCCGGCTCCGGCAGCGCGGTTTCATCGGTCTGCTCCCGGCGTTGAAGGATCTGCTCCACCACCTGGGGCATCACATCCGACACTGCCTCGTCAGCCTGGGCCGCCTCCTGCTGATTATAGGCCAAAAGGGACAGCGCTCCCAGCAGAAGCACTGCCCCAAATACCATACATAATACTCCAAACTTAGCTTTCATAGGATTCCTTCTTCCGCAGCATCCAGCCGCCTGCGATCAGCGCCGCACCCAGCAGCATCATCGGAAATGCCTTCCAGCTGTCCGAACCGGTCTGAGGGAGATTGGGCGATGTGGGCTTGGTGGGAGGCGGTGTGGTGGTTTCCGTCACCTTCTGGATCTCCACCTTGGGAGTGGCGTCAACATCATAGACATAAGAGCCGTCTTTCATATTGGGGACGGATATCAGGAAGGGACTGGCAGGCGCATAGCCGGAAGATGCGTCCTTCTGTACCAGCAGATACAATCCCGGCTCTACAGCAAAGGTAACTTTGCCGTTTCGCAGGATCCGCTGGGTCACACCGGTGACAGACTGTTTCACAGCATAATCCGCCAGATTCTTTGCTGCGGCGGCAGACTGGGGGGCATCCAGCGCGACAGCGCTGCCGGAAAAAGCTTCAGACAGGACAAAACTGTAGTTACCGTCCTCCTCGTGGATATCGCCCACCCGGTAGATGGTCATGGAGCCGCCGGGGACCACCGTACTGCCAATACGCATGGTGACGGTAATGGTGCCGTCAAGGCTCAGGTCGGGAACGTCATGAGCGTAAACCGTGATACCGGCGCTCAGAACCAGCATCGCCGCCAGCAGCAGCGTGAATATCCGTTTTCTCATTTCGTTCCCTCCTATCTATCTCCTGCGCTTCGGAATCAGCAGGAGAATCAGTAATATCAGCAGCATCGGCGCAGCGATCACCGGAGCGATGATGACCGGGTCGATCTGTATGGCATCCGCAGTGACGCGGACCGCTTTGGCTTCTTCAATGTTATCGATCCTGTGGCCCCGGACCAGCAGCCGGTGGCTGTTGATACCGTAGGGGGTGCAGGTGACCAGCGTACACAGGTCCTTCCCTTCCACGATCAGCAGATCGTCGGTGTTCTGGGGTTCGACGATGCGGATCTGATCCACTTCATAAGTCAGGACCTCGTCGAGAACCCGAAAAATGAAGATGTCGCCCTCGATGAGCTTGTCCAGATCGGTGAAGAGACGGGCACTGGGCAGGCCCCGGTGGCCGGAGACCACGCAGTGGCTGCCTTCACCGCCTACAGGCAGGCTTGTCCATTCCAGATGGCCAACCGCCACCTGCAGCACGGCTTCGTTGGTGCCGTGGTAGATGGGCAGAGTCACGCCGATGGACGGGATCTCGATGTATCCCATGACACCGCTTCCTCCGATGTTCAGCAGGGCATCATACTGTTCGATCTGCTCGTCGGTGAGGACGAAGCTGTTGGTCCGTTCAGCCAGGGACCGGTTGTAATCCCAGGCGGCACTCCAGATCTGTTCGTACTGGTCGTCATCGATCTCGGCCACCTGTGATGAATAGGTGGCGATGGCCCGGGACTGGTGCATGGAGTTCCACCAGTCGCTGAAGGAAGGATACAGCAGCAGGGACAGTCCTATGATGAGTATGAAGAAAAGTAGAATTGTAGACCAATGCTTTTTCATAGGACTCTCCTTGCGGCTGCGGGATGAATTCGCGTTCCGGGACGCAAGCGAAGGCCGCGGCGGAATATTCCGTCCGGTGGGGGGCGAACCCCCCACCGGGAAATGGAAGAAAAGAAATGAATTATTCGGCAACGCTCATACGCTTCTTGGTGACCAGCAGAACGACAGCTGCCAGAACCAGAACAGCACCCAGAGCATAGAAGATCACAGTACCCATGCCGCCGGTTTCGGGCAGGACGGAACCAGACTCGTTAACGATAGTCAGTTCAAATACGCCTTCGGGGTTCAGAGTCAGATCACCTGCGGTAGATGCAGTTGCGGACCAACTGCAATCATCAGAGCCTTCGACAGGTGCTTCCCACTTAATCTCAATGGTGATATCCTTAATGGTGTTGTAGCCATCAGGGGTCTTGGTTTCCTTAATGGTGTAAGTACCTTCACCCAGACCTGCAAAGGTCAGATAACCGTCCTTATCAACGTAAGCCTTGCCGTTGACTTCGCCTTCTTCGGTCTGTGTTCTGTACACAATAACCTTCTTGTACTTAGTAGTGATGCTATCATACAGTTCGCTATTAGCTTCAACCTTAATATACACGGTCTTCTGTGCATGATCCTCGGATTCTGCATTGTACTCAACCCAATTGGGCTCATCATCGGTACCCTCATTCACCCAACCAGCAGTTGCACCTTCAGCAGCTTCCTTGTAATATGCTTCAACAACAGGAGCTTCCGCAGTATAAGTACCGTCCTTCAGCTTCCAGTATACACCGGTCTCGCCTTCTGCAACAGCCTCATAAGCTTCGCTTTCAACAACCAGAACAGTAACAACGTTATCACCAGTAATGGTAAACTCTGCACCAGTCAGAGAATTGCCGTTTTCGTCGACCTTGATCAGCTTGATGCCAGTAGTGTAAGTGCGGGTGGTGGAGTCAGGAGTATCACCCAGAGGAACATTCTTTTCAGAATCAGGCTTGCCGGGCTTATCTTCGTCCTGAGTGCCATCGTAAGTCTCATTGGGATTGTTGGAGTAATCCAGATCTGCAGTATTGGGGTTGCCATCAATCTCACCAATAACAGCATTCTCATTCAGAGTAGCGGTATAGGTAACTACCACGGACTTACCAGCATGAGCCTTGGCACCGAGCAGAGCAACCTGGAAAGTATAACCATCTTCATTAACATACAGTTGGTAATCTGTACCTTTAACTGCATTCTTGCCATCAATAGTAACCTTTACGTCATTGTTAAAGGTTAAACCGGTAGACAGGGTATCATTGATGATGTAATAGTAGTAGTCGTAATCGGTTGCGCGGGCAGGAATAGTACCAGTCAGGGTATAGGTAACAGTAGAACCAACACTGACATTATCAAACTTGCCATCTTCGGTAATGTCACCACTAATCTTGTTGTCATCAGCGGTAATCTTCTTGTCCAGAGTGGGAGCCTCAGACTTAGGATTCATCTTAACGTCTTCAACCACCTGAACAATATAAGCAGAGTATGCATCGCCATCTGCAATTTCCTTGCTGGTGTCATCAACAATCAGATAATAACCAGGATCATTGACAGTAATGGTCCAATTATTGCTAGAATCCAGAGTTCCAACAGGATCGCCGACCAACTTCTTACTGCTCACGATATCTCTTGCAAAAGTGTCGGCATCGGTAATAGCTTCAAGCTCAGATGCAGGAACCTCAGCATCCTTAGTACCATAGTTAGCACCATACTTGATGTTGGACAGAGTCTGACTATCTTCTGCCAGTTCACCAACAAAGATCTGATAGACAGAATAGCTATGCTTATCAGTGGGAGCAGTTACTGTACCTTCCAGCGTAATGTCATACGCAAAAGCAGTCGTTGCCAGGCTCATGACCATGACGATCGCCAGGACCATTGCGAAGAGCTTTTTCATGTTCCTCATTTTTTCATATCCTTTCTTCTTTTGATTTTACCCATTTCGGGCGGGCTTGCGTGCATCGGGGAGATTAAACGCCCTCCCTTCCGCGCTTTTTGTATCTATACAACAGGAAAGCCGCGCTGAGAAGCATCAGCATCAAGCCCGCCATTGTATAAGAGATTGTTCCGGCTGCGCCGGTCTCGGGCAGTGCATAAGTCTGCTGGTTGATGTACAGCACCGAGGTGTCGTCCGCGGTGATATCGCCTCTGGTGGTGTCATCGCCGGTCGCGGAAGTCACAGTTTCACCGATCCTGACTTCCGTCTTGACCACGAAACCCTCCGCACTGTCTTCCGTGATGGTCCACGCAGCACCAAGGGGAATGCCGGAAATGACCGCCTTCTCACCGTGTTTGAAATCGGTGAGTCTGATGCATCCATTTTCGTCCCTGGTTAAGGTGACATCTCTGGTCGTACCATCGTGCTGATAGAAGGTTGCGGGATAGGTTGCTGGCAGCTCGGTGAGTCCGGAGGTGCCGGGAGACAGGAAAATCGAGAAGCTGAATCCCTTGGACTGGGCCTCAGTTCCACCGGCAACTTCCTTCTCAAGAGTCAGGGCACCCGTCAGCGTGTTGACGAAATCTGCGCTGAGGCTGCCGGTCTGCGCATCGTCCTTCCACATCTTCGTGACTTCGGCCTTGAGACCGGTGTCTTCCTGGCTGATGGTCACTTCCGCAGTGTAGACCGTGCTGTTCGTCAGCGTGTCATCATGGGCCGCTTCCGTGATCTTATAATAGCGTTTTGCAGGAAGCTCGTCGAATTCGACAGTGGCATAGTTGATCAGGAATTGGAATTCTCCGGGTTCTGCACCTGCGGTGGCCGTCGCTTCCTTATGGACGCCGGCTTCAATCACATTGCCGTCGGCATCCACCTCATCCAGACGGAAGATAAACTCCCGGTTCTCGTTATCGGTGATGGTCATGGACTTGGTGCCGGGGATGGTGACCTCGGTTCCCTTTTCGGCATTTGTGATCTTCACAGCCACGTCTGCATTCAGCAGAACCACACCGGAAACAGAGCTGCCGTCCTGGGCCCAGCCTTCAGACTCAAGCGGGTCGTATTTGACCGTGTAGCCTTCAGCGGATTCGGAATCCTCCCAGATCTTCACCCTTGTACCGGCGATGATATTGGCGATGGTCGCGGTCTCACCGGCGGCAATCTCAACGACGCCTTCCTCCACTACCGTCTTGGAAGTATCTCCAACAGTATACGAGGTTCCCACCGGGATCGGCTTGCCGTCAAGCTCCACATGCATCTTGTATGTGGTTTCCGCCGCAGGCGCTGCAAATACATCCAGCTCCTTAGTGATGGACAGCTGCGCGAGCTTTTCCGTGGTGATCCGGTTGTCGAAGGTGAAAGTGGAACTGCCGTCACCCATATCCAGGATGGGGCTTTCCACGCCATCGAAAGTGATTCCATCGATCTCGACGGCATTATCTTTCTTGTTTGCGGCCACACCGCTGACACTGATCTGTCCGTAAAGCTCGGATACAGAAGCATCCAGGAGTTCCCGGACGTAATACCGACCCCAGTTTTCGGGGATACCGGTAAATTCCGCCCTCTGTCCCGCCTTCAGGGTCAGGATGCCATTCTGATCGATGGTGTAGACTTTGCCGTTATCGGGATAATCCTCAATTTCTGTCTTGACAGTCTGGCTTCCATCGTCGTTCGTGACGCTCTTCTCATACTCTTTTCGGACCAGCTTCTTTGTACCGCTTTCGTAATTGTAGACACACAATTCTTTGACAGTACCATCCGCGTGTTTCTCTGTGACCACGACTTCCTGGATCAGGGAGCCGTCCCGGTCGTAGAGCGTGTAGGCCCACTGGCTGCCGACGCTGTCATGTCCTGCAAGGAAAGAGTCTTCCGTCTTTACGTCATCAGTCGTTGTCTCGGTACCCTTTTCATCCACATCGAGGATCTGGAACTTGAAGTCGGGGTTGCCCAGTGTGTCGATATCCGCATCTGCGGTCAGTTCCTTGCTGACGGAGAGCGTGTTCTGCTTCAGCAGCGGGAAGTTGAAGTTCATGCGGCAGACCGAGGAACCGGAACCGCGCTCCATGTAGAAGAACTTGAACTCGTGGATGGAATAGTCGTAGAAACGGCCGGTTGCGGGGTTGATGATTTCATTGACAGCAGCCTGAAGCTGGGCGTCAGTGAAAGAGGTATCATTACGGTTGCGGAACTTGATGGCCTTGGTGACAAGATCCTTGAAAGTGAATGTCTGATAAGGCGTCTTGGAAATATCACCGGTATTGACAACATCCAGCTCGTAGTAGTTGACGACACCCTTCTGGAAGTCAATCTCACCGCCGACGTGACGGTGGATACCGGTCAGGTCCAGGAACAGCATACCATCGATGAAGACCCAAACGTCATCGTCACCGGTGAAGTAGAACTTCATGGGATAGTCGGGAATACCATCGGGACTGCCGCTGAGTCTCTGGGTATCCTCTTCAACATAAAGAGTACTTCTGCGATACGAAGGAATATTGGTCGCAACTGTACTCCAGCTGCCGCCGGCATTGTTACCGTTGTCATTGCCGGTCATGCCGTCCTTCGGCTGATAGAAACGCATGCTCATATCCATACCGAAGAAGAAGTTCTTGTGCACATCGAAATCGATGTTGTAAAGGTCACCGTTGTTGACCAGTTCGCCGATATCAGATGTGTGGATAGACGGTGCGTCGTCGCTGCTTCCGCTGTCACCCCAGAAATAGTCCTGGATTGCATTAAGGCCACCGTAAGTATGCCATGCAGATCCGGCAGTATCCGGGTTGAGACTGGTTCGGTAAAAGCTCAGCATATGTCTCAGCTGTGCTTCAGAGGGATCGGCGTAGGCAAGCTTCTGAGAGACCTCTTCCGCCAGATAGTTCTTCAGCGTACCTGCTTCAATATTCTTGACATTGGCAGAGGTTAATCCATCCGTAATTTTATTGAAGGGCAGGAAATTGCCGAAGGGATAAACGATGAAGTTGGGGGTAATAACTTCTTCATACAGCTTGAAGGTGTTGCTGCCCGCGTCATACTGGGCATGATTCCAGCGGCTGTTGAAATAATACTCACCGGAGGTGGGATTGATCTGGAACAAGCCGTTGATGGTGGAACCATTCACCTTCTTCGCATAGGTATTATCAGTGAACAGATAATCCAGAACGCCTGTAAAACCCGTAACAGAATCACTGGACAGGATTACCGGGTATCCTGCAGGTGTAAGGATGGGTTTCAGCACATCGTAGGTGGTATCCGTAGTGCCGGAGTTCATACTCATACCTATGGGACGGTTCGTCAGTGACCCCCAATCTGTACCATTTCGCCACAGTCTGTTGATAATACCAGTTGTTCCCGGATATGCATCAGAATAATTATATGTTTTACCAACAGACACCGAACCGGATGCCTTGCCATAAGCATTACCATCCTCTGAAGAAGAGACATATTGCAGGTCCGTAATCAAAGAGTTGCCAAAGTCAATATAGTCGACCTGGTGGCGGTGGAATGCGCTATTCTTATTGTAGGCACCGCCGTTCCACTGGAAGCCGGGCCACAGGGTTACACCTGTGTATCCGTTATAGGTGTAAGTTTCATTTTTGAACTTTGTATTGATATTGGAGCCATAGTCATACAGGTTCAGTTCGATGAATTCGGCGGTGTCGGCAATATTCTGCGTCACCTGAGTCGGTTCGCTCCAGAAGGGAGTCGCATGATCAACCGGGGCATCAAAGAATTTGACCGTTCCCAATACCGTTCCGGTATATGCACTATAATCTCTCCAGAAGTAGCTGCCGCCTGTAGAAACATAGTCGCCAACCTCAACATTGAATCCCGTACCGCTGATGCTGCTGTCTCCGGACCAAACCAGGAGGATAAAGCCGTCATAAGGCGCATAGACATTTGCTTTACTCAAGCCTACACCGGATTGATGGACTTCTGTGACAACATACTGTCCGTCTTTCTGTTCAACAACAACAGCATACCACCAATTAAAGTCCCAACCGATCGTGGCGCTGACGGTAGTGCCTCTGGCACCGCGGACAATTGTCGCTGCCAAACTGCCAGTTTCTGAAGATGAAGCATAGGAATTCACCTGGTAAACATCAATGGAATTAATCAGTTCCAGCGTCGTCACGGACCAGATATACTCCAGCTCCAGGAGTTTGTCCGCATTGGTCACAAAAGGCTTCAGCTCATCGGGCAGATTCGAATAAACATGGTAGGCTAAAGCCACCTGCTGGGAGATCTCAGCATACCAGGCTTCCTCACCCTCAATGTCACCCGCCTCGTCAAACTCGATCAGCTTCGCGTCGATCTCGTCGGCAGAGGGCATCTCGTCGATCAGGGAAATCACATGATCAACCGCCGCCCGGTCTTCCTCGGACAGCTGGGCGGGCAGTGCGCCGTAACCCAGAATGCAGGCGCTGTCCGCGCTGTAGGTCACATACTGGACCCGGTCGCCGGAATTGCCCTCAATGGTCCTGATCTGTGCGCCTTCCGTTTCCGTCGCTTCAATCAGCTCCGCCACCAGACCCACATGGTCGGACTTTCCGTCGCCCTCCCAGTCGAAGAAGATCACATCGCCGGGCCTGGGCGTATACTCTGCCGCGGAATGGTACAGACCGTACTCCTCGGAGGACAGCTCCACAATCCAGTTGGCGCAGACAGAATTCAGCGTCATCCCCTCTACCCCGGCATGATCCAGGCAGAAGGATACAAACATGGCGCACCAGTCGCCATAGGGAATGCCGTACCAGTCGCCGTAACGGGTATAGCCCTTCATGGTCTCCCCGTCTTCCAGCACCGTGTAATTTTTCGTGCTTTCCTGATAGCCAAGCTGACTCTGCGCAACGGCAAGGACATCCTTCGCCCAGACGCCATTCAACTCCGGCAGCGTTGCCTGCCATACAGAGGCCGTTTCCACATCCGCTTCGGGATCGCTGTAGCAGATCAGTTTATGCTCATGCTCCTCAAGCTCGCACTCCAGCACTGGCTCGCCTGCCGGGGTATAGCAGCTGTCCGAATGAACATGGGCCGCCACAACAGGTTCCGTGCAGATCAGCTCCGGCTCGGCAGCGGGAGTCGTCTGCTCAGTGGGTTCGGCAGTGGTTTCCACGGGTATCTCTTCCAGACCGCAGGACAGAACCTTGTTCCAGGTATAACACTCATCCGTATGCTGGTAGCCTTCCGACACGGGAATCTCACAGGTCAGGACCTTCTCATAGCAGTCCGGCCCGTGGGCATGACCGTCAGATTCCGGGATCTGGCAGATCAGCGTCTGCACGGAAGTGCTGCACTCAGGACCATGAGTATGCTCCTCAGACTCTTCCATCTGGCAAGTCAGGGTCTCGGTTGTTGTGTAGCATTCGTCGCCGTGGGTATGGCCTTCCGATTCCTCCGTCAGGCACACCAGCGTCTCGCTAACCGTATAACAATCATCGCCATGATCATGACCTTCCGATTCTTCCTTTTCGCAGGTCAGTTCCCCCCACTCCAGGGTATAGCAATCCTCAGAATGGGTATGGCCGTCAGGCTGCTGCGGGGTGCTGTAGCAGCTGTCCGTGTGGGTGTGACCCAAAACCTCAGGCAGCTGGCAGATGACAGCGCCGGTTTCATCATAGCAGGAGGTATCATGGGTATGCACCACATAATCCACCTGACCGCAGATCAGATTGCCATCCGCATCTTTACAGCTGTCGCTGTGGGTATGTACGCCAAGGTTCTGGAGAGAACAGGTCAGCGTACGCTGGTCAGAGGATGCGATGTAGCACTTATCTTCATGGGTATGCTCTTCCATACCGCAGAAAGTGGGTTTTTCCATTGTGATTGCCGGCAGGATCAGCGCATATGTGGTGCAGAATACGACCACGCCCGCCATCGCACCGACAATTTTCTGCCAGACCCGGCGGCGTTTGTTTTTCGCGACATAGCCCTGGGCACCCGGCATCATGTTTTCTTGCATCCGCAGTTCCCTCCTTTCTTCCATAATATCATATTGATGTTATTCAATTTCTCCGATCCGGTCCAGCGGCCAGACACGAAATACAATCTTGCCAACAATCTGCTCCTGAGCAACACAGCCAACCGCTGTATTTCTTGAATCCACAGAGGTAGCGCGATGGTCGCCCATGACGAAGACCTTGCCATCGGGCACCTGATAAGGCAGCTCAATGTTGGTATCGCCAAAGGCTTTCTCCGTCAGATACGGCTCATCCAGTTCCAAGGAGTCCACATAGACTGTTCCGTCCTCGTCCATATCGACCCAGGACATAGGACCGGCAATGACCCGCTTGATCAGGATCTTATTATTATAATAGAAGGCTACCACATCTCCCGGCTCCAGATCCGATGTCTTTACGGAAAAGACGATCTCGCCATCGTACAGGGTGGGTGTCATGGAACTGCCATAAATCTGCAGCACCGGCAGCCAGAGCGTCGCTACCAGCACCGCCACCGCAGCCACGGTAATCAGTGTGTAAACTGTGCTCTTGAGCACGCTGCTGTATCGTCTTTTATAGCGCACGCGCCTGAGCTCCGCTTCCAGAACCTCCGCGGTAGGCCGATCCGTGATTTTACTCTTTTTCATAATACTGTCCTAACGGCCAATCATTTGTCTGATGCTGATTCAGGTACAACTCCCGCACTTTTTCACGGACAAATTCCCAATATGCGTCTGCCTCGCGCTTCGCGTCTTCCAGCATACGCGCACACTTTTCTTCCGCATCCCGCACCATCTCGTCGCAGATCTCCTGCTGGTGTTCTGTGCGGTACTGAAGATTCTGGGAATACTGCTCACACGCAGCCTGAGCCACACCGAAAACATCATTCAGCTGCAGCGCCGCCTCTGCCAGGGAGCCGGCATTTTCTACTGCAATCATTCTGCTCTGCAGCTGCTCCCGGGTCTGAGCCAGATCTTCCCGGAGCCGATCATTCTCCCGGGTCAGGTTTAGCAGCATTTCAAGAAGATCGCCGCGGCTTAAGCGTCTGAGTTCCTTTTCCGTCATTGCAAGATACTCCTAATGGAAAGCAAAAATGCTTCCAACTCTTTATATTTCTCCATAATACTTCCAATTTTAATCTAGCATAACTATATCATACAAACCATTAAAAATCAATGTATATATCAAAATTCAACATCAGTTACGAAAAAAAGTATCATTTCTGTTTTCAAATGCACAAGAAGCCCCCATTTCCATCTTCGGAAACGGGGGCGCTGTAGAATGTATCTTGCATTTTCAGGAAACTTTATCCCACGGAGGTATCCTGCTTCTGCGTTGCGGATTCACGGATATAGCGGTCGATGCCGTCCGCAATGCCCGCCGCAATCTTGTACTGGTACTCCTCGGAAGCCATCAGCATATCCTCCGCCGGGTTGGTCATGTATCCCATCTCAACAATAGTCACCGGGACCATGCACCAGTTGATGCCGCTCATGGAATCTGTCTGCCAGACGTTCCTCTGCCTGCATCCCGTCCGCGCCGCCAGTTCTTCCAGCACGCAGGTGGCCAGAGCCTTGCTCCGCTCATAAAGATCGCCGTTATAGGGATTGTTTGCCGTCTGACAGATGGTCATGGCTCCGTCCACCGACTGATCCTCGGAACCGTTGGCATGGATGCGGATAAACGCATCCGCCTGGGCATCATTGGCGACCTGAGCCCGCTCGGAATTGCTGATGTCCACATCATTGGTGGTACGGACCATAATTGTATCATAACCGCGGTTCGCAAGCTCCGTCTGCAGTTTCAGAGAAACCTGAAGATTCAGCTCATACTCACTCAGGCCACTGGCGACTCCTCTTGTACCGCCGGAAACTTTCGCCTTCATCTCCGACGCACCGGGACCTACAGGTTCCCGTTCACTGTTGCCTCTGGCCTGGTGACCTGCGTCAATGACGACCGTATAGCCGTTGGATTCCTCTGCCTTGAAGCGGATATTATCATTCGGTATATAGTAGTATCCGCCATCCAGCCTGACACAGCTCCAACCCTCGATCTCCTGCTCGGAAAGCTCCACATCGGTATGGGCATTCAGCACACAGTATACACCGGATTCTTCGGATGGGGTCTCATATACCTCCGTCCGGCAAATGGTGTACAGCATCACCGGCGCCGGAGGTTCTGTCTCAGGAGGGGCCGTCTGGACAGGCGGCTGCGTCGTTTCAGGTGTCTGCGTCTGCTGGGGTATTTCCTGGGTCTCGGTGGGGGGTGTCTGAGAATCGCGCACCATTTCTATGATCTCATCCAGCCGTTCCCGCTTCTGCTCCAGCCACTGGCAGCCTGTCAGGGAAAACAGCAGCAGCAAAGCCGTTACAAACGCAGATAGTTTTACTAAATATCGCTTCATATTACCTGTACCCATGGTCACTTTCATAATTCATGATCAGATTCAGATTGGCATTCTGATAGTCATTGAGCATACCGGCTGTAAAGCTGGCGGGATCTACGGAAGGAACATACCAGTCATACTGCTCAAAATAGGCCTGCAGGGAGGCATCGTTGAACTTCCGGCCACTCTTGGCATAAATGCTGTTTCGGGCAATGCGGCACATATTCTCATCGAAGCCTTCCAGATCCGCAGCCGTCAGATACCGGCTGTCGCAGTTGTTGATGAAATAGAGCACACGGGCATCCTCATCGACCTCAGGCTCCGTGGGAGCCTCGGTGGGAGGCTGCGTCATGGGAATTGTTGCAGGAGGAACCGTTACCACTGGCTCTGTTTCCGGCACGATGAAAACGGCAGTCTCCTCCTCGGGTTCGTACTGCGGCCGCTCTGTCTGTATGGTTCCCTGCTGCTGTTCGGAAGGTCTTGCATCCGGTTCACGCATCTGCTCATCGTGACTGCCGGAGAAAGGCAGGTCACCGGAAAAAGCCACATAGCAGGCAATGCCTGTCAGAAGCAAAATGGCAACCGCCAGCAGCACCACCAGCAATACCGTCATACTTCTGCGGTTGCTGGCAGTATCCTTACCTGTCCGCATCTGCGCGGCTTTGCAGGCATCACAGATGGTCTGGCCGTTCGTACATTCTCTGCCGCATTTGGCGCAGAATTTTCTCTGTGTCTGACGCTGCACAGGCTGCCTGGGCGGCTGCTGGACAGGAGGCGCCTTCGGAATCTGGGGCGCAGGTGTTTCCGGCAGCAGATCCAGAACTTCCCGGGGAAGAACCGTGCCGTCCTTGCCGCAGTAGCGGGAACGTCTCGTGATTACATCACCGCAGGTGGGGCATCTGGGTATCTTTTGGCCGCATTTGGCGCAGAATTTGGTATTTGGATTAATTCTTTCTTGACATGCAGGACATTGCATCTGTATCAGCACCTTTCCATATAACTGTGTACGGATTATTTCTTTACAAAGATCTTGCTGCGGAACAGGACTATATTCATCACCAGGAAGAACGCAGCCAGGATCCCAAGCGTCAGCAGGGGGTTCACAGGCGCAAGAGTTGCCAGCAGCATCAGGGGGAAGCCAAAAACAATGGCCGGAAAATTCTGATATACCATATTGTCCGCAGCGGGAGTCTTGAAATCGCCGTCGATCTCCCGAAGAAGGATAATGCCGGTGCTGGCGGTACCGGTCAACATGCCATACATCGTCAGGAACTGCTCTTCCTGATACTCCTTGAACAGCGTCTTGGCCACGATGCGGTTATACCAGTAAGTAATGATCAGACCCACAACACCCAGGATCATCAGAATTCCCCAGTACTCCTTCAATACGCCGAGGCGAATGGCAGCAATGCCCGCCACGACCATGATATCAAAGAAGAAATTGCTGACACGGGTCATCAGGAAATTGTTGGTATATTCTTTCCTTACAATATTGGTCTGCTTTAGCAGATTGATGACTGCCTTCACCAGAGTCGCTGCCAGAACACCCAGCAGGAAATTGAAGCCGAAGATCACAGACTTCATGCCGGGCAGCAGGCCGCCCAGAACGAACATCAGCAGATACGACAGCAGATAAGCTCCCGCCACCAGTGCAACCTGGATGGTCAGCTTGTCCACACTGTCCTGCATGGGGATCTCATTGTCCGCCTGGATCTGCTCGGACTGGATGGCTCCCTCTTCCGCCTTCTTCGCCCTGGCCTTCAGGTCTTTCTTGCGGATATTCAGGTGGACCACACCGCCGATGCTGGCACTCAGGAATCCCAGTGCCGCGACGGTCAGTCCAAAACTCTTGCCTCCGGCAAATCCGAAATCATTTTCATAGATCATGCCATAGTTCATGGCCTGTCCGGTACCCTGTCCATAGCCAAAGGGCAGCAGAATACCGGCCGCGGGGAAGAAATCTGTCATCACCATAGCGGCGACCATGGTGATTCCCAGGCCAACAACAGCCTGAAGCAGATAGGTCGCCACGGTGGTGACACCAGTGTTGAAAATCTCCGTCATGCGCTTTTTGTTCATCTTCTTGTCAGAAGTTTTGAAAGTAGATGCAATGAAACCAAGCGCCAGAGTATGATAAGTAATCAGCTCCAGATTGGCAGTACCATTTCCGCCGAAGAACTCCGTATCGAACATGGTCTCGCCGGTGACCAGTTTGTAAATACCTGCAATCACGATCAGGATGCCGCCGCCCAGAACGGAAGTGGGAATCAGGGATTCCCGCAGCAACTTAAAATTCTTACGCAGCATATTCGCCGCCAGCAAACTCAGCAGCAGCACCGCGATCAGATTATAGGTGCCCCATGCCTTAAATTCCCAAAAATTTTCCATTGCGATCCCCCGTCGTCATATTTTTATGTCTGAAGTACAGGTTGACGTATTTCAGCGCGTTAAAATGCTTGTCTCCCTTAAACTGATAAAGCTTCTGACCTAAGTAAACATTCAGTTTGTTCTTCCCCAGCACGGTCACCGCAGACAAATCTCTGAAGAGGTATTCCTCACCATCGATGGTAATCCGGTCTGCGTAAAGCTCCACAACAGCCTGTTCCTTCAGCAGAATCTTCCGCTTATTGACGATGACCTCCGAAAGGCGGACAGTATCCCGATAGATCGGCGCACCGCACATACTCAGCAGATCCAAATCGTTTACAAATTCACACTGATAATCATACCAGTCCGCAACAAAACGGTGCGGGAATTTGAATCCAACACCTTCCAGCTCTGTGGTAGGCAGATACCGAATCTGACGGCCGCATTTCTTGCACCGGGTCAGATCCTCCCGGCTTTCAAATTCAGACAGGCCGCAGTAAGGGCATACATACATGGCACGCTCCAGATATTCCGCCGCCTTTTTATGGGTATATGTTCCCGCGACCCGAGCCTCGTCCACATACAGTTCCTTTTCAATGATCTGAAACAGCTCCGTATTCGTCAGTCCCGCGTATTCCTCCGGCTCAATGACCCGCGATACATATGCCCGCATTTTGCCCTTTCGGACCACATCGCTCCAACGGGGATGGATACCATAACCACCTTCGATCCGGAAGATTGCCACCGGCAGATTCAGCTTTTTCGCCAGAGATCCGATACTCGGATTCATATACAGCGTTCTGCCGCTGTAGGTCCGGTTACCCTCCGGAGCCAAGGCGATGGTGCCGCCCTCCCGGGCGACTTTAATGCAGTTTTTCACCGCCTGGATGTCCGTTGTCTGCTTCTTGATGGGGATCGGCGCCACTGCCCAGCGCAGAAGAGAAGATACCCAGCCGATGGAAAACAGATCTTCCGATGCAAGATAATAGACAGGTCCGCGGAAAGCCATGCCGATAAAGAACTGATCGAAAGCAGTCTGATGATTCATAACAATCAGAAACTGCCGGTTGTTCTGTTCTCTGAATCGCTCAACGGTGATGCCATATTTCCATCTTGTATAAGGAGCAATCAGCGCACAGGCAATATTACGGATGATGCTGTGCCGTCTGCGCATCCATGTTTTTTGTGGTTTCATAAGGATGATTCCTTTCCGTCTCATGTAACTTCCCCTTGGGAAGCACATTTGTCTATATTGTAGCATATTTTTTTCTGTCCACCAACATCAATTTCCAATTTATTATATTTTTTTACAGGAATCAACAGTATGAAACTGCCATGAATCACTTCCGGAAACCGGTGCAAGCTAAGAAAGCAGTCGCTGAAACCGAAATTAACGATATCTTAATTTGTATGCCATTGACAATCTCTTGCCTGAGAGAGTATAATAGCATCAGCAAAATATATAGAAATGGAGGTATCGCCATGAAACGATTACCGAAAATGCAGTTAAGCAAACTTTTTGCACTGACTCTGGTCATTGTCCTCCTGACGATGACTTTTGCAGGCTGTTCCAAGGATGCAGATCCCACTGAGCCTTCCGACAGCGCTGCAACCACTTCCACCCAGGGCACAGCCCCCACCCAGGCCACCGAGGCTGAGACCGAGCCTCCCGTCGTGACCGAACCCAAGTCTGTTATGGGCACTGTCAATACCGACAAACTGAATGTCCGCACCAAGGCAAATTCCAACAGTCCCTCCGTCAAGAAACTTGCCATCGGTACCCGCGTTGAAATTCTGGAGCAGCTGACTGTAGAAGATGTTCACTGGGGCCGCATTGAAGAAGGCTGGATCAATCTGAAGTATGTAACGCTTGACGGCGAAGAAGGTCCCGTCACAGAAGATCCCGCTGTCCCCGACGAAACCACGCCTGCCGAGACTCAGCCTCAGGATCCCGCAGCTTCCAGCGGCAATGGTACCACCGGTACCATTACAGCAAGCTCTCTGCACATCCGCAAGGGCCCCGGAACCAAGTACGATTCCGTGGGTAAGGTCAAGAAGGGCGACAAGGTTGAGATTCTGGAAAAGAGCGGCAACTGGGGTAAGATTGAGAAGGGCTGGATCAGTCTGAAGTATGTTGATCTGGACGGCGATGTCTCCTCTTCCTCCACCGCACCTACCACCGGTGATACAAAAGACGAAAAAGACGATACAGTCGTCTCCGACGGCAAGACCACCGCACTTGGTAAAGCAACCATTGACACCAGCGCTCTGTATGTCCGCACCGGACCCGGCACCAAATATAAGGCAGTCGATAAGGTTTATGACGGTGAGACCGTTACATATTACCAGAAGAGCGGCAACTGGGTCCGTATCAAAGAAGGCTGGATCAGCCTGAAATACACCAAGGACAGCAGTTCCTCTTCCTCCTCCACCGAGTACAAGACCGGAACCGGTAAAGTTACCGCTTCCAGCCTGCACATCCGCAGCGGTGCAGGTACCAGCTATGATTCCGTCGGCAAGCTCGCCAAGGGCGACTCCGTTGAAATCCTGGAAGTCAAAGGCAACTGGGGTAAGATCGACAAAGGCTGGATCTGCCTGGATTATGTAAAAATGGATTGATCCATACCAATTCGTCTTTAAGGACTCCTGACCACCAGGTCAGGAGTCCTTCTCATTAGAAATTACTTCTAAAATATCAAAACCATGATATAGTGATTGAAATAGATAAATTCAGAAAAGGAGGATTCCTATGAAAAAACTCACATTGATCATCCTGATCTGCCTTCTTCTGACCGGCTGTTACAAGATGCCTGAAGTGCCTGAAACAGATCCTCTGCCAGGCACATCCGAAACTCAGGCAGTAACCATTCCCGCCGGCGTCACCATCACAATCTACCAAGGCAATGACAATGCAGACGGCTTTGTTACCAAGCAAGTACAGGTCGAGGAAGTCAATATGAACGTACTGGTGGATGAACTCATTAAAGCCAACGTTCTGACCGAAGATGTTTCTATTGGATCCATGCAGTTTGACGGTACCTGTTTGAATCTGTCCTTTTCACCCAGCTTCGGTGAGTTGATCTGTTCCATGGGCACTACCGGTGAATACATCATCATAGGCAGCGTGGTCAACACGTTCCTGGATGCCTATCCCGGATATGAGAGCGTATTCATCACCATAGGACACAGCATACTGGAGTCCGGCCACCATGTTTACGACTCCCCTATGACTCGCTTTGAATAAAAAACACAAAGACCGCCCCCGTTTTTGGTGCGATCTTTTCATCTTTATTTTTGCTTGGCTCTTTCTTGTGTTGGCACTACCTACCTTCCTGGGTAGGCCGAGTATTGTCTTGTCGATGAAACATGCAACTGGCATGTTTCCGACAAAAAAAAAACCCACAGCCGAAGCTGTGGGCTTTATGTTGGCATTACCTATCTTCCCGGGCAGTCACCCGCCAAGTATTGTCGGCGCAAATGAGCTTAACTTCTGTGTTCGGGATGGGAACAGGTGGACCCTCATCGCAATCAATACCAACTCGTATGGATGGGTTCTTCGCCCATCTTTTATATCAAAGCGCCGTCGCGCTCAACCTCAAGAACTATACCATATCCTCGCGGTTTTGTCAAT
>JAGAUY010000071.1 GCA_017620525.1 Oscillospiraceae bacterium | reverse complement strand
TATGTCATGTTCTCCATGACAATGATGGAAGCGTACTTCTCAGTGAACATGGAGGCGTAAGCAGTCTGCAGGTGGGCATCGCCCTTAGCAAGTCTTGCGACATTGACGATGGAGGGGTAACCGAAGCTGCGGTCGCCATCCTTCAGAGCGGTGCGGCGGACCAGGACAGCGTTTGCCAGGGTCTCCTTGGCAGTCTTGCCGGTGACATCCAGAATCAGGTTCTTGTTGCCGGCTGCTTCCAGCTTCTTGACGGTGTCGTACAGGTCGGAGATGTTCTCAGCGGTAACGCCCAGGACAACACCAGCCTCAGTAGCGGCAGCGTTCATAGCCTCCCAGTTGGAGGGGTTGGCACCGTTCAGGATGGCATTCTTGCCAGTGACAGCCAGAGCTGCCTTGGCGGCATCCACATTGGTGCAGTTCAGGATCAGGGTGCGGCCGGTAGCCTTAGCCTTCTCCACCAGAGCAACGTACTTGTCTTCGCCGCCCTCGCAGCAGTTGACGTAAACGAACTCGACGTACATACGCTCGCCGATACGCTCGTAGTCGACCTTCTGCAGGTCAGCCAGCTTCTGCTCAGCAACAGCGTCTTCCAGACAGGTGCCGACAGCAACTGCGTACAGGTTCTTGTTGACCAGGGTCTTCTCGTGACGGAACAGAACAGTCTCGCCGCCCAGCTTGTGATCACCGACGGTGATGGTCTTCATGGGGGGAGCAGTCTGCTCGTTCAGCATTGCCTTTGCATCGTCAGAGAAGTAGGGGCACTTGTCGATGGACACTGCGCCCTGAGCCACCTTCATGCAGAATGCCATACAGGTGGGGCTGCCGCACTCCTTACAGTTCTTCTTGGGAGACAGCTTAAAAATGTCAAGACCTTTCAGAGCCATTGTTATGTATCCTCCTTACAGGTTAGATGAGCTCGTTGATGAACTTCTTGATGGTAGCGATGGCTGCGGGATGACGCATGATGACAGCGTCGGCGCCGCCGGTCAGGTTGGCAGCAGCGGTGGAGACCTCCATGGAGATCGCGCGCTCTTCCTGATTGCCCCATGCGGGTTCATCTTCTTCAGAAGCAGAGGATTCCTTCACGCCCCAGGTGTCGATGGAGACGGGAGCGATGATGGGCATCTGCAGGTCAGCATCGGACTGAGCCAGAGCAGCCAGGCGGACGCGGTCCAGAGTGGAAGCCACATACTCATAGCCATAGCCGACAGCGGCGGTGCCGATGTTCATGATGATGTTCTCAGGCTTGATGGACAGGCCCTTCAGCATGATGTTCAGCTGCTTGGCCAGGTTGATGTCGTCAGCGGTCTCGGCGCCGACCTTCTGGCCGTATGCCAGAGCGACGGAAGCACCGACGGTCTTGTAGTCCTCATTCTTTGCGGACATGACCAGGATGTTCTTGCCCTGCAGAGCCTCGGAGATCTTGGCAAACAGCTCGCCGTCCTTCTCCATGTTCTTGCAGCCCATGATGACGATGGGCATGGAGATGGCATCAGCAACAGCCTTAGCGTCAGCGACGCAGTCAGCCACGGAGCGGTTTGCGCCGTTGGGGTCAGCGGACTCGAAGTTCAGAGCGATGAAGTCTGCGCCTTCCATGGTCTCGGCCTTCTTGGCACGCTCAGCCATGGTGGTGCAGCCGGCGTAGAAATCGACCAGGCCGGGAGCAGTCCAGCTGTCCGCAGCGTCGGAGATCTCAACACCGATCTTGGGTGCATTTTCGATGGGTGCATCGAAAGTGTAGAAGGGCAGCACATTCTGGCCGCCGATGACGATTGCCTTGTCACCGGTGCCCAGGGTCACAGCGTTGATCTTGCCGCTGTAGGCTGCCGTCTTGGGAACGAAAGACATAATTGTTATCCCCCTTGTTGTTATGGTTAATTAAAATGGATGACGTACATAACGCGGCTTTCGCCGCTTGGGTCGATGCAGGCATCGGCCACTACAGAACCCCTCTGTAGGAGCCGATGCCCACATCGGCCCACCTTAAATTAAAGACCGATCCCGGCCATGATGCCCTTCAGCGCGATCTTCATAGGATCGGAGTCAGGCAGCTTGGCAGAGGGTTCGCCCACACAGTCGCAGCGGTAAACCGCTTCGTCGTGGGGCAGGACACCAAAGAGCGTCAGTCCGTGCTTCTCGATCTCGGCCTTGATGCCGTCGTCCAGCTCGCCGTTCGGCGCACGGTTGACGATCAGGCCCATCTTGCCGGGCTTCAGTTCCATCTCGTCGATCATCTCGGCGATCCGGGCAACCGCCTGAATACCCCGGCGGGAGCAGTCAGAGATCAGCAGCATGGTGTCCACATGAGGCAGCGTGCCGCGAGCAACGTGCTCCAGGCCGGCCTCATTGTCCATCACGATGTAGGAATAATTGCGGGCATACTTGTCCACCTGGGACTTCAGCACACCATTGACATAGCAATAGCAGCCCTTGCCCTGAGTGCGGCCCATGACCAGCATGTCAAAGTCGTCGTCCTCGATGAGCGCGGAATTGAACTTAAACTCCGCATAGTCTGCCTTGGTCATTCCTGCAGGGATGGTTCCCTTCAGTTCAGCCTGTGCCATCTCCTCGCGGATCTGACCGAGGCTGGTTTCCACCTCCACGCCCAGAACTTCGTTCAGGTTGGAATTCGCGTCTGCGTCGACGACCAGAACAGGACCGTTTTTCTTCTTGCACAGGTAGTCGATGAGCATACCGCAGGTGGTGGTTTTGCCGACGCCGCCCTTACCGGCGACAGCGATGGTATGAGGTGTAGCCATAGATCGTTGCTCCTTGAATTTGGGGAGTCACCCGGTTATCCCGGAGTCTTCCCAGATATTACCGATACGGGAAAAGCCGTAAGCGCAGGACAGCTTCCGCCCTGCCAGCCTCCTCCGGAACTTTCGGAGCTCCGCTGGCCGGGAATTCAGCGCTGTCTTTTGGACGTACTCCGCCCATATCGATACAACAATATCGTATCACAGTTGCGCACTAAATTCAACCCAAAATTTCTCACAAAATACAGTATTTTGCCGTCCATTATATGGGAGTAAACACGAACTTCTGAATCAGGCCGTCGCAGGTGGCATGGATGGTCACCGCGCCGTCAATTCCCGGCTCTGAGGAGAGCTCCACCACCTTACCCGTCAGCCGACGGCGAACGTAGTTTTCCGGGTCGTCGCACTCAATCTCCTCAAAAAACACGTCCCGCATCTGATTGTTGCGGCACAGATTTTTAATCTCATGGACCAGTTCATATTCTGCCATAGTCAGACCTCCTTTGTTGATTCCTGCAGTTTCCACTGAGGCTGATGCAATGGAAATTGCCTTATACTTACAGTATACCACAGCTGCAGGTGACAAAAAAGTGTTGAATTTTCTATTTGAGTCTGGTATAATACCACACATACGCAGGGTTCGTATATCGGTAATACAACGGCTTCCCAAGCCGTGAAGGCGGGTTCGACTCCCGTACCCTGCTCCAAAAACTCCCGGATCCATATGGATCCGGGAGTTTTTCTTTTTTAGTTCATACTTGACGGAGTCGCTCTCTTGGAAAAGCAATCCCCGGCTGAGAAAAAGATTTGTCATGAACTTTACATCTTACTGGCAGTCCTTGTGGATACCGGTAACGGAAAACTCCACCCACTCGGCTATATTGGTGCAGTGGTCCCCAATGCGTTCAAAATACTTGGCGATCATCAACAGATCCAGCGCATATTCGCCTTGAGAAGGTTCAGCAGTAATAATTCCAATGATGTCATTCTTGACCTGGGTAAAGTAATCGTCCACCACATCATCGTGTGCCATAACTTTCCTTGCCAGCTCCAGATCCTGCTTCACATAGGCATCAATCGCTTCCGTGACCATGGACTGCGCGGCTTTCGCCATCTCCCGGATCTTAGGGTACTTTTCATCGGGATGAGCATTCATATAAGGAACGATCTCCACGATATCCTCCGCCTGATCCCCGATGCGTTCCATGTCCGTGATCATCTTCATGGCAGCACTGATCTGCCGCAGATCTCTCGCTACCGGCTGCTGCCGCAGCAGAAGCTTCATGCAGATTGTCTCGATGGTACGCTCAGATTCGTCAATCTGTGCGCCGATGGTATTTACTTTACGAACCAGTTCCTCATCCCAATCAGTAAGCGCCTGGGAAGCCAGGTCGATGATCTTCTCGCAGGAAGATCCCATCATGGTCAGTTCCCGGTTCAGTGTTTTTAGTTGTTCCTGGAATAAATCTCTCATATTAGCCAAACCTTCCTGTAATATAATCTTCCGTGCGCTGATCCTTGGGCTGGGAGAACATTGCCTCGGTGTTTCCGTACTCTACCAAATCGCCCAGGAGGAAGAAAGCAGTCTGATCGGAAATACGGACGGCCTGCTGCATATTGTGGGTGACAATCACAATGGTGTAGTCTTTTTTCAGTTCCATTGCCAGGTCTTCAATGCGGGATGTGGAAATAGGATCAAGGGCAGAAGTCGGCTCGTCCATCAGCAGTACCTTTGGCTCAACAGCCAAGGCTCTTGCAATGCAGAGTCTTTGCTGCTGACCGCCGGACATGCCCAAAGCGTTCTTCTTCAGACGGTCTTTTGCTTCGTCCCAGATAGCCGCACCCCGAAGCGCTTTTTCCACGATCTCATCCAGCTGTGCTTTATTGGTAATACCATGCGTTCTGGGGCCATATGCAATGTTGTCATAGATACTCATGGGAAAGGGATTGGGTTTCTGGAACACCATCCCCACTTCTTTTCGCAGGTTGTTGACATCGGTTTCAAAAATGTTCTGACCGTTGTAGGTTACCTCGCCGGTAATTTTCACGGTGGGGATCAGGTCATTCATCCGGTTCAGCGTTTTTAAGAAGGTGGACTTGCCACAGCCGGAAGGGCCGATGAGCGCGGTAATGCTATGCTCCGGGATTTCGATACTGATATTCTTCAGTGCCTGAAAGTTACCGTACCACAGGCACAAATCTTTTGCAGAAATAATACTCATGCTTTATTTTTCCTCTCGAAATACTTGCCGATCAGCGTTGCGCTTAAGTTGATCAGCAATGTCAAAATCATCAAAATAGCAGCGATGGCAAAAGCGACCTCAAAATTGCCGTCTTCCGTTGCATATACATAGAGCGCAACCGTCAGCGTCGCGCCGGAAGAACGTAATGTCTCAAAGAAACCGCCCAGTGTGTGCGCAAATCCGGCGGTAAACAGCAGCGCCGCAGACTCGCCCACAATCCGACCCACGGACAGAATACAGCCCGTAATTACACCCTCCACGCAGTTGGGAAGCACCACCGTGCGGATCACCCGCCACTTACCCGCGCCCAGACCAAACGCACCTTCCCGGTAGGATTGAGGTACGGTTTTCAGACTTTCCTGGGTGGTGCGCATTATTGTGGGCAGATTCATGATCACCAGCGTCAATGCGCCTGCAAGCAGACTCTTATCCAGATCCATAAACTGACAGAAAAACAGCGAACCGAACAGGCCGTAAATGATAGATGGAATACCGGACAGGGTTTCCGCTGCATATTCGATTAATCCCACCAGCCGTTTGTTGGCGGCATATTCCGTCAAATAGATCGCTGCGCCTACACCAAGCGGCAGCACAAACACCAGCGTCGTCAAAATCATGTAGAGGGTATTGAGGATATCCGGCAGGATACCGACTGTCCCCCGCAGGTAACTGGGTTTGGTGGATAACAGCTCCCAAGAGATATTTGGCACTCCCTTGATCAGCACATAGCCGAGCAAAAACAGGGTCAGCGCAGCGGTGACACCGGCAGCAGCCCACATCAGCATCCGCATGGCCCAAATGGATATTTTTCTTTTATTCATTTCTTTTCTCCCTTCAGGAAGAAATTAAGCGCAGCGTTGATCAGCATGATAAACAGGAACAGTACCAGCGCGATGGAGAACAGTGCTTCCCGGTAGAGTCCATCTGCATAACCCATACCGCTGGAAACGGCGGTAGTCAGGAATCGGACGCTCTCAAAAAGGCTCGGCATATTCGCCACATTGCCGGATACCATCATCACCGCCATGGCTTCACCGATGGCACGGCCCACACCCAGCACCACGGCAGCTGCGATACCGCTTTTGGCTGCCGGTACACTGACCCGGAACCAGGTCTCCTCCGGAGTTGCTCCCAGCGCAAGGGACGCATCTTCATATTCCTTCGGAACAGCATCCAGGGCGGTGATGGAAACCTTAATGATAGAGGGCAGGATCATAATGGCCAGCACAATCATCGCTGCCAGCAGGCTGGCTCCGTCCGGCAGATGGAAGATTTCCCGGATTCCGGGTACCAGCACCATCATGCCAACCAAGCCATAGACAACGGACGGTATGCCTGCCAGCAGACTCACCGCAGCAGACATCCATTCTTTGACCCGTTTGGATGCTTTCTTGGAAAGATACACCGCCGTGAAGAACCCAACGGGAACACCAATCACCAGCGCACCGGCTGTGCCGTAAATGCTGGACAGGACAAAGGGCAGAATGCCGTATTTCGGATCAGATGCCGCCGGGTCCCAGACCTTGCCGAAGAGGAAGTTCCACACCCCGATCTCCATCATGGCCGGAATACCGCAGACCACCAGATACACCGTAATCAGCAGCACGAAGGCAACCGTCACAAGACCCAGGAGCAGAAAAATGCCGTGTACAACACGCTCAAACAATTTGTTGCTTTTCATCGAATCACCTTATGGGTACACAGTAAGCGGCGATTTTCACCGCCGCATTACTTGTTTAGTTGACGGGTACCACACCGGCCGCACTGATGATTTCGTTTGCAGCGGAGGAAGTTGCAAAGTCGAAGAAGGCCTGCGCGGTTTCGCTAAGTGCTGCGCCTTCTTTCGTGACCAGCACGAAGGGACGCTGCACCGCATAGCTGCCGTCTTTGATGGTTGCTTCACCGGGAGCAACGCCGCCAACAGAGATTGCTTTCACAGTATCCTTAACGGAAGACAGGGAAACATAGCCGATGGCATTGGGATTCTCAGCCACAGCGGTCAGCACTGCACCGTTGGAGGTCAGTTCCTGCTTGTAAACGCAGGCTTCTTCGGTACCAGTGATGGATTCAAAACCGTCACGGGTGCCGGAGGACTCCTCGCGGCCGATACAGACGATCTCACCATCGCTACCGCCCACTTCGTTCCAGCTGGTGATTTCGCCCCTGAAGACGGCAGCAATCTGCTCTACGGTCAGGTCAGCAACTGTATTGTCAGGGTGTACAATGATGGCAATGCCGTCGATGGCCAGGATGGTCTCCTTCAGACCTTCAGCCTTTTCGCTGTCCTTCAGATACCGGGAGGACAGGCCGATGTCGCAGGTGCCGTCCTTGACCGCCTTGATACCGGTACCGGAGCCGGTGGCATTGTAGGTAAAGTTCGCACCCGTATCCTCCATGAAGGCTTCGCCCAAAGCGCTAATCACCTTCTGCATGGAAGTGGATCCGTCAGTGGACACGGTTGCCTGCTCCTTACCGCCGCAGGCTGCCAGGGACAGCGCCATAATCAGCGCAAGAAACGCACAAATTAACTTTTTCATAAATAAAATCTCCTTGTTTTTGAATTTGGATTTGTTCGTCCTTATGGTTCAATCATATCCATTCCATGTAAAATCCAAAAGACAAGGCATGTAAAATGATTGTCAAGTTTTATCTGCGGAAACACGGTTTCAGTAACAGTGCGCAGGCATGAAACGCAAAAAACACTCAGATCCGCCACAGCGGAAATGAGTGGTTTTATGCTTGTTTGGGCGCCGCAGATATGCATACTTATTCAGACTATGTCCATGCGGAAGCGGCGGAAGGATTGACCTTCCGCCGCCATGTGTAATGTTCAGATAAGTGCTTACTTCAGCAGTTCCAGACGACCGGGATCGTTGGCGAATACTTCCTTGGCATTGTCCTTGGTGACAACGACGGGAGGCAGCTCGTAGACGAGAACATCGATCTTACCGTTGTTCACAACGACATCGGTAGCGGGCATGCCGTTGCCTGCCTGCAGGGACTTGATGATCTCGATGGTCTGAGCAACCAGAGCATCAGTGGGCTTTGCAATGGTAGAGTACTGGCGGCCAGCCCAGACCCACTCAACGGACTCGTTCTCAGCATCGAGGCCGGAGATAGCGGGGATTTCCTGGCCAGCCTGCTCGCAGGAGGTGATGATTGCACGGGCGATGCCGTCGTTGGGGGACAGAACACCGTGGATTTCCTTATCGGAGTAGAAGCCGGACAGCAGGGAGTCCATTCTGGCCTGTGCCTTGGAGTTGTCCCAGTCCTGAGTAGCGCACTGGGTGAAGTCCATCTGGCCGGAAACAACGGTCAGAGTGCCGTCGTCGATCAGGGGCTGCAGAACGCTCATAGCGCCCTTGAAGAAGTTGGGAGCGTTGGGGTCAGCGGGGCCGCCGCCGAACAGCTCGATGTTCCAGGGGCCTTCGCCCTTCAT
>JAGAUY010000070.1 GCA_017620525.1 Oscillospiraceae bacterium | reverse complement strand
TTCAGCGCCACGGCGAAGCGATCCTTGATCTCTTCCTCGTTGCCCTCGATTTTCTGCAGCTCTTCGGTCAGAGCGGGGTCCTCAAGGTCGGCAGCCAGCCAGCGCTTGTAATCATCCATGTACATAATTTGCTCACCTGTCCTTATATCATTATTTGAGGTTAGTTATTCTATTCAACCAAGTATAATATAATTCATTCTTTTTCAATTGTCAATGTTGTATTATCTTGCCGGTGCTTTCAACGGGGGTTCTTCAACAATATGTACAAAATCTGGCTTTTGTTTTTGTTCCGGGATGCAAAAAGCAAGTCCTGATCCCTTGCGGTATCAGGACTTGCGGATCTTCCGGGTGTTGCGGAGCGGGATCGAAAGCGGATGCGGCAATCTACATCAGCGGGGCGATAAACTTCAGAAGACGGCCAAACAGGCGGTACAGGAAAAACCGCTTTTGAATATCCTCCCGGGTGATGCGGTGGCATTTTTCCATGGTCTTCCGGAAATCGGCCAGGATGTCTGCCAGCGCCGGAACTTTGTAGAGATACGCAGCGCACTCAAAGTGCAGATACAGACTCCGGTAGTCCAGGTTGATGGTACCTACCACGGCGTGTTCATCGTCGCTGAGAAAAACCTTTGCATGGACAAAGCCGGGGGTGTATTCGTAAATCTTCACACCTGCTTCGTACAGCTCCCCGTAGTGACTTCGGGCAAGCGCAAAGGCATATTTCTTGTCCGGGATGTGGGGCAGAATCAGCCGCACATCAACGCCCCGCCGGGCCGCAAAGCACAGGGCTGTGAGCATTTCGTGGTCGAGGATCAGATAGGGGGTCATGATGTAGACGTAATCCCTGGCCTGATTGAGAATATTCAGGTACACCATTTCGCCTACATTTTCATTGTCCAGGGGACTGTCGCCATAGGGAAGCACAAATCCATCGGTGACGGGGACATCTTCAGGAAGTTTCAGATAGGGCTCAAAAACCCGTACCTTCTCGTTATAGTTCCACATCTGGAGGAACATCAGTGTGAATCCCTGGGCGGCTTCGCCCTGGACCATAACTGCCGTATCCTTCCAGTGCCCAAAGACTCTCTCTTTGTTGATATACCGGTCTTCCAGATTGATACCGCCGGTAAATGCCACTTTTCCGTCGACCACCAGAATCTTGCGGTGGTCCCGGTTGTTATGATAAGTAGAGACAAACGGGCGGACCGGAGAGAACATTTTGCACTGAATTCCCAGCCTCTGCAGCTGCTTGGGATAGCCGTAGGGGAGGTTGTAGATGGCTGCCGTTCCGTCGTAAAGTACCCGTACTTCCACGCCCTGCCGTACCTTCCGGCAGAGAGTATCCAGGATTTTCTGCCACATGTAGCCGTCAGCGATGATGAAATACTCCATAAAAATGAATTTTTCCGCTTTTTCCAGCTGTATCAGCATCTGCTTGAATTTGTCCTCTCCCAGGGGAAAATACGTTACCTGCGTATTTGTGTAGATGGGGAAATTGCCGTGATGGCGCATGTAGTGGACCAGATTAGCAAGATTCTTGTCTTCGTGTTTCAGCCGGCCGATCAGCTCCGTCTGATCGGGAGCATATTTTCCGCATTCTTCGATACTGGATTCGACCATTTTCTTCACCATCCGGTGACCGAGATCCAGCTGCACGAAAAAGTACAGCAGTGTGCCAAAAACCGGGAGAACCGCAATGATAATAGACCAGGAGAGTTTGATGGAGGGGTTGTCACGGGTGTTGAGCACATGGAGCAGCATGATGGCTGTGAAGATCTCAACACCGCCGAAAAGCAGCGGAATATCCTGAAAAACGTCATACAGCCGGGCAAAAACCAGAAAAAACTGCAGAACCAGCAGCAAAAGGATTACCATGGAGCGGCCGAAGATGATGCGAAGAATTCCGCGTCTGCCGGATTGGATCAGACTGTTGTGTTCGTTATGGTTGCTGTTATTGCGCTGCATGGAAATCCCCCTTTTTTATCAATCTACAGTATAATACATCCCTGCACGCCTTACAACAAACAGATTGTAAACTCTTTCCCTAACGGTCGAAAAAGGTCGCAATGGATGATTTGCGGTTTGACGCTGGCTGCGATCATGGATACGGGCATTGACTGCACCGTACTTGAAAAAGTCCCCCGGCTCAGGCCGGGGGACTTGTGTGCGTTGGGCAGAGAATTATCTCTGGATACGGCCGGAGCCGTCGCCGCCTGCCAGCTTCTCAACCTCAGCCAGAGTGACCATGTTGTAGTCGCCCTCGATGGAGTGTTTCAGAGCGGAAGCCGCAACTGCGAACTCAACTGCTGCCTGGGTGTCCTTGCCGTTCATCAGGGAGTAGATCAGGCCGCCACCGAAGGAGTCACCGCCGCCGACGCGGTCGATGATGTGTAGGTTGTACTTCTTGGAGAAGCAGTATTCGTCGGCTGCCACATTGTACAGCATGGCGGACCAGCCGTTGTCGAATGCGGAGTGGCTCTCACGCAGGGTGATGGCGACCATCTCGAAGCCGAACTTGTCAGCCAGCTGCTTGGCGACGGACTTGTAGCCCTCGTGGTTCAGCTTGCCGCCGTAGATGTCGGTAGCCTCAGCCTCAATACCGAAGACGTCCTTTGCATCCTCCTCATTGGAGATGCAAACGTCGACGTACTGGCACAGGTCGGTCATGGCCTCACGGGCCTGTTCGCGGGTCCACAGCTTGCCGCGGTAGTTCAGGTCGCAGGAGACCTTCAGACCGTGAGCCTTTGCTGCCTTGCAAGCCTCGCGGCAGATCTCAACAACGTTGGGGCCCAGTGCGGGGGTGATGCCGGTGAAGTGGAACCACTCAGCACCCTCAAAGATCTTCTCCCAGTCGAAGTCAGCGGTGGTAGCCAGCTGGATGGCGGAATGTGCGCGGTCATAGATGCACACGGAGCCGCGCTGGGAAGCGCCCTTCTCGTTGAAGTAGATGCCCACACGGTCGCCGCTGCGGGTGATCAGGGAGGTGTCGACGCCGTAGCGGCGCAGGGAGTTGACAGCGGACTGGCCGATGGCGTGCTTGGGCAGCTTGGTGACGTAAGCGACGTCCATGCCATAGTTGGCCAGGGAAACAGCGACGTTGGCTTCGCCGCCGCCGAAGGTGAACTCGACGTGGTCACACTGGACAAAACGCTCGTAGTTGTAGGGCTGCAGACGCAGCATCAGTTCGCCAAAGGTAATAACTTTTGCCATAATATGTATTCTCCTCTATTTGTTGATTGCAAATCAGGCCTGTGCTGCTGCGCGGGCTTCGGCGCAGAGCTTGGTAATCTTTTCCCAGTTGCCTGCGGCAATGTCAGTCTTGGGGCAGACCCAGGAACCGCCGACAGCGTGAATATAAGGAGCGGAAACATACTCCTTGATGTTGGCGGTGTTGACGCCGCCGGTGGGCATGAACTTAATGCCGACAAAGGGAGCGGACAGGTTCTTCATGGCGTTCAGACCGCCGTAAACATTGGCGGGGAAGAACTTGATAACCTTCAGACCGCGGTTGACGGCCATGGTGATCTCGGTGGGAGTAACACAGCCGGGGGTCACGGGAATGGCGTTGGCGATGCAGTAGTCAACGACTTCGGCATCAAAGCCGGGGGAGACGATGAACTTGGCACCGGCTGCGATAGCAGTCTTGCACTGGTCCAGGTTCAGAACAGTGCCGACACCAACCAGCATATCGGGACAGTTCTCGGAAACAGCCTTGATGGAATCCAGGGCTGCGGCGGTACGCAGGGTGATCTCCATGACGTCAATGCCGCCTGCGATCATGGCATTTGCGCAGGGAACGGCGTCCTTTGCGTCTTCAATGACAACAACCGGAACGACGATGGAGCGAGCGAGTCTTTCCAAAACAGACATAATGAATGAACCTCCTAAAGTGTGATGATACTATACTTTCTGTGCACCTTCGCGGATGCGTGTTCACAAATGGGGTCAGAGCGTTTTGATATAGGCGAGCAGTTCGTCGAAGCTTCCCTGCGGATAGCCGGACAGATCCCGCTGATCCTTGTTGATCAGGCAGTCGGTCAGCAGGAACACCTTTATGCCAAGCTTTCCGGCGGCGGTGTCTTCGATGGCATCGTTACCCACCATCAGACATTCTTCGGCGCAGACACCGAGCCGGTCCAGGATGTCCTGGTAATAGCCGGGATTCGGTTTGCAGCGGGAGGAATTCTCGTAAGTGGTGTACAGTTCGAAGGTCTGCGGTGTCAGGCCGGCCCAGCGGATGCGGTTCTCGGTAGCCACAGCGGGGAAGAGGGGATTGGTAGCCAGTACCACGCGCAGGCCCCTGGCCTTGATGGCGGCGACGGCTTCGGCTGCTTTGGGATTGAAGCCGCAGGCTGCCTTCGCGCCGATGAACTCATTTTCGTAGAATTCCCGAAAAATGGGTTCGTCCTTGCGGACGTTTTCGGTGTAGAACTCGGAGAATTTCGTCCAGAATACCTCTTCATTGGTGCAGGAACCGTCATTTTTGACCATGGCGGCGGTTCCGGCCCAGATGTTGCCGGCAAGAACCCTGGGGTCATAGCCGTAAGGGGCCAGTTTTTTTCCAAGAAGGCCTAAGTAATACTTTACAAATTCGTCCTGGTCCATGGGAAGCAGTGTTCCGTCCAGGTCGAACAGGACAGTAGTCAGTTTCATTGAGGAATCCTTTTCAGAGAATTGGGGAATGGACCGCCCGGAGGCGGCCCAAAAGGAATGCGATTATACGCCGGAATATGCAGCGAAGCCGCAGTCGATGGGCAGGATCACACCGGTGACGGCGGAAGCGGCCTTGTCATCGGTCAGGAAGAACATGCCGCCCAGCAGCTCTTCGGACTCAGCAAAGCGGCCCATGGGGGTGCCGTTCAGGATCTTGTGAGAACGGGCAGTGGGAGTGCCGTCTGCGTTGAACAGCAGGGCGCGGTTCTGATTGGAGACCAGGAAACCGGGAGCGATGGCATTGCAGCGGATGCCGGTGCCGGCAAAGTGGGTAGCCAGCCACTGGGTGAAGTTGGAGATACCGGCCTTGGCACCGGAGTAAGCGGGGATCTTGGTCAAAGGAATATATGCGTTCATGGAAGAGATGTTCAAAATGTTGCCGCTTTTGCGCTCAACCATGTCCCTGGCGAAGACCTGAGTGGGCAGCAGGGTGCCCTGGAAGTTCAGCTTGAAGACGAAGTCAACACCGGCTGCGTCCAGATCGAAGAAGGTCTTCTGGCCTTCCTTGGCCTCGTGCTGATATTCGTTGTCGGTGGTGGCGCGGGGATTGTTGCCGCCAGCGCCGTTGATCAGGATGTCGCAGGGGCCCAGGTCGGAGAGAATCTGCTTGTGGACGGCTTCCAGAACCTCGCGGTCCAGAACGTTGGCCTTGTAGCCTTCGCAGATATAGCCTTCAGCCTTCAGTTCCTCAGCCAGCTTCTTGACAGCTTCTTCGTTCAGGTCCAGAGCGGCGACCTTTGCGCCGGCAATGGCGTAAGCGCGGGCCATATCGCCGCACAGAACACCGCCTGCGCCGGTGACGACGACGACCTTACCGGTAAAATCATGATTCAGGGGAAGATATGCCATTTTGAATTACCTCCAGTGGATTGTAAAAGTATCTGTTTGAGTTGGATTATGCATTTGCCACGGTGACTTTGCCGGCCAGTTTGTCCAGCATGTCCCACACACCCAGCATATACATGATGCCCAGGGCGCGGTCATACAGGCCGTAGCCGGGACGGACATTGCCGGGGCCCTCATCCCACAGATGACGGCCGTGGTCGGGGCGGATGTAGCCTTCGAAGCCGCAGTCGTGATAAGCCTTCAGAATGTCCAGAATGCCGGTCTCTCCGTCGCAGTCGCGGTGGGAGGCTTCGGAGAAATCGCCGTTGTCGAAATGCTTGACGTTGCGGATGTGGGCAAAGGCAATGCGGTCGCAGTGCTTGCGGACGATGTCGGCAACGTTGTTGTTGGGATCTGCGTTCAGGGAGCCGGAGCAGAGGGTCAGACAGTTGCAGGGATGGTCTACCATGCTGAGGAAGCGGTCAATGTTTTCAGCGTTGATCAGCAGACGGGGCAGGCCGAAGATATCCCAGGGGGGATCGTCCATGTGGATAGCCATCTTCATGCCGCACTCCTCGCAGGTGGGCATAATGGCTTCCAGGAAGTACTTCAGATTGGCCCACAGCTTTTCGTGGTCCACACCGGCGTAGTCCTTAAACAGCTGGTCAAGCTTTGCCATACGCTCGGGTTCCCAGCCGGGGAAGGACATGTTGTACTTCTCAGTGAAGTCCAGAATGTACTTTGCCATGGCGTTATAGTCGTCCTGGATCATGCCCTTTTCATAGAACAGAGCGGTGGAGCCGTCGCCGACTTCGTGGAACAGGTTGGAGCGGGTCCAGTCGAAGATGGGCATGAAGTTGTAGCAGATGACTTTGACACCGAACTTGCTGAGGTTACGGATGCACTGCTTGTAGTTTTCAATCAGAGCGTCGCGGGTGGGCTTGCCGATCTTGATGTCGTCGTGGACATTGACGGACTCGACAACATCACCGTTGAAGCCGTAAGCGTGGAGCTGGTCCATCACTTCCGCGATTTCAGATTCTTCCCAGATTTCGCCGGGCATCTTGTGATGCAGTGCCCAAACGATGCTGGTGACGCCGGGGATCTGCTTGATATCGGACAGCTTGATTTTGTCATTGCCCTCGCCGTACCAACGGAAACCCATGTGCATAGGCATTGTTCATTCCTCCAGTATGTTATATTTTTAATTACAGATTGAAATAACGCTTTGCATTGTTGCAGCAGATGTCCTCCACCAGCTGGCCCAGGAATTCCATATCGGCGGGGTATTCGCCGTTTTCCACCCAGGTGCCGATGAGATTGCAGAGAATTCTGCGAAAATACTCATGACGGGCATAGCTCAGGAAAGAGCGGGAGTCGGTGAGCATGCCGATGAAGTTGCCCAGAATACCCAGCTGCGCCAGGCTGGTCATCTGGTTGTGCATACCGACCTTGTTGTCGTTGAACCACCAGGCGGAACCGTGCTGGATCTTGCCGGGGACTTCGGTGCCCTGGTATGCGCCCAGCAGGGTGTCCAGCCACTGGTCATCGGCGGGATTCAGAGAGTAGACAATGGTCTTGGGCAGCTGGCCGGTCTTGTTCAGAGCATCCATCACCTTGTGCAGAGCAGCGGAAGAGTCAGTGACTGCGATACAGTCGTAGCCGCAGTCGGCGCCCAGGCTGGCGAACTGTCTGGAATTGGGGTTGCGGAAGCAGGAGAAATGCAGTTGCATGGCCCATCCGCAGCGGGCGTATTCCCTGCCGCAGTGCAGCAGCAGGTATGTCTGATAGCCTTCAGTTTCCCGGACAGTGGGGATTTCACCGGCCATGGCCTTGCGGAAGGTCGCTTCGATCTCATCTTCAGTGGCTTCCTGGTACATGACATAGTCCAGACCATGGTCAGAGGCGCGGCAGCCGCAGGAATTGAAGTAGTCAATGCGCTGGCTCAGCGCTCTGGCAACATCGGAAGCATGTTCGATTCTGATACCGGAGGCATCGGACAGCTTGCGGATGTAGGCGGCGAAGCCTGCTTTGTGGCAGTTCAGGGCAGGATCAGGGCGGAAGGAGGGGCAGATCTTGGTGTCCATCTTACCTTCCTCAGCGATGAGTTTGTGCCACTTCAGGTCGCTGCAGGGGTCGTCGGTGGTGCCCACCATGGCTACATTGCTTCTGGCGATCAGGCCCCGGGCACTAAAGTCGGACCCAGCCAGCTTGGCAAGCGCCAGATCCCAGACCTCCTGGGCGGTGCTGCCGTTCAGAGTGCCTTCATAGCCAAAGTAGTTCTTTAGTTCCAGATGGCACCAGTGGTACATGGGATTGCCGATGCAGCGGGGAAGAGCTTCGGCGAATTTCTGGAACTTTTCACGGTCGGGAGCGGAGCCGGTGATGTAGTATTCATCAACACCGTTGGAACGCATGATACGCCATTTGTAGTGATCACCGCCCAGCCAGACCTGGGTGATGTTCTGGAACCGGACATCCTCATAGATCTGCTGAGGGTCCAGGTGGCAGTGGTAATCGAGAATGGGCATCTTGGCCGCATGGTCGTGATACAGAGCGACCGCAGTGGGATTGGTCAGAAGAAAATCTTTGCTCAGAAAGGGTTTCATGCCATCTGCTCCTTTATATTGTTTTAATGGTAACAGTATATCACAAGTAATTCGCAATCAAAATTGCAAATATTGTTTGACTTATTGCGAATATTGCTGTAATCTGGTGACAGTGAGGTGATTGCACATGCCGATCAATGCCCAGCGGTTTGACAGCCGCCAGAGTATGAAAAACAAGAGGTTTGAGATATTCCACTACCGTGACCAGAAACTGGAAAACATCAGTGTCCATCACCATGATTTTTATGAAATCTATTTATTTCTCAGCGGCAATGTACGATTCCGTATTGAGGGTCAGACGTTTGACCTGGAGCCGGGAGACCTGTTGCTGATCAGCCCCCAGGAGCTGCATCAGCCGGAGATCGGTCCCGATGATCCTTATGAGCGGATTGTACTGTGGATCGACCGCAGTTATATGACAGCGCTGTGCGCTGACGGTGTCGATTTTGCTGCCTGCTTTGATCGGGAGGCGCCCAATCACACCAATCTGCTGCGGCCGGCCAAGATACGGCGGGTCTCCATGGGTCAGCTGCTGGAGCGGATGAACCGGGAATACCACAGCAGCGAGCTGGGCAGCGAGGTATACGCGCAGGGGCTGCTGCTGCAGTTTCTGGTGGAACTGAACCGCATGGCACGCAGTAATGCCAATCCGCCCCAAAAGCAGGAGGAACCGGATTTGGTCTCTCAGGTGCTGACCTATATCGGCAACCACTATCAGGAGAATATCACGCTGGAATCTCTGGCGGCGGAGTTTTACGTCAGCAAGTATCATCTGTCCCATGAGTTCAGCAACCGTGTGGGTACCAGCATATACCGCTATGTGATCTTCCGCCGGCTGATGCAGGCAAGGGAACTGATGGCGTTGGGACAGGCGCCGGGGATGGTGTATCAGAATTGCGGCTTCGGAGACTATGCCAATTTTTACCGGGCATTCAAAGGTGAATATGGCATCAGTCCCCGGGATTTTGCGGCCAATGTAAGCTGAGTGATATCATAAACCTTAGGGAGGAGCAATATGAGAACGATTCTGAATATCAACAAGGACTGGATGTTCCTGAAAAACACAGCTCAGGTGCCTGCGTCGCTGGAGGGCGCGCAGCGGGTGGATCTGCCCCACACCTGGAATGCTTCCGACGGTCAGGACGGCGGAAACGACTATTTCCGCGGCACCTGCTGCTATGTCAAGACCATCAGCACAGAGCAGCTGCCTCCGGCGGACCGCTATTATCTGGAGATCCGGGGCGCCAATTCTTCTGCCGATGTTTATGTGGATGGAAAGCATCTGGCCCACCATGACGGCGGCTACTCTACCTGGCGGGTGGACATCACCGATCATCTGAGCGACGGTCAGATCGCGGTATTGGTGGACAATGCGCCCAACGACCGTGTCTATCCCCAGACTGCCGATTTTACCTTCTATGGCGGTCTGTACCGGGATGTAAACATCATCGCAGTCAGCAACACCCACTTTGATCTGGACTATTTTGGCGGTACCGGCATCCAGGTCGTCCCCACCGTAGACGGCAGCAATGCCAATGTGGAGGTCAGAACCTATACATCCAATCTGCAGCCGGGGGATCTGATCTCCTGCAGAATTCTCGATGGCAGCGGTATGCCTGTGGCTCAGCAGACCAGTGCGCGCAGCACTGCGGATTTTGTGATCTTCAATGCCCATCTGTGGAACGCCCGGAAGGATCCCTATCTTTATACCGCGGAAGCCATCATCCTGCGCGGCAGCGAGGTCATTGACCGGGTTACCGCCCGCTTTGGCTGCCGCAGCTTCCGGATCGATCCTGCCCGGGGATTCATTCTGAACGGAGAAGAGTATCCCCTCCGGGGCGTCAGCCGTCATCAGGACCGGCTGGGCATCGGCAATGCGCTGCTGCCAGAACACCACCGGGAGGATATGGACCTGATCTGTGAAGTAGGCGCCACCACCATCCGTCTGGCCCATTACCAGCATGACCAGTATTTCTATGACCTGTGTGACGAGCGGGGCATGGTGGTCTGGGCGGAGATCCCCTATATTTCCAACCACATGGCCTCCGGCCGGGACAATACCATCTCCCAGATGAAAGAACTGGTGGTTCAGAATTACAACCATCCCTCCATTGTGGTTTGGGGCCTGAGCAATGAGATTACCATGGGCGGCGCGAAGGATCCGGATCTTCTGGAGAATCATCACATTCTGAATGATCTGGTCCACGATATGGACAGGACCAGACTGACTACCATGGCGGTGCTGTCCATGTGCTCTATGGATGAGGAATATGTGAGGATCCCCGACACGGTGTCCTATAACCATTATTTTGGCTGGTACGGCGGCGATACCACCATGAACGGTCCCTGGTTTGACAGGTTCCACGGGAAATACCCCAATATCCCCATCGGATGCTCTGAGTATGGCTGTGAGGCGCTGAACTGGCATACTTCCAAACCCACCCAGGGCGACTATACGGAGGAATATCAGGCCTATTACCATGAGGAACTGATTCGTCAGCTCTTTACCCGGAAATATCTCTGGGCAACCCATGTATGGAACATGTTTGACTTTGGTGCCGATGCCCGTGCAGAGGGCGGAGAGAATGGTCAGAACCACAAGGGTCTGGTGACCATGGACCGAAAGTATAAAAAGGATGCCTTCTTTGCCTACAAGGCATGGTTGTCCGATGAGCCTTTCGTGCACATCTGCGGCAAGCGCTATGTGGACCGGGTGGAGGACATGACGAAGATCACGGTCTACTCCAACCAGCCGGAGGTGGAGCTGTATGTCAACGGTGAGAAGCTTGCAAAAAAGCGGGCGGCAGACCACTTCTTCTATTTCGATGTTCCCAATGCCGGTGAGACGGTCATTACTGCCGTGGCGGGAGAACTGAAAGATGAGAGCCATATCCGCAAGGTTGAGGTTTTCAATGAGGCATACCGTCTGAAGGAACAGGGCGCGGTGCTGAACTGGTTCGATATCACCGAAAAGGAAGGCTACTTCAACCTTAACGACAAGCTGGGCGACATCATGGCTACCGTCGGCGGTAAGGTGTGGTTCGGAGCGCTCCTGCTGAAGCTGAAGGCCAAAATGGACGCCGGCAAGAAACCCAGGAGAAAGTCCGCGATGAAGGATGAAAAGAAGGGCGCCGGTTTCAGCCTGAATATCGACTCTGTCAAGGGTATGATGGATATGATGGGCGGCTTCACGGTGCTGCGCCTGGCGGGCATGGTGGGCATGGTCAATGTGAACTTCACCCGGGAAGAACTGCTGAAGATGAACAGGCAGCTGAACATGATCAAAAAGCCGAAGAACAAGTAAAAGAATCACCCCGCAGCAGCTGCTGCGGGGTGCGGTTTATTCTGAGGCGGAATCGAAAAGCAGATTGCCCTCCAGGTCCCATTCCATAATGCGTCCGTCATCAAAAAAGACTTTCAGATGATTTCCGGAGATGTCCAGGTTGTAGCTGAAACCGGGGATGGAGCCTTCGTGGATATCGTAGACATAGGCGGGAATCGGATCACCGCCGTTCTCTTCTTCTGACCAGATGACGGTGTTGTTGAAGCGAAGTGCGTCATAGGTTCCGTCTGAGCCGTGGAGGCGGGTGGTCGTGATCTGGGGATTGGTATTGCCGACTTTGGAGGAGATGATCGGCTTGCGCCAGTTGATTACCAAGGTAATATCTCCGTTTTCACCCGGCTCGGCCTCATAAAGTCCGGAGGTCGTGGTATTGTACAGCGGTTGTGTGTACATCAGGAAGAAATACTGCTCCCCCTCAGCCTCATACCGGTATACCCGATAGATCTGATATTCAGAGGCGGAAATGGGGATCATTGGAACCTGAGTCAGTATATATAAACCTGCGGCCAGCATTGCGCAGGCAAGCACCGCAGCGGCAATGGCGGTGAAGATCCGCTTCTTTTTGATTCTTTTGGCAAAGGCGGCAAATCCGCTCCTGGCATCGGCGGCTTCCGGTTCCACAGGCAGCGCTGTCATCAGAAGCCGGTGCTCCATGGCACAGGATTCACATTCCAGAAGATGCGCTTCCACAGCCTGTTTTGTAACATCAGTCACCACACCGTCGTGGTACAGCGGCAGCAGGTCCTGCACGATCTCGCAGCGCAACGCGCGATGATTATCACTCATAATGTTCCATCCTTTCTCGTGGCTTCTATGATCATTTTTCTGGCACGGTGGAAGGTGACTCTGGCCCAGCTTTCGGTTTTGGAGAACAGCTGCGCGATCTGGCCGAAGGACAGCTGCCCAAATACCCGCAGGGAGAAAACTTCCTTGTATGGCTCATTCAGTTCATGCAGCACCTGATGGACCCGCATGGATAGATCCTGATCGATAACATACTGTTCCGGCGATACGGCATTGTCCGGTAGCGGCCGTTCGCAGGAACTGCTGGATACAACCCGCTGCTCTTTTCGGCATTTATTCAGCCAGAGATTTTTCGCGATGGCGCATAACCAGGTGTAAAGACTGCTGTTTCCCTCGAAATGGTCTGCAGCTTTCATGGCTTTGAGAAATGTTTCCTGAGTGAGGTCCTGGGCTTCCGAGTCGCTGCGGCACAGGGACAGTACATAGCGGTAAACGGATTCGTATTCCGCGCAGAGGACCTCCTGGGACAGTACCGGTTCTCCGCTGTGTTTCGGCATCCTTCTCACCTGCCTTTCAAGTGATTTTACTGGTTAGACAATCGAAACGCAGAAACGTTACAAGTTTTCTGAAAAAAGAAACGGCACGGCTTTTTAGCCGTGCCGTCTGATCTTTGGGGATTACTTGCTTTCTTCTTCAACGATCTTTGCCATCTCGTCCCATTTGGATTCCATGTCGGAAACCAGCTTGAACTGGGTCCGGCAGCGGTCCAGGTTCTGGTCGGGATAGTGGATGCCGAAGTAATGGTCGCCATCCAGATAGTCGGTCAGGAAGCGGGTGCCGCATTCCAGAGTCATGGTCAGGGCGCCCAGGGGCAGGACCTTCCGCTCGTTCTCGGTCAGACCGGGGCAGGCGGAGAGGAAACCCTTGGTGTACATCCGGAACAGATCCAGGCTCATGGTGACCTTGCTCAGATCCTTCTCATCCTCGGCGGCGGTAGCTGCGCCGAAACGGATGGAGTCACCGAAGTCATAGGCGCTCAGACCGGGCATGGTGGTGTCCAGGTCGATGACGCACAGGGGAGTCCGGGTCTTTTCGTCCAGCATGACATTGTTCAGCTTGGTGTCGTTATGGGTGACACGCAGGGGCAGCTCGCCGGCCTTCAGCATAGCCATCAGCTTGCCGCCGATCTCCTCGTGTGCCAGAACGAAGTCGATCTCGGGCTGCACATCCTTGGCACGGCCCATCACATCCCTGGCCAGAACTTCCTTGAAAATGCGGAAGCGGTCAGGGGTGTTGTGGAAGTTTTTGATGGTCTCGTGCAGGGTCTCAGCGGGGAAGCCTGCCAGCTGCTGCTGGAAGGTACCGAAGGCGATGGCGCTCTGATAAAAATCCTCGGGAGTTTCGGGAGCCTGCAGGCAGAGGCTGCCTTCGATGAAGTCGTAGACACGCCAGTCGCTGTTCTCACCTGCGTGATAGTAGTCCTTGCCGTCCAGAGTGGGGATCAGGGTCAGGGCACCATAGGGATTGGTGATCTGCGTGTGCAGATAGCGGGTGACAGCTGCGATGTTCTCCTGCAGACCCGCAACATCGGGGAAGGCACGGTTGCTGATCTTCTGCAGAATATAGCGGCGGCCGGATTCGGTAACCACCAGATAAGTTTCATTAATGTGGCCGCAGCCATAGCGGTCAGAGGAAACAGCGGGGCTGTCCAGCTGGAACTGCTCTAAAACTTTGTAGTTCATTGGCGATACTCATCCTTTCTTGTGTTCAGGATTAACCCTTGACGCCGCCAGCGGTCAGGCCACTGGTCAGGTTCTTCTCGATGGACATGAACAGAATGACAACGGGGATGATTGCAAAGATGGATGCTGCGAACAGGTACTGCCACTCGATGATGTTGTAGCCGTTGAAGATGTTGATACCGACGGTCAGAGGCTTGATGGTGTCAGTGGAGATCAGGCACAGTGCCACGGTGTATTCATTCCATGCGTTGATGAAGATGAAGATCAGGGTGGTGACGATGCCGGGAGCAGCCACGGGCAGCAGGACCTTGAACATGGCCTGGATCCGGTTGCAGCCATCGATGGTGGCGGCCTGCTCCATTTCAGCGGAGATGCTCATAAAGGTACCGCGCAGCAGCCAGATGGTAAATGCCTGGTTGAATGCTGCATTGATGAAGATCAGACCCAGCAGGCTGTTGGTCAGACCCATGACCTGCATAACCTTGTAGATACCGATCAGCAGAACGACGGGCGCGAACATCTGGGAAACGATGATGAAGCCCAGGAATGCGGTCTGACCTCTGAACTTCATACGGGCCAGGGCGTATGCTGCGGGAATGCCGCAGATCATGGCGATGGCGGTGGAGCCGCCGGCGATGATAATGGAGTTGACCATGTACTGGGCCATGGGGGCCTTGCTCCAGATATCGGCAAAGTTGGACCACAGGACATCAATGGGGAAAACGGTACCATTGATGGAGAAAATCTCGGAACGGCTCTTCAGTGCGGTGCAGACCATGACAAAGTAGGGATAAAGAATGGTGACGCAGATCAGGGCAACCACGAAATACAGCATGATCCGTGCCAGAAGCTTTGTCCAGTTGACAGTAATGTTATCTTTCATGATTACTCGTCTCCTTTCTTCAGGGTGGAAACCATGTAGACGCTGGCGCAGACCAGCAGGATCAGGAAGCCGATGACGGAGACAGCAGCGGCTTCGCCCTGCTTGCCGTTGTAGAAGGCCAGTTTGTACAGATAGGTAACCAGGGTGTCGGTACGGCTTGCGGGATCACCCTTGGTGATGGTCCAGACGATGGGGAAAGAGTTGAAGACGTAGATGATGTTCAGCACGGTTGCGACGGTCAGGCTGGGCTTGACCAGAGGCAGGGTGATGTTGAACAGCTGCTGGAAGTAACCGGCACCGTCCACGGTGGCAGCTTCGTAGTAGGAGCTGTCAATGCTCTGCAGACCGGACAGGGCGGTGAAGCAGACGAAAGGAATGGTGACGAAAATACCGCAGGCGATTTCCCAGGCAAAGAATGCCTCGGGGGTGGGAGTCCAGTTGACGTTAGAGCTGATGATACCCAGAGTTTTCAGCAGGGTATTCAGGGCGCCGTAGTCAACGTCGATGATGAACTTCCAGACACTGGCCTGAATGACCAGAGTGGTAGCCCAGGGGAAGACCACGATGGCGCGGGCGATCTTGCGGCCCTTGAACTTGTTGTTCAGCAGCAGGGCCAGGATGAAGCCGAGAACGGTGGACAGGACAACGACCAGGATGGTCCAGATCACGGTGTTTTTCAGAACAAGGCCGAACTTGGCGCTCTTGAGAACCTTGGTGAAATTGTCGAAACCGGCGAAACCCTTGATCAGGCCGGCCTTGGACACATCACTGAAGGCCATGCGGAACACGAAGCCGATGGGGATGATGATGAAGATGGACATCAGAATGATGCTGGGCAGGATCCACAGATAGGGTTCTGCCTTATTCATCAGAGTATGAGGTTTTCTTTTGTTCACGAGGGTACCTCCCTTATTACGTTTTTGGGATACTCATGCAAGCGGCGGGGGAATGCAGCCACTTTCAAAATGCGGCCGGTTGCAGCACTTTGAAAATGGCTGCAATCAAAATGGGCCGGGCCAATCAGACCCGGCCCATCTCTATGCCTTGACTAGATCAGTAATGTACTTGGATTAACCAGCGATCTCAGCCTGCAGATCGTCCAGCAGAGTCTGAGCGTCTTCGCCCAGCAGGACCTGCTGCAGAACGTCGATGACGCCCAGCTTAACGTCTGCCCACTCAGCCTTGGCTGCGGGGTAGAACTTAGCGGAACCGATGACATCGATCCATGCAGCCATGCCGGGGTTGGCCTGAGCGCACAGTTCGTTACCGGTGGAAGTAGCGGGCAGGAAGTCTTCCATCAGAACCCAGTCAGCGTAGGGCTCGTCATCGTAGAATGCGTCAACAACGGCGGTGACAGCTGCCATCTCGGCATCGGTGTAACCGTTGTCGAAGCACATGATGCGGTCCATAACACCGACGGAAGCGCCAGCCTTGTCACCGTTGGTGGGCAGGGAAGCGATGCCGTAGTTGATGCCGCCGTTGGCTTCACAGTACTTGGAAATCTGGTTGGGGCCGATCATCATAGCGACCTTGCCGGAAGCGAACATTTCCTGCAGATCGTAACGGGTCTCGGTGGTGGGGTCGGT
>JAGAUY010000069.1 GCA_017620525.1 Oscillospiraceae bacterium | reverse complement strand
GTGTGGATAATATGCTGCTGATTACCAACGATGGCCGAAAGCTGGCGTTGGATCAGCGGCTTATCAATCCCATGCTCCCAAGCGACCCCAACAGCAAGGCGGCGCGATGTGCGGAAACGGTGTTTGAAATCTGGCAGCGCACGGCAGATAAGCGATCCACCCAAATGATTTTCTGTGACCTGTCCACCCCCAAGGGCGATGGCACCTTCAGCGTCTACGATGACATTCGCGCCAAACTGCTGGACATGGGTATCCCCGAGGAGGAAATTGCCTACATCCATAACGCCAAGAGCGAAACGCAGAAGAAAGACCTGTTTGCAAAGGTGCGCTCCGGTCAAGTGCGTGTGCTGTTGGGCAGTACCCAGCGCATGGGCGCAGGCACCAACTGCCAGCACAAGCTGATTGCCCTGCATCATCTGGATTGCCCGTGGCGTCCGTCCGACCTTCAGCAGCGTGAGGGCCGCATTGTGCGTCAGGGCAACGAGAATCCGGAAGTGGATATTTACAGCTATGTCACGGAAGGAACCTTTGATGCCTACCTCTATCAGCTGGTGGAGAGCAAGCAGAAGTTCATCTCCCAGATCATGACCAGTAAAAGTCCGGTACGCTCTGCGGAGGACGTGGACGAGCAGGCCCTGTCCTATGCGGAGATCAAGGCACTGGCCAGCGGCAACCCTCTTATCAAGGAGAAGATGGATTTGGATATTGAGGTATCCAAACTGAAGCTGCTGAAAGCCAACCATTTGAGCCAACGGTATGCATTGGAAGATGCCATCAGCAAGACCTTCCCCAAGGAGATTGCAGAGCAGCAGGCGCGTCTGTCCGGTTACGGTGCTGACATTGCCGTGGTCAAGGAGAATACCCATCCCAATGAGGACGGGTTCTCGCCCATGGTGCTGGCAGGAACCACCTATACCGAAAAGAAAGAAGCAGGCGCAGAACTGTTGGCCCTCTGCCAGAATATGCTCATGCCAGACGCGATCCAAGTCGGCTCTTATCGTGGCTTACCTCTGGAACTTGCCTTTGATACCTTCCATCAGGAGTATCGCCTGACCATGATTGGCCAGCTACGCCACCCGGTAACGCTGGGAACAGATGTGTTCGGCAACCTGCAGCGTATGGACAACTATCTGGAAACCCTGCCGATTAAGGAGCAGAACTGCCGCGAAAAGCTCCACGACCTTCAGACCCAGATGGAAGCAGCCAAGGTGGAGGTACAGCAACCCTTTGCTCGTGAGGAAGAACTGCGCACCAAGACCGCACGGTTGGAGGAACTGAACGCCCTGCTGAACATGGATAAAAAGGAACCCGAAATCATCGACGCAGAGCCAGATGATACCGTCCGGCCACCCTCTCGCCCGTCCCAGCAGATGGAACGGTAACGAGATCAAAATTTTGAGGAAACGAGGATTGTTATGGGATACCAAGAAAGTTGGCTCTACATAGAGCCGCAGCGCCATTTCAACAAGCTGATCCGTGCTTACGAACAGGCGGAACAGGAAGGTTACTACAAGGTGGCTGGAGCAGAACCGCGCTCCGTTGTTGTGTTGAAACAGCCCTTCGGCAACATCCCGGCTGGCACAAAAGTCCTCTGGGTATGCGGTGAACGGGACTTCCAGACCGTAGGCGGCATTTTCGGTGGCAAACTGCGCTGCGGTGGGAAAATTCAGCTGATCCCCATTGAGGAAGTGTTGGACGGC
>JAGAUY010000068.1 GCA_017620525.1 Oscillospiraceae bacterium | reverse complement strand
TCCAGGTCGACCTGGGCACCAAGCACGCCGGCTACATCCCTTACGATGAAGTCAGCGCCGATCCTTCTGTGAAGCCTGAGGATATCCTGCACGTCGGCGACGAGATCGAGGTTTTCGTTGTTCGCGTTAACGATCAGGAAGGCACCGTGCAGCTGTCCAAGAAGAAGCTGGACGGCCTGAAGGTTTGGGACGACATGGCAGCATGGTGTGAAGAGAAGACCACCATCGAAGGCACCATCACCGAGGAGAACAAGGGCGGCCTGGTTGCTACCATCAAGGGCATCCGCGTGTTCATCCCCGCTTCCCAGTCCGGCATCGCCAAGGGCGGCGATATGGCTGCTATGGTCGGCAAGACTGTTCAGCTGAAGATCACTGAGGTTAACCGCGCCCGCCGCCGTGTGATCGGCTCCATCCGCGCTGTTTCTTCCGAGGCCCGTAAGGCTGCTCAGGAGAAGATCTGGGCTGAGATCGAGAACGGCAAGAAGTACCACGGCACTGTCAAGAGCCTGACTTCTTACGGCGCATTTGTCGACATCGGCGGCGTTGACGGCATGGTTCACGTTTCCGAGCTGTCTTGGAACCACATCAAGACTCCCGCTGAGGTTGTCAAGGTTGGCGACGAGATCGACGTTTACGTCATCTCCTTCGACTCCGAGAAGCACAAGATCTCTCTGGGCTACAAGACCGCTGAGATGAATCCCTGGAATCAGTTCATGACCAACTACAACGTTGGTGATGTGGTCGATGCCAAGGTCGTCAAGCTGATGACCTTCGGTGCCTTTGCTGAGATCCTGCCCGGTGTTGACGGCCTGATCCACATTTCCCAGATCGCTGACCGCCGCATCGGCAAGCCCGAGGATGTTCTGTCCGAGGGTCAGGATGTCAAGGTCAAGATCACCGATGTGGACGCTGAGAACAAGCGTATCTCCCTGTCCATCCGTGCGCTGCTGGAAGAGACCGCCGAGGACGCTGAGTAATTTCTAAAAACAATACCGGGGCCGATCAGTTCGACCCCGGTATATTTTTTGAAGGCAATAGGAGATTATTATGGTTAAGCACATCGTTCTGTACACCCTGAAAGAGGGTGTTGACAAGGAAGAGGCAGTCAGGCTGATCGCGTCGGTTCTGGAACCCCTGGTCGGCAGAATTCCTGGCCTGCTTCATCTGGAGATCCGCCGGGCATTCCAGGGAATGGACTATGCCCTTTATTCCGAGTTTGAAAACAGTCAGGCACTGAAGGAGTATGCGGTTCATCCGCTGCATCTGCAGGCTAAGGAGCATTTCTGGCATCTGCTGGATAGCAGAGTTGCTGCTGACTACGAGTATTAAGGAGAATAATATGAAAGCTGTTGTAACTGTTGTTGGCAAGGACCAGGTGGGCATCATTGCTGCAGTCTGCGTCAAGCTTGCCGAGTATCAGGTCAATGTTCTGGACATCAGCCAGACTGTTATGCAGGGTTATTTCACCATGATGATGGTGGTGGATGTCACCGGCTGCACCGTCCCCCTGGCGGAACTTGTAAGTCTGATGGACGAGATGGGTAAGGACATGGGCCTGTCCATCCGGGTCCAGAGAGAAGACATCTTCGAGGCCATGCATCGGATCTGAGGTGACACCATGTTTAGTCAGAAGGATATTTTAGCGACCCAGGATATGATCGACAAGCGACATCTGGATATCCGTACCATCACCATGGGCATCAGTCTGCTGGACTGCTGCGATACAGATCTGGACCGCTGCTGTGAGAAAATCTATAAAAAGATCACCACCTATGCCAAAGACCTGGTAAAGGTTGGCTGCGAGATCGAGAAGGAATTCGGCATCCCCATTGTCAACAAGCGTATTTCCGTCACCCCCATCGCTCTGGTTGCCGGTTCCTGCGAGGCGGATTCCTATGTGAAGATCGCCCAGACCCTGGACCGTGCGGCGGAAACCTGCGGTGTTAATTTCATCGGCGGTTTTTCTGCATTGGTGCAGAAGGGCGCCACCAGGGGTGACATGACTCTGATCCGTTCCATCCCCGAGGCTATGGCCACCACCAATAAGGTTTGCGCCAGCGTCAATGTCGGATCCACCAAGGCAGGCATCAACATGGATGCCGTGGCCGAAATGGGCCGCATCATCAAGAAAACCGCCGAAATCACCGCCGACAACGACGGCCTCGGCTGCGCGAAGCTGGTTGTATTTGCAAATGCTGTGGAGGATAATCCCTTTATGGCCGGTGCGTTTCACGGTGTCGGTGAGCCGGAGTGCGTGCTGAATGTTGGCGTTTCCGGTCCCGGTGTTGTGTATCACGCGCTGAAGAGCGTCAAGGGTCAGCCCTTTGATGTCGTCGCGGAGACCATCAAAAAGACTGCCTTCCGGATTACCCGTATGGGTCAGCTGGTAGGTCAGGAAGCCTCCCGCCGGCTGGGTGTTCCCTTTGGCATTGTGGATCTGAGCCTGGCGCCCACTCCCGCAGTTGGTGACAGCGTTGCCCGGATCCTGGAGGAGATGGGACTGGAGGTCTGCGGCACCCACGGCACCACGGCGGCGCTCGCCATGCTCAATGACGCAGTAAAGAAGGGCGGTGTAATGGCCTCCAATCATGTGGGCGGACTGTCCGGTGCATTTATTCCCGTTTCCGAGGACGAGGGTATGATCGCTGCTGCGGAAAGCGGTACACTGGCTCTGGATAAGCTGGAGGCGATGACCTGTGTCTGTTCGGTCGGCCTGGATATGATCGCCGTTCCCGGCGATACTTCCGCCGCAACAATTTCCGCCATCATTGCTGACGAAGCAGCCATCGGTATGGTCAACTCCAAGACCACCGCCGTGCGCATCATTCCCGCCCCCGGCAAGGTGGTGGGTGACCGGGTGGAAATGGGCGGCCTTCTGGGCAGCGCCCCCGTTATGCCGGTACACGGCGAATCCTCTGCCGATTTCATCGCCAGAGGCGGCCGTATTCCTGCCCCCATCCAGAGTCTGAAGAATTAAGCCGTCAGTGATACGACGTTGTGCTGTCTGAAACAGGGCAGTATCGTTTTAGATTGAGAGGCAGCCATGAAGTGTGAGAATGGAGAGGAAAACAGTCGCTGCGGTATGTCGAAGCGGCAGGTGATCATTTGCAGTGTTGCCGCTGCGCTGCTGATTGCAGCGGTTTCATTCTGGATACTTGTCGTGGATAATATTTCTGAGGAACTGACTGTTGAAGCAGGCATGCAGGATGTGGATGCGGATGCATTTGTACTGCGCGAATGGGGTCTTTCTGCCTCTTTCGTAACCGATCTGAGTACGGTCCCGTTATCCTCGCCCGGAGATTATCCGGTTCAGCTGCGCTATTGCGGCTGTATATTTGATTCGGTCATTCGGGTGCGGGATACGGTTGCGCCGGATGTTGCGCTGCGGGATCTGTCCGTACTGTCTGTGATCATGCCGGAACCATCCGATTTCGTGCTGGAGATGCACGATGTCACGCAGGTTCAGGCCGTGTTCGTGGAAGAACCGGATCTGAGTATTGAGGGAAACCAAACCGTGACCATATCGTTTACGGATGAGGGCGGCAATGTGACACAGAAGCAGGCCGTTCTTGAGGTCATCTTTGACACAGAAGGTCCTGTTATGGACGGCATTGAGTCATATACGATCTATCTGGGCGAAGAAGTGGACTATCTCAGCGCGGTGTCGATCACGGATAACGAAGACGAGATGCCGGTTCTGACAGTGGACGACAGCGCTTTGGATTTGACAAAGGGCGGCGAATACGAGATCATCTATACCGGCCGGGATATATCGGGAAATGAAACGGTTGAGACGGCGATCATTACGGTGATTGATGATCAAACGGGTCCGAGTATCCGGGGAATCAAGTCGATTACGGTGTATGTGGGTGAGAGCGTATCCTACCGCAAAGGCATCAGCGTTGTGGATGATTATGATAATGATCCCACATTGACAGTTGACAGCAGCCGTGTGGATCTGAAAAAAGCGGGTAAGTATGAAGTGATTTATGTTGCCCGGGACGAAGCCGGCAATGAGACACGGGAGTCCGCGACCGTAAATGTAAAGGAAAGACCTGCAGGATTTGTTGATGAGGCCCAGATTTATGCAGCCGCAGATGAATTGCTTTCAAAAATCGTATCAGAAGGAATGTCTGATCATGAAAAAGTGAAGGCTGTCTACAGATGGCTGCAGGGTAACTGCCGCTACTCAGGCTCGTCCGATAAAAGCAACTGGCTTCAGGCGGCTTATGTTATGATGAGCAAAAAGAGCGGCGACTGCTTTAACTATTATGCTTTGAGCAGACTGCTGTTTGAGCGTATGGGGATTCCCAATATTACTGTCCGCAAGGTCAGGAATCACGCAAAGGACAGCAATCATTACTGGAGTCTGGTCAGCATTGACGGCGGCAGTACATATTATCACTTTGATTCCACACCGCGCTCCGGAAGCGGCGATAATTTCTGCCTGGTCACGGACGAGTTCCTGGATGCTTATTCCGCCAGCCATAATAACAGCCACAATCGGGATAAATCCCTATATCCCGCGACGCCGGCGAGCGGCCCGTAACAGACACGGGGCGCACATTCCGATGTATGTACAGTTTGGTAAATGATGAATCTCTGTTGGGGACTCGAAGGGAAACCGATGCTGAGAGATCCCTAATCAGGAAAGAGGTACAATGAAACAATCCAACGATAAAACAAAAAAAAGTTCACCGGTCACAAGAGCATTATTGGCCCTTTTGGTAATCACGCTGATCCTGGCGGTGACTGCCCTGACAGCCTGGTGGTTCCTGGTGGTGCAGAATGTTGCGGAATCGGTGACGGTTGAGGCAGGTTCCGATACCGTGGATGCCAATGATTATTTGCTCCGGGACTGGGATATGCCCGCGGCCTTTGTCACCGATGTGGCGGCGATTGATCTGAATCGTCCGGGAGATTACCCGGTTCAGATCAGCTATTACGGCCGTATTTATGATTCCGTGCTGCAGGTGCGCGATACCGTCGCTCCTGCGGCCGCAGTGGCTTCTGTGACGGCCCTGTCCATTGAGATGCCTCAGCCGGAAGATTTCCTGCTGGGGACGCAGGATGTGACTTCCGTAAGCGTTTCCTATGCTGCGGAACCGGATATGAGTCTGGAAGGCGATCAGACCGTTTCACTGCTGCTGACCGATGAGGGCGGCAACACCACCCAGATGGAAGCAAATCTGACGGTGATCTTTGACCGTCAGGCTCCGGCCATCGGCGGTGTGAAGCCGATCCGTATTTTCCTTGGCCAGGAACCGGATTATCTGGATGGCATCATGATCACGGATGACATGGACGAGGAACCCGCTCTGTCGGTGGACGACAGCCGGGTGGATCTGAGCAGAGGCGGCGAATATCCGATCAGCTATGTGGGTGTGGATGCTTCCGGTAATGAAGGAAGATTCGACACAACGCTGACGGTCATTGTGGATGAGACGGCACCCAGTATTCTGGGTGTGAATCCGATCTCTCTGTATGTTGGAAGCACCGTGTCATACCGCAGCGGTATACTGGTTTCCGATGATCTGGACAAGAATCCGAAGCTGTCCATTGACAGCACCGGTGTGGATCTGAGCCAGCCCGGCACCTACGAGGTCGTCTACACGGCCAGAGATGAGGCGGGCAACGAGGCCAGCGTTGCCACGACGGTCACCGTGAAGGAAAAGAATGGCTATTACACCGATGAAGAGACCATCTATGCTGCAGTTGACGAGATTCTGGAGCTTATCATCACAGAAGAGATGACGGACCGGGAGAAAGCGGAAGCAATTTTCAAATGGATCACCGGTCACTATGGCTACTACGGCGCATCCGACAAAACGGACTGGCTTCAGGCGGCCTATACCATCATCCGTACCCATATGGGAGACTGCTTCAATTTCTATGCCGTCAGCAAGCTGATGTTTGACCGGCTGGGAATTCCCAATATCACCGTTACCCGTGCCGAAAATCCCTATCGGGCAACCAGCCATTACTGGAGCCTGGTCAGTGTCGATGGAGGAGAGACTTATTATCATTTTGATACCACTCCCCATTCTGCCGGCTATGGCTACCGATTCTGTCTGGTGACGGATGAGTATCTGGATACTTACGACAATCTCTATTGCCGCGGCTATTATGCCCGGGATCCGGAACTCTATCCTGCAACTCCCGCGGAGCCTCTTGAATAACAAAAAAGCCGGCAACATCTGTTGCCGGCTTTTTAATTATGCCACAGCTACTGCAATGATGCAGAATACGATCAAACTGACGATGGTCAGCAACGAGCATACGCTGGAAGAGATCACATAGTCATCTTCCGTGCGTCCGACGCTGGGGGAGACAAAGGACGCGGGCAGCATATAGTACATCAGGATCGCCCAGCGGCTCATGGGATCGGCGTTGGGGAGCAGGCATAGAAGAAGCTGAATGATGACACAGAAGGCCGCGTGCATTCCGAAGTGCAGCGCGGAGATATTCAGAATGGTCTTCAGATCCTTCTTCGAGAGGGAGAAATTGAAGCCCACGCTGAAGAGCATCATGGCGCTGACAGGCTGTCCCAGGAAGCCGGTGCACTCTGTAATCACGCTGCCGATGCCGACGCTGTTGAGGATATCCCGGATTCCCGTCAGATTCAGCACAAGACCCAGCAGACTGAAGACCAGCATCGGTGATGTGAAAACAGCTTTTGCGATTTTGGCGGGGGAGGGATTTTCGTCCGTTTTGGCCGCCAGAATGGTCACAACGGGGATGGAGATAGCGCCTTGGGCCAGATCCAGCACACCCATGTGATAAGACTGGGCGGCGCCGAAGAGGACAATGAACAGCGGAATGCCCAGCATACCGGTTTCCTTGGCGCAGAGGATCAGGGGCAGATTGTGGAAGGGATAGCGCTTTTTCCGCAGCCGGAAGGCAAGAACAGCGGCAATGAAAGCAAGAGGAATGATCATGACCATGGTGCTGACAGATTCCGGACTGACCTCTGCGGTCAGGCAGGAATTAAAGAGCACACAGGGCAGACCGAATTTGATCACGAACTGCTGCAGACCCTGAACCTGGGGAACGGTCAGCATTTTCCGCTTCCGGGACAGGATACCGAGACCGGCAGCAAAGAGGATTGGCGCAACGATCAGCGCTACATTGAGAAATTTATCCATCATCAAACCTTCTTATAAAATAATCTGCCACATTTTAGCATAACCGAAGGAAGAATGCAAGAGGCAAACAAAAGGCACCGGACACAATGTCCGGTGCCTTGAGTTTATTTTGCCGAAAGATCCACACTTCTTCGGACGATGGAATGGGCGGGAACCTGCTTGGGCAGGGGAAAACGGAACTTCATCTGGGGAGTTCTGGGCTCTGCCAGGGGGTTGCCTTCCAGATCGGTCATATTTCCGGCGGTGATGGGGAAGGGACGCAGGTCGGGACCCACAATTTCCAGCTGATCGCCTTCGTGGAACTTGTTGTTCAGGCTGCACAGGGCGACACCGTTTTCGTCGCAGCTTTCGATGGCGGCGCAGATCTGCCATTCCCGGATGTAGCGGGAGTTTTCTGTATACTGCCCCGGCTCGCCGTAGTAGAAGCCGGTGGAGTAGATCCGGTGGGACACATGATCCACCTCGTCCCGCCAGACCTTGTCCATAGGGCGGCCTGCCTCAATATCGTCGATCACATGGCGGTAGGCGCCGGTGACAATGGCGGCATAGTAGGAGGATTTTGCACGGCCTTCGATCTTGATGCAGTCGATACCTGCATCCATCAGGTCCTGCAGATGGTCGATGGTGCACATATCCCGGGAGTTGAGGATGTAGGTACCCTTTTCGTCCTCGTAGACGGGGAAGTATTCTCCGGGACGCTTTTCCTCCATCAGTGCGTACTGATAGCGGCAGGGCTGGGCGCAGGCTCCGCGGTTGGAGTCTCGGCCGGTCATATAGTTGCTCAGCAGGCAGCGGCCGGAATAACTGACGCACATGGCGCCATGGCCGAACGTTTCGATCTCCAGTTCCGGGGAGACTTTCCGGCGGATCTCGGCGATTTCTTTCAGGCTGCATTCTCTGGCCAGAACCACACGCTGGGCACCGAGGTCGAACCATGCCTGGGCACATTCGTAGTTGGCAATGGACTGCTGGGTGGAGATGTGGCGCTGGCAATGGGGCGCGTACTTGCCGGCCAGGGTGAAAGCACCCAGATCGGCAAGAATCAGTGCGTCAACACCTGCATCATCCAGCTGTGCCAGATACTCAGGCAGATGGACCACTTCGTCATTGCGGGGCATGGTATTGACGGTGACGTGGACCTTGACTCCGTGATCGTGGGCATACTTTACCGCCACAGGCAGCTCCTCCGGGGTAAAATTACCTGCGAAGGAACGCATACCGAAGCTGGTGCCCGCCAGATATACCGCATCCGCGCCGTACAGAACGGACATTTTCAGCCGCTCCATATCTCCAGCGGGACTTAATAATTCCAATTTACTCATATCCTGTTACGCTCCATACATTTCGAGTCTCTTTTTCTCGTGTTCCTCGTAGGTCTTGGAGAAGACGTGCTCGCCGGTTTCGGGATCCAGAACGTAATAGTAGTAAGCGGTGTCCTCAAAATCCAGGGCAGCCTTCAGACAGGCAAGACCGGGGTTGGCGATAGGACCGGGAATCAGACCGGAGTAGGCATAGGTGTTGTAGGGACTGTCGATCTGCAGATCCTCCGCCGTCAGGGCTTCCTTATGCTCGCCCAGCGCGTAGAAGATGGTGGCGTCGATATTCAGGTAACGCTCGCTGGCCTCGTCCTGAGTCAAACGGTTGTAGATGACGGAAGCAATGACCCGGCTTTCTTCATCGTGGGCCATTTCCTTTTCAATCATGGAGGCCACAGTGACGATCTCGTGCAGTCCCAGCTGGTTCTCGGCGATATATTCCTCGGTGCAGCCGTTCTCACGCATCTTCGCGGACAGCCGCTCGTTCAGCGTAACGAACTGTGCCTGCATTTCTTCGGAGAAGTAGGCATCGAATGCGTCCAGCATTTTCTCCAGCGCCTGCTTGGGGGAACTGTTTTCATAGAAATCATAGGTGGCAGGGAAGAGATAGCCTTCCAGGCAGTATTTGTCGCCCCGCTCCAGGCCTTCCAGGAACCAATACTCATCCAGCTCGCCGCTGGCAGCGTATGCCTCCAGTTCCGATGCCTTGCAGACACCGTATTCTTCCAGACGGGCAAAGATCTGGGCACAGGTAAAGCCTTCGGGGATCAGGACGTCCTCCACGACCTTGCGGGTGCTGGAGCTGGGGGACATGCCGTTGACCAGGGCATGGTAGTCATAGAGGGTATTCAGCGTGAACGTGCCGGTGGAGATCTCGCCCTCGTCCACAGCCAGATCGGCGTAGAGCTTGAACAGTTCAGGATAACGGATCAGTTCTGCTTCATGGAGGATCTCGGCGATATCCTCGATGGTGTCCTCGGAAGTGATGGTGACGGTAACGGTCTTTTCCTCCCGGCCGAAAGCCAGCACATCCGCAGCGCAGACCCAGATTATCCGGCCCAGAGAGACACCAATGGCAACGATGATGGCAAGCCAGATGACCGTTGCGATCAGATGGGGTATACCCAGCAGACCGTAACCCTTTTTGCGTCTGGGGCGGCCCTTGTGGGCAGGACGCTCCCGGCGACGGACGGGCATATCATCGGCTTCCTCCGGCTCGGGCAGCGCTTCTTCTTCAAATTGATCCCGGTATTCCGGATCACGGTATTCCGCATCGTGATAGGGTTCCGCAGGCTGTTCGGGTTCCGCGGGCGCGTAGGCATCCACTTCGTCAAAGACATATTCTGCATCCTCGGGGTGGATCAGTCCCGCTTCATACATGGCATGCTCGTCAGCAGCCAGTTCCTCGCCGGTGAGGGGGTCTTCCAGCAGCTCGTGGGTGATCTCATCGGAGACGGCGGGATCGTCTTCTTCGGAAAACAGGTCTTCTGCCAGTGCAGGGGTATGGAAAAACTCCTTGTCCGCATAGGCCTCCGCAAAGGCTTCCTGGTCGAATACTTCTTCTTCCGCATATTCTTCCGGGGTGCTGCCGATATCTTCCGTCTCAGTTAACACCTCGTCATTGCCGATGAAAACGCCGCTTTCCTCCAGAAAGTCGTTTTCATCGGAGAACTGATTTTCTTTCATGGTATAACCTCCAGTCAGCGGATGACGATCTGATTTGCGATTGCCTCCGCGGTCTCGGTTCCCTTCAGTGCCTCAATCAGTGCCAGGCCGAAGGGAATTGCGCATCCGGCAGAAGTGCCGGTGATCAGCTTTTCGTCGGTGACGACGGCAGCGTCCTCAATCATGATGGCGCTGCCCATGCCGTCTTCACAGCCGGGGTAGCAGGTGGCGTTCATGCCGGCAGTGATGCCCAGGTCTGCCAGGACCGTGGGACCTGCACAGATGGCTGCGACATACTTATCGTTGTTCCAGGCAAAGGCAAGGGCGTCCATGGCTTCCTTGCTTGCCCGCACGGAAGCAACACCGCCCAGACCGCCGGGCAGAATGATCATCTCCATACGGGTAAGATCCATCTGACCCAGTTCAATGTCGGCCTCCACACCGATCTTGTGACTGCCGTAGACGATCTTGCCGTTGACGCCGACCGTCATAACCTCCACACCGGCGCGGCGCAGCAGATCCAGGGGGGCAATGGCCTCGGTCTCTTCAAATCCGGTACCCAGTAACATGTAAACCATAATTAATCCTCCAGACAGCCAAGTACATGGCGATAGATTTCTTCGTGGATATCTTCAATGCTTCTCATTTTTCCGTCCCGGACACATTCAATGACGGTCCATCCATAGAAAGCCGCAGCTGCTTTGCCGGTGCGGCGGCAGGTGGCGAGATACTCCAGGTCCTGCTCGTGGATATCCGCATGGGTGTTGGTGGCGGCTTCCCGGGAGCGCATCATCTTTTCTGTGAAGTCAGTGGGGACGTCCAGATAGATGGTCAGGTCGGGGCGGGGGAGTCCCATTTTGTCGTATTCAAATTCATAGAGCCACTTCAGAAATTCACTCTGTCTTTCCGCAGGCTCCTTGGAGGCCTGGTGGACGGCATTGGAGGTGGTATAGCGGTCGGAAAGGATCAGTCCGCCGTTTTCGTACCACTGGCCCCATACCTTTTTATAGGAAGCATAGCGGTCCACCGCGTAGAAGGCAGAGGCGGCATAGGCGTTCACATCGGAAGGTGAGTGTCCGAATTCGCCGCCCAGATACATCCGGATCAGCGCAGAGCTGGGTTCGGAATACTGGGGAAATACCAGCTTCTGAAATTTGTAGTTTTCGCGTTCAAGGAGCTCGGTCAGACGCATGAACTGGGTAGACTTGCCGGAGCCGTCGGTACCCTCGATCACGATTAGTTTGCCCATAAAAAATCTCCTTATAGTACGGACATATTATCATAGCTTACAATATACCATATTTGCCCTCATTTGTCCACCATTCGGCCACGGCGGAATTCTTAATTTTCTGCAAACATACGAAATGGTTGCAATAAGAGTCGAAAGATGCTACAATATGCTGATGAATTATCTGAAAAAGGAAAGAGAAACATGGAAGTAACATTTGAGCATCTGGGACTCAGCGATGCCATGCTGAAAGCTCTGGAGAAGAAGGGCTATGGCTATCCCACTACCATCCAGGCAGAGGCCATTCCTCATTTTATGGAGTGGAAGGATGTCATAGCAAAGGCACCCACCGGTACCGGAAAGACCTTCGCCTTCGGCATTCCCATGATTGAGCATATTGACCCCGAATCCGAGGCAGTCCAGGGTCTGATCCTGGCGCCCACCCGTGAGCTGGCCATCCAGATCGGCGATGAACTGCGGGGACTGCTGACTTATTACCGCGGCATCCGTGTGGCGGTTCTTTACGGCGGCGCCGGTATCGGCGGCCAGATCAAGCAGCTGGAACGCAAGCCTCAGATCGTCGTTGCTACCCCTGGACGCCTGATGGACCACTACAATCGTCACACCATCCGTCTGGACAAGATCCAGACCGTTGTGCTCGATGAGGCAGACCGGATGCTGGATATGGGTTTCTTCAAGGATGTGACAAAGATCATCGAAAAGGTCAAAAACCGCAGGAATCTGGGCCTGTTCTCCGCCACCATCTCTCAGGAGGTCATGACGGTCTCCTGGATGTATCAGCGCGACGAGGTGGAGATTACTGTGGAGCCGAAACAGGAGGACCGTCCTGATATCGATCAGTACTGCATGAGCGTCACGCCTCTGGAGAAGGCCGAGACCACCCTGCGCCTGATCCGGAGTCAGGGATATGAGCGGGTCATGATTTTCTGCAATACCAAGCATATGTGCCAGCGGCTGTGCGACGATTTCAAGCGTGCCGGTCTGGACTGCGACTGCATCCATGGCGACATCCGCCAGAGCCAGCGCGAAAAGGCCATGCAGCGCTACCGAGACGGCAAGCTGCAGGTTCTCATCGCCACCGACGTTGCCTCTCGGGGCATTGATGTGGATGATGTGGACTGTGTTGTCAATTTTGATATTCCCGAAGAGAATGAATACTACGTCCACCGCATCGGCCGTACCGGCCGGGCGAAGCGCAAGGGCGTTGCCTGGTCCATCATCGGCAATTTCCCCGAAAAGGCCAAGCTGGACGAGATCTGTAAATTCTGCAATTTCACTGTGACACCCATGCTTCTGGGAGCGGACGGAAAGCTGACTGTGGAAGAAGTCAAGGCACCGGCGCCCGCGAAGAAGCGCTTCCGTTGAGACCGGCGGAGCGGGGGTTCCTGCTGCTGACGGGGCATCTGGGCAATCCGGAGCGAAAGCCGCTGACAGCGTCGCAGCTGCGTCAGCTGGCGCAGCGGGCGCGCGGATGTGATCCGCTGCCGGAAGACCGGGAACTGGAAGAACGGGATCTGATGGCTCTTGGCTATGGCCCGGAGATGGCGAAGAGGATTGCGGATCTGCTTGCGGAGGAAGAACTGCTGGAGCATTATCTGCAAAAGGGCAGGAAACGTGGCTGTGTTCCTATCACCCGGATCAGTGAGGATTACCCGTTGGTGCTGCGCCGGCGGCTGGGAGTGGACAGTCCCGGATGCCTGTGGGCGAGGGGTGATATATCCCTACTGGCCCAGCCGGCGGTTGCTCTGGTAGGAAGCCGGGAACTGCGGGAAGAAAACCGGCGTTTCGCCGCGGAAGCGGGGCGGCAGGCTGCGCTTCAGGGATACGTTTTGATCTCCGGCAATGCCCGCGGCGCGGACCGGACGGCGCAGGAAAGCTGCCTTGCGGCCGGCGGAAAAGTCATCTGCGTGGTGCCGGACGCACTGTGGAAGCAGCCGACCCGGGAAAATGTGCTGTATCTCAGCGAGGACGGCTATGATGAAGCCTTTTCCGCGCAGCGGGCGCTGAGCCGCAACCGCTGCATTCACGGTCTCGGCCTGATGACCTTTGTGGCCCAGGTGGGATTGGGAAAGGGCGGAACCTGGGATGGTACAATGAAAAATCTGCACGCCCGCTGGAGCGGCGTATATGCCTTCCGGGACGGCAGTGAGGGGATGACGCAGCTGGAGCAGATGGGTGCATGCCTCATTGAGATGGAGGAACTGGAGTCATTTTATGATCTCCCGGAACCTGAACGGAATTTATTCGACCGGTAGTGTGATGCTGCCGGTCTTTTTCCTTAAATCCCGCTTAAAAAAGTGACATTCTGCTTGACGAAGCATATCCAAAGTGTGTATAATACCAAGATGGGTACAAGGGGGAGTTTGGAGATTTCCCATGCATACCCGTGTGAAACCGTCATCATGAGCAAAAGGCCCCGCAGGCCGGAAGCTTTCTGTATTATGGAGAATGGCTATGAGCAAAAAACATCCAAAATTCTTACGAGAAGAACCGAAACGCAAGCGCAGTCCCCTGGGGAAGATCATCCTTTTGGTGATCCTGGCGATGCTGGCCGGCGGCGGGTTTCTGTTCTGGAAATATGTAATCAACAATGTAAAACCGGAGGTCACCATCGAGGTCAAGGGCACGGTCGCCGCGGAGGACTTCCTGGTGGAGCAGACCCCGCTGCCTGTGGAACTGGCAACGGATCTGACTGCCATTGACACGGCTGTTCCCGGTGATCATACCGTGACCATCAAGTGCTGCGGCATTCCGCTGACCAGCACTCTTCAGGTCCGGGATACTGTGGCGCCCACCGGTGAGGTCCGGAATCTGACCGCATTTTCCAACCGCATCCCCGGCGCTGCGGAATTTGTCACGCAGATCAGCGATGAGACTGATGTGACGGTCTCTTATTCCGAGGAGCCTGATTCTGCGATTGAAGGCGATCAGATGGTTACCATTGTGCTGACGGATCTAGGTGGAAACACCGCCAAATATGCCGCAACACTGACAATTCTGCACGACGAGACCGCCCCTGAGATTATCGGTGCCGAGGACAGAATGATCTACATCGGCATGGAAGCGGGGCTTTTGGACGGCATTACCGTCACGGATGATCTGGATACGGATCCGGTGATCGTCGCGGATGAGAGCGCAGTGGATCTGACGAAAGAAGGAACTTACGATGTAACCTATACCGCTGCGGATGCCAGCGGCAACCAGACCGTCGTGACCACCACAATCACCGTGGTGCGTGATGAACAGGCTCCCCAGCTGCTGGGTGTCAGACCCCTGTCCATCTTTGCCGGCAGCACCGTGTCCTACCGCAGCAACGTCATTGTCAAGGATGACATCGATGTTTCCCCGAAACTGAGTGTTGATTCCAGCCAGGTGGACCTGAGTCAGCCCGGTACATATCCGGTGGTCTATACTGCCACCGACGGCGCCGGTAATACAGCCACCATGGAGACCACCATTACCGTCAGCGAAGCGCCCGCTAACTTTGCGGAAGCGGATGTCATTTACGCCGCCGCCGATGAGGTCCTGGCCAGGATTACCAACGACAGCATGTCCAACAAGGGTAAGGTTCAGGCAATTTACAAGTGGGTTCTGAACGAGTGCTGGTATTCCAGCGACTGCGACAAGACCGACTGGATGCAGGCGGCCTATCAGATGCTGGACAAGGGTTACGGCGACTGCTTCGGCTTCTATGCTGTTTGCCGCCTGATGTTTGACCGCCTGGGTCTTCCGAATCTGTCCATTCAGAGATCCGAGGGTACCTCCCGTTCCACCACGCACTACTGGAGCATGGTCAGTCTGGACGGCGGTGAGACCTACTATCATTTCGATTCCTGTCCCCATCCGAAGCCGGCCCACAACATGTGCCTGGTGACGGACGAGACTCTGGAATGGTTCAATGGATACTGCGCGGATTATTATACCTACGACAAGAGTCTGTATCCTGCTACCCCGGAGGAGAAGCCATGATCCATACTGAACAGCGGGTCCTGGGCGTCATTGGCGGTCTGGGTCCCATTGCAACTTCCCATTTTATGGAGCTGGTCATCCGCATGACTCAGTCGGAAAAGGATCAGGAGCATCTGGATATGATCATCTATCATACCCCCTCCATTCCGGACCGCAGCAGTTACATTCTGGACCACACGCTGCCCAGTCCTCTGGAGCCGATGATCGAGCTGGGACAGCGGCTGTCGGAGCAGAATGTGGGATGTATCGCCATTCCCTGCGTCACAGCTCATTTTTTTCACGAAAGCTTAAGCAGCTCCATTCCCGCGCCCATTATCCACGCGGTGGAGGAGACTGCCATCCATCTGAAGCGATACGGCATCCGCAGAGTCGGCATCATGGCCACCGACGGCACCGTATCCTCCGGCCTGTTCCAGAAGCGTCTGGAGCAGCGGGGCATCGAACCTGTGATCCCTTCGCCGGATGCCCAGAAAGATGTGATGCACCTGATCTTTGAGTGCATCAAGGCAAATAAGCCTGCCGATATGGAGCGGTTCCACCGGGTTGCCCGGGAACTGCGGGAAAATGGTGCCGAGGTGATCATTCTCGGCTGCACCGAGCTTTCCCTCATCAAGCGGGACCATGAGATCGGCAGCGGTTTCCTGGATGCGCTGGAAGTGCTGGCGCAGCAGTCTGTGCTGCGCTGCGGCGCGTGGCTCAAGGATGAGTACCGCTGCCTGATTACGAAATAAGGAGATAATCTTCATGCAGAGAAATGTATTGGAATATCTGGAGCATACCGCTGCACGGGTACCGGATAAGGTTGCTTTCGCCAATGAGCAGATGGGACTGACTTTCCGTGAAGTCCAGGATCAGGCCCGGTCTGTCGGTTCCTTCCTCCATGCTGAGGGCTTGTATAGGCAGCCCGTGGTGGTGTTCATGAAAAAGCACCCCACCACGCTTGTGTCCTTCTTCGGCACCATCTATGCAGGCTGCTACTATGTCCCTCTGGACGATGAGATGCCCCGCCACCGTGTGGAGCTGATTCTGAAGACCCTGAATCCCGCAGCCATGATCTGCGACGAGACCACCGTCGCGCTGGTGGGGGAATTCGCCTACACCGGCAAGACTTACATCTACAGCCAGATCTGCGAAACGCCCGTGGATGAGGCTGCGCTGGAGACCATCCGGGACCGTCAGATCGATACCGATCCCATTTACATCGTCTTTACCTCCGGATCCACCGGTGTGCCCAAGGGTGTCACCGCCTGCCACCGCAGTGTGCTGGACTATGTGGAGAATCTGTGTGATGTTCTGAAATTCAATGAAGACAGCATTTTCGGCAACCAGACGCCCCTGTACTTCGACGCATACCTGAAAGAGGTTATGCCTACCCTGAAATATGGTGCCACCACCATTCTGATCCCGAAGCAGCTGTTTATGTTCCCCATCAAGCTGGTCGAGTTCCTGAACGAGAAGAAGATCAACACGGTCTGCTGGGTCGTTTCCGCCCTTACCATGATCTCCGCTTTCAAGACCTTTGACAAGGTGATTCCGGAGCATTTGCATACCGTGGCCTTTGCCAGTGAGGTGTTCCCCATCAAGCAGTTCAACCTCTGGCGTGCCGCGCTGCCCAATGCCCGTTTTATCAATCTCTACGGCCCCACCGAGACCACAGGTATCTGCTGCTATTATGAAGTGGATCGGGAATTTGGACTGGATGAGGTGCTGCCTGTTGGCCGTCCCTTCTGCAACACCGAGATCCTGCTGCTGGATGAGAACGATAAGCTGGCAGGTCCCGGCGAACAGGGCGAGATCTGCGTCCGCGGCACCCGCCTGACCCTGGGCTACTACCGCAACCCCGAAGTCACTTCCAGGGCTTTCGTTCAGAACCCTCTGAACGACCTGTACCCTGAGCTGATCTACCGCACCGGCGACATCGGCAAGTACAACGAGCGCGGAGAGCTGGTGTTCCTGTCCCGTAAGGATTTCCAGATCAAACACATGGGCCACCGCATCGAGCTGGGCGAGATCGAAGTCATCGCCAATATGCATGATGATGTCAAGAGCGCCTGCTGCATTTTCGACGGTGAGAAGAAAAAGATCGTCCTATATTATGTGGGCGATATCGAAGGCAAAGACATGACAGTCTACATCAAGGGCAAGCTGCCCCGGTACATGGTGCCCCATGTGATCCGACAGCTGGACACCATGCCCCTGACCCCCAATGGTAAGATCGACCGCAACCTGCTCAAGCAGATGTACGTCAATAAATAAACAAATTAAGGAGAATTATCATGGAAGCATTGCTGAACATTCTGGAAGAACTGCATCCCGAGGTTGATTTTGAAACCTGCACCACTCTGATCGACGACAAGATCCTGGATTCTTTTGACATCGTTACTCTGGTATCTGAGATCGATGCTGAGTTCGACGTTGCCATTCCCGCTGAGGAGCTGGTTCCTGAAAACTTTAACTCCGCTGCTGCTCTGTACGAGCTGATTCAGAAGCTGCTGGACGAATAAGACATGCAGTTTACGTCATTATCTTTCGCGCTGTTTGCGGCAGTGCTGCTGGTGGTGTACTATCTGGTGCCCGGGACCTGGCAGTGGCCGCTGCTGCTGATTGCCAGCTACCTGTTCTATTTCACCGCAGGAAAGGAATATCTGTTTTTTATCCTGTTCACCACTGTGACAACCTATGCTGCCGGTTACCTGATGGACCGCCGGCTGAAGCAGCGGGATGAATATCTGGCTGCTCACAAGACAGAGTTGTCCAGGGAAGAGAAAAAGGAATACAAGGCAAAAATCAAGTCTGCCAACCGTGTGTGGATGGCTGTGTGTCTGGTGCTGAATTTTGCCATTCTGGCAGTCTGTAAGGCCTGCCTGATTGACCCTTTCCGCACGGCAGCTCAGGAGGGGACCATTTCCTTCCTGACCCTGGGCCTGCCCCTGGGCATCTCCTTTTATATGTTCCAGTCCATGGGATATGTGGTGGATGTATACCGGGAAACGGCAAAGGCCGAGCGCAATCCGCTGAAGCTGGCGCTGTTTGTCTCCTTTTTCCCTCAGCTGATTCAGGGTCCCATCAGTAAATTCAATCAGCTGGCCCCCACTCTCTACGCACCCCATAAGTACGATGGCAAGCAGGTCAGTTTCGGCCTGCAGCGGATGCTCTGGGGTTATTTCAAGAAGATCGTGGTGGCGGACCGGATCGCGGTGGCCATCGGCACGCTAAAAGGGGAGGAGTACACCGGTGCTGCATTCCTGGTGCTGACGGTGTTCTATGCCATTCAGATCTACGGCGATTTCACCGGTGGTATCGATGTAACCATCGGCCTTGCCGAAGCGCTGGGTGTCAGGTTGACCGAGAACTTCATCCGTCCCTATTTTTCCAAGAATATCGCGGAGTACTGGCGCCGCTGGCATATTTCTCTGGGTGTGTGGATGAAGGATTACATTTTCTACCCCATTTCCGTTTCCGAACCTATGAGAAAGCTCTCTAAGGCCGCCCGGAAAAAATCCCCCAATTTCGGCAAGCGTCTGCCGGTGTATGTTGCTTCCGTGGCTACCTGGCTGGTCACCGGTATCTGGCATGGCTTCAGTCCCAATTTCGCTGTCTGGGGATTGCTGAACTGCTTCGTGATTGTGGTGTCCGAAGAACTGGCACCCCTTTATGAAAAGTTCCACAACCGCTTCCATCTGAAGGAAAAGAAGTGGTACGGTGCGTTTGAGATGCTGCGGATGTTCATGCTCATGAATCTGATCCGTGCCTGCGACCTGTTCCCCAACGTAGGCGATTATTTCCGCCGGCTGGGCAGTTTGCTCACCACCTTCAATTTCCACATCCTCTGGGACGGCACGTTGATGAACGTGGGTCTGAGCGGAGTGGACTATGCCATTATCTTTGGCGGTGTGATCATCTGGTTCGCTGTGAGCCTGCTGCAGGAGAAAGCGCCCATCCGGGAGCGGCTGTGGCAGAAGCCTGTGCTGGTTCGCTATTGCCTGATCTTCGCGCTGCTGCTGATTGTGCTGCTGATGGGCAGCTACGGCATCGGCTACGACGCCAGCAATTTCATCTACAACCAGTTCTAAGGAGGCTGCCGTGAAAAAGAAATCAATTGCAATTTTTGCGGCCGCACTGGCGGTGGGCCTGCTGATCCTCTGGCTGCTGCAGATGCTTCTGATGCCGAAATACATGACGGATGTTCGGGAAGGCGCGCTGATTGCAGAGTACTATGAAGAAGCCGGAAATCACGATGTGGTTTTTATCGGCGACTGTGAAGTTTATGAAAACTTCTCTCCCATTACGCTCTGGGAAGAATACGGCATCACTTCCTACATCCGGGGCAGTGCCCAGCAGCTGATCTGGCAGTCCTATTATCTGATGGAGGAGACCTTTCAGTATGAGACCCCCGAGGTCATGGTATTCAACGTCCTTTCCATGAAGTACGATACCCCGAAGAGTACCGGCAGTTCCAGCCAGCGGGAAGCCTATAACCGCATGACCCTGGATGGTATGCGCTGGTCCGGCTCCAAGGTCCATTCCATTCTGGATTCCATGACGCAGGAGGAGAAGGAAAAGGAGGGGATGTGGCTCTACCTGTTCCCACTGCTGCGCTACCATGACCGTTGGAGTGAGCTGACAGCCGAGGATTTTCAGTACTGGCTTAAGAAGGACACCGTGTCCCACAACGGATATCTGATGCAGGTGGGTGTGAAGCCCGTCGAGGCTGAGCACATGGAGCGCCCGCTGGTGGACTATGAATTTGCCGCCAACTGCTATGAATACCTGGACCGGATGGTGGAATTGTGCCAGAAGCATGGCACTCAGCTGGTTCTGATCAAGGCTCCCTCACTGTCTCCCGTCTGGTGGGACCAGTGGGATGAGCAGATGGCCGCCTATGCGGAGGAACACGACCTGCTGTACATCAATTTCCTGGATTACCAGGAGGAGATCGGCATCGACTGGAACACCGATACCTATGATACCGGTCTGCATCTGAATGTCTATGGCGCGGAAAAGCTGTCTTCCTACTTCGGCAAGATCCTCGTGGAGGAATGCGGCATTGCTGACTGCCGCAGTGACCCGGAGCTCAGCAATATCTGGGCGGAAAAGGTTGCAGCCTATGACGCGCAAAAAGAAGAACTGGAGGCAGCCTGCGCTGCCGCAGAGTGATAAATACTTTAGGAGGAAACCACAATGAAGAAACTGATCAGCCTGATCCTGGCTCTGGCCATGGTCTGTGCCATGGCTGCCTGCGGCGGCAGCGAAACTCCCGCCCACGCAGACAATAACACCCCCGCAACCAATAACAATGCTCAGCCCGAGGCTGAGACTCCCACTGAAGCTCCCGCCGAGGAGGCTCCTGCTGCTGCAGAGGGCGAGGCATATACCTTCACCTATGGCAGCACCAAGATCGCCATGAACGCTGAAGCTGCCCCCATCCTGGAGGCTCTGGGCGAACCCAAGAGCTACACCGAGGAAGAAAGCTGCGCATTCGAAGGCCTGGATAAGACCTATTACTTCGGCAGCTTCTACCTGCAGACCTATCCCGAAGCCGATACCGACTACATCTACTGCCTGTGGCTGGTGGATGACAGCGTGACCACCGAGGAAGGCATCTACATCGGCGCATCCCAGCAGGAAGTTGAGGACGCCTACGGCGCCGAGTGGTATAACGGCAAGAATGCATACGAGGTCAAGACCGGCGACTGCATCCTGACTGTGATCCTGGACAACGGTGTTGTCAACTCCATTCAGTACACCGCAGTGACCCAGTAATCTGAACAAACACCCCCGGAAACACAGGTTTCCGGGGGTGTGCTGTTATATGCACGGTAGAATCAGATCATGCTTTCGTATCGGCTGAAAGGGGAGATGATCCAGACTGATTTGCTGTCTGATAAGTTCCGGATCAAGGGAAACGACGCGCATGGTATAGGAAATGATGTTTCCTGCGGAAAATTCCACGATTTGCTTTGCGTTGAGGGAAAGTCATGACCCCTGGCTAAGCCGGGGGCTTGATTTAGCCCTAGAAGGGCATTTTACAAACGATTGCCCCTAAAGGGGCCCCGAATGGTTTGCCGACCGCATTCCTTATCCGGGCTGCCCTTTAAGGGGCTTTCTTTATGCCTTCTGGTTCACGCTACCCGTAAACGGGTCGACGTACTCCTTGATGCTGATTTGGTCGGCTACTTGATCTAATGTTAATTGGCTCTTGATATACTCTTGGATTTGCTTTTTATTCTTTCCTACCGTGTCTACGAAATACCCTCTGGCCCAGAAGTGCCTGTTACCATACTTGTATTTGAGATTTGCGTGCCGGTCGAATATCATTAAGCTACTCTTCCCTTTGAGGTATCCCATTATCTGCGATACGCTGTACTTTGGTGGGATGCTTACGAGCATATGGATATGGTCTTTGCATAATTCTGCTTCTATGATCTCCACACCTTTCTACTGGCATAATTGTCGCAGGATTTTTCCGATATCCACTTTTATTTCTCCGTATATTGCCATTCTCCGTTATTTCGGTGCGAATACGATATGGTATTGACATCTCCACGATGTATGGCCTAAACTATTTATGTCTTTTTCTCTCACGATGAAGACCTCCTCATTATGGTAGTTGTGTGGTCGGCAAACCACTTCTACTATAATGGGGAGCTTTTTTCTTGTCTGCGCCACTCCTCGCTAGAAGCTATTATTTTACCCCCGGCTTAGCCGGGGGTTGACTTTGGTACAACCAATACAAAAACCCCAGAAATCCGAGGATTTCTGGGGTTTTGCAAGTAAATTGCTTTGAAATACGGGTAAAATCAGCGCTTGCTGAACTGGGGAGCGCGACGTGCGGCCTTCAGACCGTACTACTTCTTCTCGCAAACCCGAAAACCCTTGTATATCAAGGGTTTTCGGCATCGCTC
>JAGAUY010000067.1 GCA_017620525.1 Oscillospiraceae bacterium | reverse complement strand
TTTCTCCTCTGGACTGCATGGGCTGCGGCGTCTGTGTCGGCGTCTGCCCCACCAAGGCCATCACTATGGCTCCCCAGGAAGCCGAGCTGGCCGAGCAGGAAGTCTTCAACTACATGGTCGCTAAGGTCACCGACAAGGCTGACATGCAGGACAACACCGTCAAGGGCTCTCAGTTCCGTAAGCCCCTGCTGGAGTTCTCCGGCTCCTGCGCTGGCTGTGCAGAAACTTCCTACGCACGCCTGATCACCCAGCTGTTCGGCGATCGTATGTACATCGCCAACGCTACCGGCTGTTCCTCCATCTGGGGCGGCCCCGCTGCTACCTCTCCCTACACTGTCAATGCTGAAGGCCACGGCCCCGCATGGCAGAACTCCCTGTTCGAAGACAACGCTGAGCAGGGTCTGGGTATGTGGACTGCTCAGAACGTCATCCGCGAGTCTCTGGCTGCCAAGGTCCGTAAGGTCATCGAGGCTACCGAGTCCGAGGAGCGCAAGGCTGTCTGCCAGAAGTGGCTGGACACCATGACCGACGGCGAGGCCAACAAGGCTGCCACCAAGGCTCTGGTTGCCAACCTGGAAGCTGATGTCTGCTGCGACACCGTTGCTGACATCCTGTCCAAGAAGGAATACCTGTCCAAGAAGTCCATCTGGATCTTCGGCGGCGACGGCTGGGCATACGACATCGGCTTCGGCGGCGTTGACCATGTTCTGGCTTCCAACAAGGACGTCAACATCTTCGTCTTCGATACCGAGGTTTACTCCAACACCGGCGGCCAGGCTTCCAAGGCTTCCAACATCGGCCAGGTTGCTCAGTTCGCAGCTTCCGGTAAGGAAACCAAGAAGAAGTCCCTGTCCGAGATCGCTATGAGCTACGGCTATGTCTACGTTGCTCAGGTCGCTATGGGTGCTAACCCCAACCAGACCATCAAGGCTATCTGCGAGGCTGAGGCTTACAACGGTCCTTCCCTGATCATTGGCTACGCTCCCTGTGAGATGCACTCCATCAAGGGCGGCATGACCAACTGCCAGCAGGAAATGAAGAAGGCTGTCGAGTGCGGCTACTGGAACCTGTTCCGCTTCGATCCTTCCAAGGAGACCGGCAAGTTCCAGCTGGATTCCAAGGCTCCTAAGGACGGCTACCAGGCATTCCTGATGAACGAGGCTCGTTATGCCCGTCTGACCCGTGAGTTCCCCGAGCGTGCAACCGATCTGTTCGCCAAGAACGAGGCTGCTGCTAAGGAGCGCTGGGAGCACCTGAACAAGCTGGTTGAGATGTATAAGGACTAATCCTCCGGATTATATCTGCCATCTGACTGAAATCGCAATTCGCCCCTGGGAAACCAGGGGCGAATTTTTCAAGGAGAATGATTATGAAAGTATTGATGCTTAACGGCAGCCCCCATTGCGAAGGCAACACCTACATTGCCCTGCAGGAAATGCAGAAGACCTTCGCGGAAAGCAATATCGAAGCTGAAATCGTCCATATCGGCAATCAGTCGATTCGCGGCTGTATTGCCTGTTATTCCTGCTATAAGAGCGGTAAGTGTGTCATCGATGATATTGTCAATGAACTGGCTGTGAAATTCGACGAATGTGATGGTCTGGTGGTCGCAAGTCCTGTATACTACGCATCGGCGAACGCAACGCTGATTGCCTGTCTCGACCGTCTGTTTTACAGCACATCTTTTAACAAGTCTATGAAAGTCGGCGCCAGTGTTGCTGTCGCAAGACGGGGCGGCTGTTCCGCTACATTCGATCAGCTGAACAAATATTTCACCATCTCCAGCATGCCCGTCGCCTCCAGCCATTACTGGAACAGCGTCCATGGTCAAAAGCCCGGACAGGCGGAGCAGGATGCTGAAGGACTGATCACCGTAAGAAATCTGGCTCGGAATATGACATTTCTGATGAAAAGTATTGCTCTCGGCAAAGAGGCTTACGGACTGCCTGAGCCGGAAAAACGCACCATGACCAATTTTATTCGCTAAAGGAGATTCCGAATGCTCTGCACTGTTATTGATATCCGGGGCGATTACGCTTACGTCAAATATGACGACACCGGTGTCGTCTCCGAGGTTGCAATTGCGCTTCTGCCCTATGGAATCGACACGGGAGACCGGCTGAAATTTGAAAACTACGAGTTTACGCAGGTATAATAAGTACGCTGACACGGTCGTGTCAGCGTACTTTTTATTCAGCAATAATAGAACTCATCCGGTTTCCTCAGCAAATCCGTTATGATCCACGCACCCTGCTGTCCGTTGTCTGTCAGCGAGGACTCAAAAGCACTGATCAGACAGACCACCGCCGAGACCGCAGCGCTGACCGGCAGAATGATCGGTTCCCACTGCCCTGTCATAAGCACACACAATGCCGCGCAGAAAAGCATCCAGAAAACCAGCCAGAACAGAGAAAACATCCCACGTGAGCGGACAAATCGAATTTCAGTCTTTCCATCCGTTTCTCTAACGATGCCAATGGCTCGATTGCACTCCCCGGTGATCCGTCGGTTCCATTCCCATGGACTGTAGTAAGCAACAGAAAAGAATCCACCAAGAACAATGCCTGTAACTCGTTCATCAAACAACAGGAACGGACTGCTGCAGCATCTTTTCAATTCAGCAAGATATGCCCCGGATGTCAGACTGCTCTCGATCGTTTCCATACGTTTCTCCTTCTGTGTCAGTTATCCTTTTTCTCTTCACTCGCGTGGACACACCGCTGGGCAATGGACTGCATCTGCCTGCGCAGCTTCTGACGCTTTTTACGCTCCCGGTTTTCCTTAAACTTGGACTTCAGTTCCGGAGGCTGATCCATGAGTTTCTCAGGGGCAATGTTGCGCTGCGCAACGCGTTTGAGCGTAAATTCCCGGGCAAGAGTATACAAGACTGCTGCCACAGGGATCATCACGAACATGCCTGCAACACCCATGATTTCTCCGCCAACGCTTACAGCAACAAGAACCCACATACCGGGCAGACCGATGGAAGTACCAACCACTTTAGGATAAATCAGGTTGCCTTCAATCTGCTGAAGAACAAGGAACATCGCCACAAAAACCAGCGACTGCAGCGGATCATTGACCAGAATAAAGAAGGCGCCCAGAATACAGCCCACAAAGGCACCCACAACGGGGATCAGAGCCGTCACGGCAATCAGAACACTGACCAAAGGAATGAACGGCATTTTGAAGAGAGCCATTGCCACTGCAAAAAGGCAGCCAAGGATACAAGCTTCCAGACACTGGCCGGAAATAAAGTTAGAGAACGTGGAATTCGTCAGCCGCAAAATACGGACAGTTTCATCACAAAAAAGCTCCGGCAGAATGGAATAGATGATTCTTCGGCCCTGGCGGGCCAGGATCTCCTTGCGGCCCAGAGCGTACAGGGCAAACACGATTGCAACAACTGCATCCACAATCCCGCCGGTTATGCTGCCCACAGCGGAAAATGCACCAGTTGCAATAAGCGTAACACTGCTGCTGAGCATGTTCAGAATCTTCTGAGCCAATCCAGCCCAGTCGATGTTCATCAGATCCAGATTGGCATTGAATGTGGTGGTGAGCCACTGTCTGACCTCCGGATGCTCTTCCAGGTATCCGACCAGCTTCGAAGCGATATTCTGGAAGAACGTGATCAGCTTCGGCACCAATACCTGAATCGTTTCCGTGATCTGAGGAACCAGCAGTCGGAAAATACCAACAACAACGAGAATGATGAACAGAAATGTCAACAATATGGCAATCGTTCTTCTGAACCCATCCTTTTTGATGAACTTCAGCTTCCGCTCGATGGCCCGCATGGGGACGTTGAAAATGAACGCGAGCACCGCACCGATGACAAAAGGTGAAAGCATTCCCGTAACGGCAGACCAAAGGCTCGCAAAGCGCTCCGTCTCATGGAGCAGCCAGTATACAATGATGCATCCGATACCTCCCACGAAAAGGTAGCGGATTGTCTTTTTATCAATTTGCAAAGGCCATACCCTCCTTTTTCCACCATTATATCGCAGCGGTCGCGGGAAATCCAGTTAACAAGCTGTGAATTTTACAACGCTGCAATGCGCTTCAGCTCTGCGCAGAGAGCCTCCACATTCTCCTGTTTCGTGGCCCAGCTTGTGCAGAAACGGACTGCGCGATGCGTCTCATCCACCCGCTCCTGCTCAGTGAACATGAACGTTTTGGACAGCTCTGCCAGGAAGGCATCGGACAGAATCGGGAAAATCTGATTCGTTACACCGGGTACAAGATATGCGACACCAAGTTCGTCAAATGTCTTCCGGATCCGATCCGCCATGCGGACTGCATGGGCGGCAATTTCAAAATACAGGCCATCTGCAAACAGCGCGCCAAACTGCACACCGAGCAATCTTCCCTTTGCCAGCATACCGCCATGCTGCTTGATCATGTAGCGAAAATCCTCCGCAATTGCGGGATTGGAAATGACAACCGCTTCACCAAACAGGGCACCTACCTTTGTACCGCCGATGTAAAAAACATCGCAAAGTCTAGCAATGTCCGGCAGCGTTACATCATTGCCCCGGGCAGCAAGGCCGTAACCCAATCGAGCGCCATCCATAAAAAGATAAAGCCCCTTCTCCCGGCAGACTGCGGACAACGCTCCAAGCTCAGAGTGCGAATACAGCGTACCAAGCTCCGTGGGATTGGAAATATAAACCATTTTCGGCTGTGAAGTATGCTCAAAACTCTCAGAAGCCCAGTGTTCCTCCACGGCCTGTCTGACCTGAGCAGCAGTGATCTTACCGTCATCAGAGGGAACGGACAAAACCTTGTGTCCTGTCGCCTCAACCGCTCCAGTCTCGTGGACATTGATATGGGCGGAGAATGCGCCCAATGGGGACTGATGGGGACGAAGTGCCGCATCGATAACCGTCATATTGGCCTGCGTACCGCCGACCAGGAAATGGACAGCCAAATCCCGACGACCGCAAAGCGTGCGGATCATATCTGCAGCCTTGGCACAGTAATCATCGGTGCCATATCCGGGTGTCTGCTCCAGATTGGTTCCAGCCAGCGCTTCCAGAACCTTTTCGTGGCAGCCTTCACTGTAGTCATTATGGAAATAGATCATAGGAATTCCTCCAGTATAATATCTGTTCTTTCCATTTTATTATCACGGGAGCTTTCTGTCAAGAATGCATATCCATCGAAGGCACAACATATGTTTTTTCAAGCCTCACACAGCATCGGAGGGAAAGCTTATGTCAGATACCATCGAAGAACGCGCCTGCGAACTGGCTGTGTACATGATCGAAACCGGCGCCACCGTCCGTGCGGCGGCAAAGCACTTCGGCATCTCCAAATCCACCGTACATAAGGATCTGTCGCAGCGACTGCCGAAATGTCATCCGATCCTATATGAACAGGTTCGGCAGATCCTTGATCAAAACAAGCGTGAGCGCCACATCCGGGGCGGACTGGCAACAAGGAAAAAATACAAAGGCTGCTGACATATAAATCCCCAACCTTTCGGTTGGGGATTTGGGTTTTACAGGTCATCCGCGTCCTGAACGGGTTTTTCCAACGGATCCTCACATCGGCCCGTATAGCTGCCCAGCGGATCTCCATGAAACACCTCAACCATCTGATGATCGGCATTGACAGACAGCGGCAGCGCAATATTGAAGTCTTTTCGTTCCTTTTCCATTCTCACACCTCCGAACGTATTGTGTCCTTGCTTTTCCTTTTCCAGTATGGTATGATTTTCAAAATGAGGAGGGATCTTATGTTTGATATTACCCTGATCGCCATGGGAAAACTTAAAGAAAAATTCTATATCTCTGCCGCCGAGGAATACAAAAAACGGCTGGGTGGTTATTGCCGGTTCAGTTTTCTGGAGCTGCCGGAGGTCAGACTGCCGGAAGACCCCTCCCCTGCCGAGATCAGCGCAGGACTCGAAAAAGAAGCTGAACTGATTTTCTCCAAGATCCCAAAGGGTGCCTGGTTCTGCGTCTTTACACCGGAAGGCAAGGAGCTTTCCAGCGAGAAATTTGCAGACAAGCTGAAAGATGTAAAACTCTCCGGTAAATCCAACGCCTGTTTTCTCATCGGTTCCTCTTTCGGAATGTCCCCCAGAGTGAAAGCAAAGGCCGACTTTAGGCTCTCCATGGGGCCAATGACCTTCCCCCATCATCTGGCACGGATCATGGTACTGGAACAGCTGTATCGGGCTGAGGCCATTCAGGCCGGGAGCAAGTATCATAAATAATCGGGTGTCATTGGGCGCCGGTAACGGAATTCGCGCCCAATGGCATTCTTTTATCCGAAGTACCTTGACAGGCGAGGTACTTCGTGATATTATGAAACCGCAAAGGAGGGATCGATATGTCAATCGCCGGCGATCTGATCCGCGGACACACGGATGCCATAATTCTGGCCCGACTTATTCAGTCCGACAGTTACGGTTATGAGATCAACAAAACAATCTCAACGCTCTCTTCCGGCAGGTTCGAACTCAAAGAAGCCACCCTCTACACCGCATTCAAGCGGCTGGAGGAAGCGGGATATATCGCTTCTTACTGGGGTGATTCCGGTGCCGGTGCCCGGCGGCGGTATTACACCATCACCCCGGCAGGCAGAGAAGCCAGCTACAGACTGGGCCTCGAATGGAAAGAGACGAAAGAGATCATGGACAAGCTTCTGCAAGTGGAGGTATGATTATGAGAGAGCAACTGATCCAATATGTGAATCTGCTCTTCGCCGGTGCTCCGGACAGCGAAGAGATGCGGCAGGAAATCCTTCAAAACACACTCGACCGCTATGACGACCTGATCAGTCAGGGAAAGTCACCCGAGGCAGCCTACCGGCTGGCAATATCGGGAATCGGAGACATCAATGAAATCCTTGGCAGTGCTTCAGGGCCTGATACTGCATACCGCAGCACATCCCGCTGTGCGGTTCCTGACAACTCCGAAGAATATGACACCCCCGTAAAGAAAGCCATGCGTGCCATTGCAGTCGGACTTTACATCATCTGTATGCTGCCTCTGTTCGTACTGGGCGATATGGGTATGGATAACCTGGGCTTTTGCGGAACTTTATCGATTGTGGCCGTCGCCACGGTTATGATCATCCTGGGTAAAAAACAGGGACCCCAGAAAGGGTCTGCTGCAATACCTGAAGCTGCCATGACTCCCAGACAGGAGCTGCGCAAAAGCATACATTCCGTCATCTGGGCCATCGGACTGGCCGTGTATTTTGTCCTCAGCTTCGCAACCCAGGCATGGTTCATAACCTGGCTGATTTTCCCCATTATCGGCTCTGTGCAGGGATTGGTTAAGGCCTGTATGGACCTGAAGGAGGCAAATGACTATGAAAACTAACGCCATTATCCGCATCGTCCTGTTCAGCATCGCCATTGTATTTTTATGCGGAATTCTGCTGGCTGCTCTGGCTTTTGGTCTTTATTCGTACAGGACAGATGCCTACGTCTACAACCAGATACTGCCGAATGCAGGCGACGGCACGACAAACAATGGCGCTGCCGATGCAGATCAGATCCGAAATCTGGATATTGAATGGGTCTCCGGCTCCATAACCATCCAGCCTGATGAGAACGCTTCCGAAATCACACTCTCAGAAACCTATGTTGAAGGTACCAAGAATCAGATGGTCTACAAGCAGACCGGCAATACACTGAAGATCCAGTACTGTGAGGATTCTATTACATTCCCCAGCTTTGGCATCAACATCGATATCTCAAAAGATCTGGTGATCACAGTCCCGGCAGAATGGTCTTGCGGAGAACTGAACATTGACGCCGCTTCAGCCAATATCATCGTCAACGAACTGAGCATTCAGGAGGTTGATTTTGACGGTGCCTCCGGCACTTGCGATTTCAATAACTGCCAGGTGGATAAGATGGATATCGACGGTGCCTCGGGGGACATTAATTTCTCCGGGACACTGAACATCCTGGACTTCGACGGCGCTTCCGCCAGCTGCTATCTGGAAGTTACAAATGTTCCCAGCCGGATCAGTGTGGATGGCATGTCCGGCGATCTGGATCTGACACTCCCGGAAGACTGCGGCTTTGTCGTATCCATCGATGCCATGAGCAGCAATTTCCAATCTGACTTCCCCACCACCATGTCCGGTGGTGACTATGTCTATGGTGACAAACGCTGCCGCATCAGTTTCAGCGGTATGAGTGGTGATCTTAATATCCGCAAAGGTTAAAACGAAAAATACCCTCGGCATGTGCACAGCCCCAGTTTGTACGGACAGTACAAAAAATGCCCCTGTGTAGGAATATTTAGTTCAAGCGGAGTGGCGCAGCGTCAGCGGCGCCACTCCAGTTTTATTCTGGATGCGCTCATAGTTATAGAAGTGAATATATCTATCAATCAGATCATTGGCTTCTTTAAGTGTCTTTGGTTTGTGTCGGTAAATACACTCTGTTTTCAAAATAGAGAAGAAATTTTCTGCCATTGCGTTATCATAAGGGTTGCCCTTACTTGACATGGACGGAGTTATGCCGTAAGATTGAGTTAGCTTAAAATATGCTTGGGATGTATATTGAAAGCCTTGGTCGCTGTGGAGCTGCAACTCCGCAGCGACTCTCTTTTTCTC